>JADCFP010000011.1 GCA_020249465.1 Roseomonas sp. | reverse complement strand
GTAATTTCCCGTACCGAAATGCGCATAGGATCGCAAATGTGATCCTTCGCGCCGCACCACCAAACTTACCTTGGCGTGGGTTTTCAGCTCGACAAAGCCGAATACCGTCTGCACGCCAGCCGCTTCCAATTCGCGCGCCAAGGCAATGTTGCGTTCCTCATCAAAGCGCGCCTTCAATTCGATGATGCCGGTGACGCTTTTGCCGGCCTCGGCCGCTTCAATCAGCGCCTTTGCAATCGGGCTGTCGCGCGTGGTGCGATACAGTGTCTGCTTGATCGCAATAACATTCGGATCACGCGCTGCCTGCCGTAGGAATTGCACCACCACGTCGAAGCTTTCATAGGGGTGATGCACCACAATATCCTTGGCGCGGATGGCGGCGAAGCAATCACCGCCGAAATCCAGAATGCGTTCGGGAAAGCGCGGCGTATAGGGCGTGAACAACAAATCAGGCCGATCATCCACAACCAATTGCGTTAGATCGGAAAGCCCCAGCAGCCCATCCACCACGAAAACCTCAGACCGCGGCGCGTCCAATTCCTCGGCAACAAAATCCAGAATATCGGGCGGCGTGTTGGCGGTGACGGAAAGCCGAATGGCGCGCCCGCGCCGGCGCCGCTTCAAGGCGCTTTCATAGGAACGCACCAAATCTTCGGCTTCTTCTTCGAATTCCACATCGGTGTCGCGGATCAGGCGAAACAACCCGCTTTCCGCCATAATGAAGCCGGGAAACAGCCTGTCCAGGAACAGCAGGATCACATCTTCCAGCAGCACGAAGCGCATCGCCCCCGCACCACGGCGCGATGGCAGGCGAATGAAGCGTTCTACCTGCGGCGGCAGTGGTAGCAGCGCGCGCATCGTGCCGCCATCTTCCTCACGCACCAGCTTGAAAACCAGGCAAAGTGCGAGATTGGCGATGAAGGGAAAGGGATGCGCCGGGTCCACGGCCAAAGGTGTCAGCACCGGGAAGACACGGTCCATGAACCATTCTTCCAGCCATTGCTTATCCGCATCGGTCAAATCGAGCCGATCCACCACCATCAAATGCGCTTCACGCAGCTTCACCCGCAAATCCTGCCAGGCGTGCTGCTGGCCATCGATCAGCGCGCGCGCGCGTTCATGGATGGCGGCAAGTTGTTGCGCTGGCGTCAGCCCATCAGGTGATGGCGTCACCACCCCGGCGCGATCCTGCCCAACCAGCCCGGCCACACGCACGGAATAGAATTCATCAAGGTTATTCGCCGAAATCGCCACAAAGCGTAGCCGTTCCAGTAGCGGGTGGCGCGCATTGCCCGCTTCTTCCAAGACGCGCTGATTGAAGGCAAGCCAGGAAAGCTCCCGATTGCTGAAGCGCGCAGGGCTTTCCGCCAGCGGGAAGGCTTCGATATCGGGCATGATGTCGCTCATGCCGCACCCTATAACAAAGGCGCCGGGGATGGCGAGGGGAGGCGCCCCACTGTCTCCGAATCATCACAAATGCCATGCCCTTCAAGCCATGCGCCGAGTGCAAGCCGTGCCAGCGGGCGGGTGATGCGCCCCCCCATGCCAAGCGCCGCGCGATCAAGCCGGGCCACAGCCTCAGCCAGGCTCGCCGCATCGCGCGGCAGGCGCGTGAGCAGCCAGGCTTGCACATCGGGCTCGACGCGCAATTGCCGATCGGCGAAGAACTTGCTGAGCAAGGCAGACAGGATTGCATCAGATGCCGCGCCAATGCCAATCGCCTGTGTCGCGCGCAGCCGGCTCGCCAAATCCGGTAGCCGAACGGGCCAACGCGCAGGCGCTTCGCGGCCAATCAGCAAAAGTGTTTCGCCCCGTTCGGCGCAGAGGTTGATCAGGTGCAAAAGTGCCGCGTCATCCGCCACGCAATCGGCGTCATCAATCACGCTGCCTTGGGGTGCTGGGGCGGGCAGGCCGCTCAAGGCCATGCCATCCAGCCAGCGCCAGCCAAACCGCTTGGCGGCAGCGCGGGCCAGATGTGTCTTGCCATGCCCTGCATCGCCATATAGCGCCAGGCGCCCAAGTGGCCAGCTTTCTGGCTTGGCGAGCCAGCTTCGCGCGGCTTCATTGCTGGCATCCGCAATCACATCATGCGCGTCAGAGGATGCTGCGATAGGCAGCGGCAGGGCCAATTGACGCGTCATTGCCCGGTCCGTGGCGGGTCAAGGTAAAGCGGGCTTTCAAGATAACGCCTCAGCCAATAGCGCGTCACCACACCAATCGCGGCTGCCATCGGCACCGCAAGCAGCACGCCGAGAAACCCGAACGCAACACCACCGGCAAAGAGTGCGAAGATCACCCAAACCGCGTGCAATTCCACGCGATTGCCGAGCAGATAGGGGTAGATAACATAGCCTTCGATCCCCTGACCAATCACGAAAATCACGACAATCACCATCACTTCCTGCCAGGAACCAAATTGCCCAATGGCCAGCAGCACGGCGATGGCAAAGCCGGTCATGGAGCCAACATAGGGAATGAAGGTCAGGAAGCCCGACATGATGCCAATGGTAATGCCAAGCTCCAGCCCCGCGAAATGCAAGGCAAAGGCATAAAAAATCCCAAGCCCGAGACAACACAGCAATTGCCCGCGCAGCCAAGCGGACAACACACGATCCGTATCGCGCGCGATTTGCCGGATGACATTGGCACTGCGGCGCGGCAACCAGCTTTCGATCCGCGTCAGCATATCGGGCCAATCGCGCAGCAGATAAAACGCGACAACGGGTGTCACAACAACAAAGGTGAAAACACTGAACAGCGCAAAGCCACCGCCAATCAATCGCGTTGCGGCGCTGCCCAGCCAGGACAGCATGGACGCTGCCTGATTGATCGCCAATTCGCGCAAGCGCTGATCAAGCATGTCCGGCCCAAGCGTTTCTTCAAGCTTCAACAGCAAATCGCGCAAGGCCTGCCCAACGCCAGCAATATAGACCGGCAGGCGCTGCACCAGCACGCCAATTTGCGCCAATATCAGCGGATAAAGCAGCAACAGCGCCACCAAGGTAACGGC
The DNA here is from genome assembly GCA_020249465.1 of Roseomonas sp. GTDB lineage: Bacteria > Pseudomonadota > Alphaproteobacteria > Acetobacterales > Acetobacteraceae > Neoroseomonas. Next base: position 50,001 of record JADCFP010000011.1, on the reverse strand, counting down.
AGCGAGAACCGTCACCAACAAAAAAGCGCCAATGCCGCGCGGCAGCCCAAGCCGTGCCAGGCGCGTCGCCAGCGGATCGAGAAAATACGCAATGGTCGCGGCCAATACGAAGGGCGTCAGAATGCCCTGAAACAACCAAAGGCAGAAGATCAACGCAATGCCGCAGCCCAGAAATAGCGCCCAGCGTTGTCCTCGCGTTGCGGTACGCGGCCCCGTTGATGGCGCGGTCACTGGCCGAACGGTGATGGACGGGCGCTGGTCGCTCATGCGTTCCAGCCGGCGGTGCGCCGCGCCGCCTGCGCCACATAAGCTGCGCCAGACGCAAAGGTAGTGGCCGCCACCACCCATATCATCACTTCAAGCAGGATGGGCGCGCTGAAACCAAAGCCCGCCAACAGCAGCACCAAGGCGGCAAGCACGATCTGCGCTGCCGTATTCGCCTTGGAAATGAAAATCGGCTTGATGCGTGGCGGCAGGCCCACAGCCCACAACACAAGCACGCCACCCACGATCAGCAAATCACGAAACACCACCAGAATCGCAAGCCAATCCGGCAGCACGCCAATCGCTGCGAGTGTGACATAAACCGAAACCAACAAAGCCTTATCCGCGATGGGATCAAGCACCGCGCCAAGCTGGGACCGCGCATTCCAGGCCCGCGCAATCCAGCCATCCAGCGCGTCCGAAATGCCCGCGCCGATGAAAACCAGAAAGGCCAGATCAAGCCTGTGCTGCAACATCAGCCAGATCGCGGCCGGCACGGCGCAAAGCCGCCCAAGCGTGATCAGATTGGGCAGGGTGAAAAGCCCAGCCCCCGCCAACATCGGCGGCGTATGCGAAACCCGGCGAAGATCAGGACCGTCCGGCAAGGCCAAGCCGCCATTGATCATTCTGCGCGCCAGACCCGCGCGTCAGTTGCAAGCCATGCTGGCCAAAAGTCTCCGGCGCCATGCCAATGGGAATACGCAGCCCGATATTCAAATGCGCGCGGTCTATGGTGATCGCCATGACATCAAGCTTGGCGCCAGCAGCCACTACGCGGCGGCGAATCTCCAGCCATTCATTGAGTGACGCATAACGCGCCGTCACTTCCACAGAAGCCAGCACAGGCGTGGCGGGCGTATTGCTGATTGGCGATTCGCTGGCCGTGCCGGAAGGCAGAGTCGCAGCGCGCACCTCCGCACCCTCGGCGAAGCTTTGCACGGCATCGGCATCGAATTGGATCGTAAGCCGCCCGCTATAGCGCTGCGGGCCAGTGTTTTCCTGTTCAATCACAATGGAACGCACCATGCGATCAAGCTCTGCATCGGTTGGGCGGCGCGGCGCATTCACCATGCCCTGAATGCGATCCCAAGCGCTGCGGCGCCCAGCGGCAAAGGCGCGTTCCTGCGCCACCACACCATTTTCCGCGGTCGCTTCCGCTACCACATTGCGCTGCGTGAGTGCGCCCATGTCACTGAATTGCGCGAAGGCCGGCACGGCAAGCAGGCAGAGCCAGAAGCTTGCGCAAGCCGCTGCCACATGTTTCCTTCCGGCCATTCGCCAGGCGTGGCGTTTTGTCATCAAAGCCTTCCCTTCGCGTTTTCCCACGTTATAGCACGGGGGCAGTTTATCAAATCGGAGGTCGCCCTGACCAGTTCCATTACCCAAAGCCTCACCTACCGCGATGCGGGCGTGGATATTGAGGCCGGCGACGCCCTGGTTGAGGCCATCAAGCCCCTGGCGCGTGCCACGAACCGGTCTGGCGTCATGGGGGGCCTGGGCGGCTTCGGCGCCTTGTTTGACCCCAAGGCAGCGGGCTTCACCGATCCCGTGCTGGTATCTTCCACCGATGGGGTTGGCACCAAGCTGCGTGTGGCGATCGAAGCGGGCATTCACGACACGGTCGGCATTGATCTGGTGGCGATGTGCGTGAATGATCTGGTGGTACAGGGCGCTGAGCCCCTGTTTTTTCTAGATTATTTCGCGACCGGCAAGCTTCAGCTCACTCAGGCGCGGGCGGTTATTGCGGGCATTGCTGAGGGCTGTCGGCAGGCGGGCTGTGCCCTGGTTGGCGGCGAAACGGCTGAGATGCCGGGGATGTATGCCGCGGATGATTATGATCTGGCCGGGTTTTCCGTGGGCGCAGCGGAACGTGGGCGGTTACTGCCCGCAGGCGTTGCGGCGGGCGATGTGCTGATCGGCCTTGGGTCTTCGGGCGTGCATTCCAACGGGTTTTCCCTCGTGCGGCGCGTCTTGGCCGCGCGCGGCCTGACGTTGGCTGATGCCGCGCCCTTCGCGCCCGGGCAGAAGCTTGGCCGGGCGCTGCTGGCGCCCACACGCATTTATGTGAAGCCGCTGCTCTCCCTGCATCGCGCAGGGCTTTTGCATGCCGCGGCGCATATCACCGGCGGTGGCCTGCCGGGCAATCTGCCGCGCGTGCTGCCAGCGGGTGTCACGGCAGTCCTGGAAGCCGGCAGCTGGCCCGTGCCGCCGGTCTTCGCCTTCTTGGCCGAGGCTGGGAATGTCAGCGCCGATGAAATGCTCCGCGTGTTCAATTGCGGGCTCGGCATGGTGCTGGCGGTGCCCGAAGCTGGGGTTGAGGCCGCCACGCGCATGCTGACCGCAGCCGGCGAGGCACCCTTCCGCATCGGCCATTTGGAAGCCTCCAGCGGGCCAGCCGGCATTCATATCCAGAACCTGCCTCAGGCTTGGCCGCGCGCATGAAGCGGAGGCGGCTCGCCCTGCTCATCTCCGGGCGCGGGTCCAATATGGCGGCGATTCTGGCGGCTGCCGGGCCGGATTACCCGGCGGAGCCGGTGCTGGTGCTGTCCAACCGCGCCGATGCTGCGGGGCTTGGGGTCGCGGCTGCGCGTGGGGTGCCGACCGCTGTGGTGGAAAGCCGCGCTTTCAAGGGTGATCGCACTGGGTTCGAAGCTGCGATGGAGGCCGAATTGGCCCGGCGAGGCGTTGAAATCATTGCACTCGCCGGTTTCATGCGGGTGCTGACGCCCGATTTCGTGCGCCGCTGGGAAGGACGGCTGATCAATATCCACCCGTCCCTGCTGCCCGCCTTTCCGGGCCTTGATACCCATGCGCGCGCCTTGGCAGCAGGTGTCAGGCTGCATGGCTGCACCGTGCATCTGGTGACCGCTGGGGTGGATGAGGGACCCATCCTGGCCCAGGGCGCCGTGCCGGTTTTGCCTGAGGATACGGAAGCGAGCCTGGCCGCCCGCGTGCTGGCCGAAGAACATAAGCTCTATCCCGCAGCACTTTCCTGGCTGGCCGCGGGGCGCGTGCGGCTGGAAGCGGGGCGCGCAGTCATCACCGGAGTGGAATCTGCGCGTGATTCGCTGCTGAACCCCTTGCCCCGCGCGGCGTTGCTTTCTACACAGTGATTCAGGGTTTGAGCGTTGGGGAAAGCCATGGCTGAGAAAGAACATTATGACTTCGTCGAAGTGACTGCCGCCGATATCCTCGCGGATCGTCGCGGTGGGTGGGAAGATTTCACCCGCTTCGTCACCTGGTCCACCGGCGCGATTATTGTGGTGTTGGTGCTGATGGCGATTTTTCTGGTCTGACGCCGGGCAATTCTACAGGCAATGAAAAAAGGGGCGGTTTGGACCGCCCTTTTCTTTTTGCGCTATTATTGCGCCATCAGCCGCGCCGTTTCGGTTTCAATCTGCGTTTGCATCGCCTCCATCAGCGGCTTGCGCGCCAGCCCCGCCGGCAGGGCGGGTAGGATGGAAATGGCAATTACCCCTGGCTCTTTATGGAATGCCCGCCTGCCCCAATGCCGCCCACTATTGGTCGCAACCGGATAGCAGGGCAAGCCGCTGCCCATGACCAGCGCGGCCACGCCCGGCAGATAGGGTAGTTTTTCGCCAGGCGCAGAACGCGTCCCTTCCGGAAAAATCACCAAGGGCCGCCCTTCATCCAGCACGCGCTTCGCATCGCGCACCATGGCGCGGAGCGCCGGCCCACCACCATCCCGATCCACCGCCACCGCCCCGCTATGGCGCGCCGCACGGCCCCAAAAGGGCAGGTCGAGCAATTCGCGTTTCAGGACATAGCTTGGTTGTTCAATCAGGGCAGGCCAGACAAAGGTATCAAAGGCGGATTGATGTTTTGAAGCGATGATCGCCGCGCCGGGTGCGATGTGTTCCAGACCGGTCACTTCAACGCGAATATTGCAGATGATGCGCAGCAGCCAGATGATGACGCGCGCCCAAAGCTGAATAAAGCGGCGCATATGGCGCGGATGGAAAGGCAAGAAGACCATTGCAATTATGGAACAAAACGCCGTGATGGTCATGAACAAAAAATTGAATACAAGGGAACGCAGCCAGATCATGCGCGTCTTCCACCAAAAAAGGCCGAAAGCCCAAGCTCGGCGCCGAGAAACTTCATGTATTCGCCGAGCAACAACCCCCAATTGCGCGGCTGCCAAAAGGCGCCATCGGCACGCAGCCGGGCGGGTGTTACGGGATGGGCCTGCACCTGCAAGCCAGGCATGGCGCGGCGCAATTCCGTGCGCGCGCGCGGCATGTGATAGCCCGCTGTCACCAGCCGGATGGATGCAACATTGCGTTGCTTCGCCCAGGCCGCGATTTCCACCGCATTGCCGCGGGTGGAGGCTGCCGCATGGCCAAGCTCTACCCGGCCAGTAAGCTTCGCGGGATCTACCCCCGCACCGCGCGCCAGATCCACGAGGCGCGAATCAGGATGCACGCCAGAGACAAAAAGCCGCGGCGCCACACCTTCTTCCAGCAGGCGAAAACCGGTCTCCACGCGCTCAGTCCCGCCGGTCAGCACCACAATGGCGTCGGTGGTGCTGGCATCCGCCACGCTTTCCTGCACAGCGCGCAGGAACCAGATGCAGCCGCCTAACCACAGCAGCAGCAGCGCCAAGGCCAGCGCCCAAAGCCGCCGCAGCTTCATGGCAGGCGCCGCAACCACAATAGGATGCTCGCCATGGTCGCTGCCCAGGCAATCAGCGCGGCGCTGGCCGGGATGGCAGCAAGGCCAAACCAGGGCAGGTCTTGCGGGGTGATGTCGGGCAGCATGGGACCGGCAAGCTGCGACAGGCCCCACAGCAAGGCCGCTGCCAAAGCTACGCCCAGAAGCGCCCCCAGCACGGCAAGCCAAGCGGTGCGACGCGCGAAACGCCCGGCAATATCCCGATCCGCCGCGCCCAGCATATGCAGCACCATCACGGAATCCCGCCGCGCCGCAATGCCCGCGCGCACGGCCAACACCACCACCGAAGCCCCCACCACCGCCACCAGCAGCAGCGCAGCCAAGGCAGCCGCCGAAAGTGCGCGCGCCACGGCAGCAAGCCGGGCGACAAACACGCCATGCGCTTCCGTCACTGCACCAGGCACGGCTTCCGCCACCCTATCGCCAATCAGCACCGGGTCGGCGGCCAGATCGGCCAGGCGCAATTCAATCACACCGGGCAGCGGCAGCCCTGCGACATCCCCGAGCCAGGGGCGCAGCAATTCCGCCATGCGGCCGGGGTCTACCGCCTGCGCCTCACGCACCGCCGGCAGGGCGCGCAGCGCTTCCAGCGCCGCTTCCATGCGGGCGGCTGTTGGGTTCGGGATTTGCACCGTGACGGCGGCATTAGCACCTTGCTGCCAGCGCTTGGCGAGTTGGCTCACCGCCTCATGCCCCGCCAGCGCGCAGGTTGCGAAAAGCGCCATGGCGGCAATCAGCGCCACCAGCAGCCGATCCGCCAGCGCGCCGCGCAGGCCAATCGGGTCAGCCCTGCCGCCAGCGTCACGGCGCATCAATGACGCGGCCTTCTGCCAGAGTAATAACCCGCGCCGGGTGGCGCGCCGGCAAATCCTCGGAATGCGTCGCGACCACTATTGCGGTGCCGAGCCGGTTCATTTCCACAAACAGCGCAATCAACCGCCGCGCTTCGAACACATCCAATTCCGAGGTGGGTTCATCAGCGATCAGCAATGCCGGGCGCGTGATGATGGCGCGCGCAATGGCGATGCGTTGCTGCTCACCGCCGGAAAGCTCTGCCGGCACACGTCCGGCCTTGGCCGCAAGGCCGAGCCAATCAAGGATTTCATTGACATCCTGTTTCACGGCGCCTTCCGCCCGGCCCGCGAGGCGCAACGGCAGCGCCACATTATCCCAGGCGGAAAGATGGCCCAGCAGGCGAAATTCCTGATGCACCACGCCGATCTTGCGCCTGAGCGCCGGGAGTGCCGCGCGTTCCGCCTGCCCGATATCAGTACCCAGCACCGAAACCACGCCGCTTGAGGGCCGGATCGCGGCATGCATCAACCTGAGGATTGAGCTTTTCCCCGCCCCGGAAGGCCCGAGCAGCCAGGTGAAGCTGCCCTCCCCCAGCGCGAAGGAGACATCGCGCAGGGCCGCCTGCCCGGGGTCTCCCCCAGGGGTTGGATAGGCCAGCCCGACACGCCCGAATCTCACCATAGGGCTTGTTTCGCATGGCAGGGGTGGGGGGCTCAATCTTTCGCTTGCCGAGAAGCCAGTCGTGACGGAAAATAGGGGCATGCTGATCGAATGCCCGAAATGCGAAGCTGGGTTTGAAGTGCCGGAGCGCCTGTTGCGGGACCGCGCACGCCCCTTGCGCTGCGGTCAATGCGGGACGGTGTTCCCCATGCCGGAACCGCCCGCGCCCGAACCGGAGCCCACGGCGTTTCGCGCGCCCGAACCAACGCCGCCTGCGCCGGTGGTGGCAGAACCCCGCCCTGAGCGCGCGCCGCTGGCCGAAGAACCGCGCCCCGAACCCCCAAGCGCGGACGATACCTCGCCCGAGGCCGCGACTGGCTCGGCTTCGCGCGGGCTGCGCGCGGCCTGGGTGGCTTCCATTGCGCTGCTTTTGGGCGGCGGGCTTGCCGCGATCATCAAACGCGACGCGGTGATGGAAGCCTGGCCGCCGGCGGCGCGGTTATTTGCGGTACTTGGCTTGGGGTGAAGCTGGAGCGTCAGGGACCGATTAACGCCTCACGAAACCGGTTCCGGCTTATCCGCATTGGGGAAGAAAAGCTGCTCCCCGTTGATGCGATAGGCTGCAATCGCAGCCTGCCCGGCGGGTGCAAGCAGCCAATCAATGAAGCGCTGCCCATCGGCGGCCTTCACATGCGGATGGCGCTGCGCATTCACGAGCATGACGCCATATTGGTTGAACAACCGCGTATCACCTTCGATCAAAATACGCTGATCCTGCCGATTGCGAAAACTCAGCCAGGTGCCGCGATCAGCCAAGATATAGGCGCCCTGCGCGGCGGCGGTATTCAGCGCCGGTCCCATGCCCTGGCCCACTTCCCGATACCATTGGCCGCGCCCGCTTTCGGGATCAATGCCGGCCAATCGCCACAGGCGCAGCTCCGCCGCATGGGTGCCGCTGCGATCACCTCGGCTGATGAAGGGCGCTCGCGCCGCGGCGATGCGGCGCAAGGCTTCTGCCGAATCACCAAGCCCGGCGATGCGTGCGGGATCGGCGGCAGGGCCGGTGATCACGAAATCATTGAACATCACATGCCGCCGCGGCCCGCCGAAACCCTCCGCGACAAAGCGTTCTTCCGCCGCGCGATCATGCACAAACACTACATCCGCATCACCGCGCCGCCCGACATCCAAGGCTTGCCCGGTGCCGAGTGCAACCACACGCACGGCAATGCCGGTTTCGCGCGTGAAGATCGGCAGGATATGGCCGAATAATCCGGATTGTTCCGTGCTGGTGGTGGAAGCAACCGTAATGTTGCGTTCCTGCGCCATAGCCGGCAGCGCAAAAGCTGCGATCAGCACAGGCAAGATGCCGCGTCGGAAAACACCCATCATGTTTCGTCTCCTTGCTTCAAAGGCTTCACCACACCAATTCGCCACGCAAAAAGGCGCGCGCGGTGGCTGAAGCGGGCTGCCTGAAAAACGCCTCGGCCGGCGCCTGTTCCAAGACGCTGCCGCGATGCAGAAACACCACATCTCCCGCCAGCCGCCGCGCCTGCGCCAGATCATGCGTCGTCATCACAATCTTCGTGCCGCGTGTGGCGAGCTTCAGCACAATCTCCTCCACCGCGCGCGTCGCGGCGGGATCAAGGCTGGCGGCAGGCTCATCCAGAAACAGCAATTCCGGCTGCAAGGCAGCGGCACGCGCCAAGGCAAGGCGCTGTTGCTGCCCCACGGAAAGCTTGCGCGCCGGATCAGCGGCGCGATCAGCGAGGCCCACCAGTGCCAAGGCTTCCTCGGCGCGCGTCAGCCGTTCCTCGCTCGCCACACCGGCCAGCGTCAGCGGGTAGAGCGTATTGGCCAGCACGGACCGGCGCAGCAGCACCGGGCGCTGAAATACCATCGCCTGGCGCCGCACAGCATGCTCGGTTGTCATCGCCCAGAATACACGCCCGGCCGAGGGCTTCAGCAGGCCATGCAGCAAGCGCAGCAATACGCTTTTCCCGGCACCATTCGCGCCAATCAGCATGGTCGGCGGGCCAGCGGTAATGGTCAGCGAGATATCGCGCAGAATCTCGACATCGCCGGCGCTGAAGCAAAGGCCCTCGGCGCGAAGCGGCAGGATGGAAGCGGGTGCGCGCATCTCAGCCCGCCCAGCGCGCGGCGATGCCGCGCACCCCCTGCGCCAGCGCATTCACGCCAAGCACAATCGCCATCAGCACCATCCCAAGCGCGAGCGCCAACGGCAAATCACCCTTGCTGGTTTCAAGCGCAATCGCGGTGGTCATCACGCGGGTGAAGCCTTCAATATTGCCGCCCACCACCATCACCGCGCCCACTTCCGCTGCTGCGCGGCCAAACCCCGCCAGCAACACCGTCAGCAGCAGAAAGCGCCCATCCCATAAAAGGGTGGGCACCGCACGCCACGGCCCCGCCCCGAAGGACCGCAGCTGTTCCGCATATTCTTCCCACATGCCTTCCAGCACTTGCCGCGTCAGCGCCGCCAGGATGGGCGTGATCAGCACGGCCTGAGCGATGATCATGGCTGTCGGTGTAAACAGCAGCCCGAAAGACCCCAAAGGCCCGGACCGCGACAACAACAAATAGATCAACAGCCCCGCCACCACCGGCGGCAACCCCATCAGCGCATTGATCAGCGTGATCACGCTGCCCCGCCCGGGAAACCGCGCCACCGCCAAAAGCGCCCCCATCGGCAGCCCGATCAGCGCCGCCAGCACAAGCGCGGAAAGGCTCACCCTCAGGGACAGCGCCACAATGGCCAACACCGCCGGATCCAGGGATAGGATCAGGCCAAGGGCTGTTCTGAACGCGCTGGCGAGATCCCCCACCCTATCCTCCCGGTATCTGACCTAGATGCGGGCGGGTGAAACCTGCGTCAATTACACGCATGGCTTGACTGTCTGCCAGTTTTTGCCGAAATTCGCCAGCAAATGCCGGATGTCTTGACGCTCAAGGAAGCCGCGCGCTTCCTCCGCCTTTCCGAACGGTCGCTTTATGAGCTTGCCCGCGCGCAAAAGCTCCCGGCGGCGCAGCTTGGCGGGAAATGGCTTTTCCCGCGCCAACAGCTTGAACGCTGGCTCGCGGCCCAGGCGGATGCCACCGCCGCGCAACGCCTCGATCCGCCGCCCATCCTGGCCGGCAGCCATGACCCTTTGCTCGACTGGGCCGCGCGGCAATCAGGCTGCGGGCTCGCCTTGCGTGGTGGCGGCAGTCTGGATGGGCTGATCGCGCTTGCCGCCAATGAGGCTTTGGTCGCCGCAAGCCATTTGCTCGACCCTGACAGCAATGGTTTCAATGAGCCTGCGGCGCGGGAGTTTCTGGCCGGGCGCGGCTTTGTCGGCATTACTTGGGCCTGGCGAGAACAAGGCCTGATCCTGCCGCCGGGCAATCCCACCGCGCTGACGCGCATTACAGATCTGGCGCGGCCTGGCTTGCGGGTGGCCGGGCGGCAGCCGCGCGCGGGCAGCCATGTCTTGCTCACGCATTTGCTCTCGGAAGCCGGCTTACGGCTTGATCAGATCGGCTTCCTGCCCAACCCCGCCCTTTCGGAAGATGAGGTCGCGGCGAGTGTCGCCGAAGGCCGTGCCGATGCGGGCTTTGGCATTCGTGCCGAGGCCGCGGCGCGCGGCCTGGCCTTTCTGCCCCTATTTCGTGAGCGTTTCGATTTGGTGATGGATCGCCGCCATTTCTTCAGCGATCCCGTACAGAAATTACTGGCCTTCACGCGGGGCGAGGTTTTCGCCACACGCGCCGCTCGGCTTGGCGGCTATGATCTTGCCGCACTTGGTGCCGTTGCGTTCAATGCGTGACGCTTTGCCTATTCCAGCGTAATTCCTGCATAGCCAGCCGCCGCCATATCATTCGCCCAGGCGCGATAGGCCGGCGCGCTGCCGGTATAGCGCGCGACAATGCGCTTTTGCTTGCCCGCGACATTCAGATTGACGCCTGTCATCCAGGAATCAACCTCCATGGAAAGCAGGCCCTTGGCCAATTCCATGACGTGATCCATCCATTTTTCCATCGCCGCTTCGGTCGCTTCCACGCGCGTAATGCCCTTGGCTTGCGCGTAGGCCAGCAGATCGCTCACCCATTCCACATTGAATTCGATGGAACGCGGAATATTGCCAAGCGCGGTATGCGGGCCCAGCAGCATGAACATATTCGGCATGCCCTTTTGCAACATGCCTACCAGCGATGTCGCGCCATCCTGCCAGATTTCCTTCAGCGTCACGCCGCCGGCACCCTGGAATTCGATCCGGTCAAAGGCACCGCGCAACGCGTCAAAGCCCGTGGCATAGACAATGATGTCGAATTCATATTCGGCTTCGCTGGTCTTGATGCCTGTTGGCGTGATGCGTTCGATCGGTGTTGCCTTGCTATCCACCAGCGTCACATTCGGTTGATTATAGCATTCGAAATAGAATGTTTCCAAAGGTACGCGCCTGGTGCCGAAGCCGTGATTCTTCGGAATCAGCATCTCCGCCACTTTCGGATCCTTCACGCGCTGGCGGATCTTATTCGCGACAAAGCGCGACACTTCCTCATTCGCCGCGCGATTCGTCAGCAGATCCTTGAAATTACCAACCCAAATCCCGAAGCCCTTTTCGGAATAGAGCTTTTCCAGAAACGCCTCACGTTCCTCGGCCGAGACATCAAAGGTATTGCGCGGATCAGGGGTGTGCAGGAAGCAGGAAAAGGTTTCTTGGCAACGCTTGAAAATCTCATCATAGCGGGCACGGATTTCCGCCATTTCCTCGGCGCTGATCTTGCCATTATGCAAGGGCGCGCACCAATTGGGCGTGCGCTGGAAGACCACAAGTTGCTTGGCGGTTTTCGCCACTTCCTGAATGGTCTGCACGCCCGATGCGCCGGTGCCGATCACCGCCACGCGCTTGCCGGCGAAATGAACCTTTTCCTTGGGCCAAAGCCCGGTGTGGAAGGATTGCCCTTTGAAATCCGCAATGCCCGGAAATTGCGGCATAGTCGGCGCGGAAAGCGCGCCAATTGCCGTGATCAGGAAGCGGCTTCTATGCGAGCTGCCATCTTCCAAGGTCACGGTCCAGCTTCGCGTTGCCTCATCCCAACGCGCCGCCTTCACGCGGGCAGAGAATTGGATATCGCGACGCAGATCATATTTGTCGGCGATCAGGTTCAGGTAGCGTTCGGTTTCCGGCTGCGGCGCGAAATGCTCGGTCCAATGCCACTCCTTGAGCAAATCCTTATCGAAGGAATAGCCATAGGAATAGCTTTCCGAATCGAAGCGGCAGCCAGGATAGCGGTTCCAATACCAAGTGCCGCCCACGCCTGTGCCCGCTTCAAACACGCGGGCCTTCATGCCCAATTGGCGCAGCCGGATCAGCTGATAAAGCCCGGACATGCCCGCGCCGATGACAATGGCATCGTAATCGAGCCCCTTGTCGCTGCCCTTCGCCCTGGTTGCTTCCATCACTGCGCTCATGTCCAACTTTCCTATTCCCTGGTGCGGCCCGCCCATTCTGGCCCAGATGCCGGAAAAGCCAAGCGCCATCATGGCTTGGCGCCGCCCCAGGGCATTGATCCACCGCAGAAACGCGTGAAGCCGCCCGAATGCCGCTTGCTGAAGCCCGCCGAAATGGCCAATATAACCGAAGCCGGCAGCCAGCCGGAGCTTCAACCGGAGGAGAAAATCATGGCCTGGAAGACCCCGAAGATCGTCGAAGTCTCGCTCGCGAGCGAAATCAACTGCTACGCCTGCGCCGAAATCGGCTGAAATTACTGCCCGGAGCGCTCCTTCATTGCTCCGGGTAATCATACTCGGCGCCGGCGCCGGGGGCGGGTTTCCGCAATGGAATTCCGCCGGCCCCGGCTGCCTGAGAGCCCGTGCGGGAGACCCCGCCGCGCCACCGCGCAGCCAGGCGAGTATCGCCGCTTCGGTGGATGGTGAGAATTGGCTGCTGATCAATGCCAGTCCTGATTTGCGCCAGCAGATCGCCGCAACACCCGCGCTGCACCCGCGCCCTGATCGGCTGCGCAATTCCCCAATCCAGGCCGTACTGCTGACAGGGGCCGAGGTGGATACCATAGCCGGGCTTTTGCATCTGCGCGAAGGCCATCGCTTCAGCCTCTATGGCGCGCCGCAAAGCCTCACGGTACTAGATCAGAACCCGATCTTTCGCGCGCTCAACCCCGCCAATGTCACGCGGCATGTCATTACGCTTGATCAACCATTCAGCCTGCTTGGCATCACCATCACCGCATATGCGGTGCCGGGTAAGGTTCCACTTTTTGCCGAACGCAGCGATGCACCCGCTATCGCCGCGGATGGTGAGGCGCTTGGCCTGACGCTTTCCGCAGGCGGCGGCACGCTGCATTACATTCCGGGCTGCGCCATGATGACGGCGGCGCTCAGCGCCCGCCTTACCGATGCTGCCTGCGTGATGTTTGACGGCACGCTGTTTACCGATGATGAAATGATCCGCCTTGGTGCCGGACCAAAAACCGGCCGCCGCATGGGGCATATGCCGATGACCGGCGCCGGATCAACGCTGGAAGCCTTCGCTGATATTCCTGTTGAACGCAGAATTTTTGTGCATATCAACAATACCAACCCCGCCCTTTTAGCCGATAGCCCGGAACGTGCCATGCTCACCGCTGCCGGCTGGGAAGTGGCCGAAGATGGTATGGAGCTTTGCCTGTGAGCCTGATGTCACCCGATGCGCTGGAAGCGGCGCTCCGCGCGATTGGTGAGGAACGCTATCACATCCATCACCCGTTTCATCATTTGCTGCATGGCGGCAAGCTGACCAAGACGCAGGTGCAGGCCTGGGCGCTTAATCGCTACTATTATCAGGCTTCCATCCCGGCCAAGGATGCATCGCTGCTCGCGCGGCTACCCACAACTGATCTTCGCCGCGAATGGCGCCGGCGGCTCGTGGATCATGATGGTGATGGCACGCATCCGGGCGGGGTGGAACGTTGGCTCGCCTTGACCGATGGACTTGGACTTGACCGCGCCTATGTGGTTTCACTGCAAGGTCTGCTGCCGGCAACACGCTTCGCCGTGGATGCCTATGTGCGCTTCGTGCGCGAAAAATCACTGCTGGAGGCGATTGCCTCCTCGCTCACGGAAATGTTCTCGCCCAATATCATTTCTCAGCGTGTTTCTGGCATGTTGCGTAATTATGATTTTGTCACCGAAAAAACATTGGCCTATTTCACCCCACGCCTGACCCAGGCGCCGCAGGACGTTGCCTTCGCGCTTTCCTATGTAAAGCAATTCGCCGATACGGCGGAAAAGCAGGAACAGGTATTGGCCGCACTCCGCTTCAAATGTGATCTGCTTTGGGCGCAATTGGATGCGCTGCATTTCGCTTATGTCGCGCCCGGCCTGCCGCCGCCCGGGGCCTTTCGCCCATGATTCCGCGCTTTGCCCCAGGTGTCCGGCTGCATCATGACAAGGCGCGGGCACGCTGGGTGGTGATGGCGCCCGAGCGCATGTTCATCCCGGATGAGACCGCGCTTGAAGTGCTGCAACTGGTGGACGGTGCGCGTGATCTGGACGCTATTATTGATGCGCTGGTCGCCAAATTCGCGGCTCCGCGAGATGTGATCGCCGATGATGTACGCGCCATGGTGGAAGACTTGACCAATCGCGGCGCGCTTCAGGCATGAATGCGCCGTTGGCCCTTTTGGCAGAGTTGACGCATCGCTGCCCGTTGCGCTGCCCCTATTGTTCCAACCCGCTTGAACTCACACGCGCTTCCGGCGAACTCACCACCGCCGAATGGGCCGATGTTTTTGCGCAAGCCGCTGAGCTTGGCTGCCTGCAAGCGCATCTTTCGGGCGGCGAGCCGACCGCGCGGCGCGATATTGTGGAGATTACCGCCGCCGCGCGTGAGGCAGGGCTTTATACCAACCTGATCACCGCGGGCGTGCTTCTGGATACGCCCTTGCTCGCGCGGTTGAAGGAGGCGGGCCTCGATCACGTGCAGCTTTCCATCCAGGATGCGGAAGCTGAGGGCGCAGAACGCATTGGTGGCATGAAGGGCGCCCATGCGCGCAAGCAGGCAGCGGCGCGGCTGGTGCGTGAAGCGGGCCTACCGCTCACACTGAATGCCGTGGTGCATCGGCAGAATCTCCATAATCTGCAAGCCATGATTGATATCGCGCTGGCCTGGGGTGCAGCACGGCTGGAAGTGGCGCATGTCCAATATTACGGCTGGGCGCTTGAAAATCGCGCTGCGCTTTTGCCGACTCGCACGCAATTGGATGAGGCAACGCGCATTGTTGAGGCCGCACGCGCGCACCATAAGGGATGGCTGGTGATTGATTATGTCGTGCCGGATTATTACGCGGCGCGGCCAAAACCCTGCATGGGGGGATGGGGCAATCGCTTCCTGGCAGTTTCGCCTGCCGGCAATGTGCTGCCCTGCCATGCGGCAGAATCCATCACCGGCATGGTCTTCCCCAATATCCGCAACACCAGCCTGCGCGCCGCTTGGGAGGAGAGTGAGGCCTTCAACCGCTTCCGTGGCACAGGCTGGATGCCAAAGCCCTGCCAGGGATGTGAATATGCCGAACGGGATTTTGGTGGCTGTCGCTGCCAGGCCTTTGCGCTGATCGGTGATGCCGCCGCGACCGACCCCGCCTGCGCGCTGTCACCACATCATGCGGTGCTGGCTTCCGCCATCGCCGAGGCGGGCGATGCCGCCTTCACTTACCGGGAATTCTCCGCTGCTCAATCCTGATGCGCCAGGTAATGCGCGAGTGCGGCGATATCCGCATCAGACAGCCCCTGCACGGCACCATTCATTTGCGTATCAATACCAACGCGCTTGCCATCACGATATTCCGCCATGGTGTGCGACAGAAAGGCTTCGTGCTGATGGGTCAAACGCGGCATTTGCGCGCGCCCTGCGTAATTCGGCAAATGACATACGCCGCAATTGCGCGCCGCCGAAATCGCCTGGCCGCGCGCCATCAGCGCCGCATCGCGCGGCGTGCGATCCTCAGGCGGGGCGGGTGGTAGGCTTGCGAAATAGGCCGCCACCGCTTCAACATCCGTATCGCTCAACTTTTCGGTGGGGGCCTGCATCGCCGGCACGTGGCGAATGCCTTCGCGAAACAGGATCATTTGCAGTGTGATGAAACCTGCCTGCTGTCCCGCGAGGCGCGGAATTTCCGCCACATTGCTTTTGCCATCCATGCCGTGACAGGCGGCACACCGCTCCGCCGCAACCACGGCGCCACGGGCGGGATCAGCCGCGCCTACCGGCAAGGAAAAGGCGGCGGTCGCAAGGACCGCCGCCAGAACCATACTCAGTCTCACCGGCGATAGGTGATGCGATAAATCGCACCCATCTGCTCACCCGCGACCAGCAAAGACCCATCGCGCATGACATGCACATCCACAGGCCGATCATGGAAACGCTGATTGGCATCATCGCGGAAGCCGGTCAGGAATTCCTCAACGCGGGTCACATTGCCCTGCGCGTCCATATGCGCCACGACAACATCATAACCGCTCAGCTTGTCGCGGTTCCAGGAACCACGGCGCGCGATGAAGGCTTGGTTGCGATATTGTTCTGGGAACATGGTGCCCGTGTAAAAGCGCATGCCAAGCGCCGCAGTATGCGGGCCGAGCAGGGCAGCGGGCTTCACGAAACTACCGCAATTCCGCCCCGCATTGAATTGCGGATCAGGATCACCGGCGGTGCAATAGGGAAAACCGTGATCTTCGCCGCTTTGCCGCACACGATGCAGCGTATCATTGGGCCATTCATTGCCGGCCCAGTCACGGCCATTATTGGTGGCCCATAATTCGCGCGTGACCGGATGGTGTGCCATGCCGACACTATTGCGCACGCCACGCGCTTCAATGCGCCGGCCGCTTCCATCCGGGTTGAAGGACACCAAAAGCGCGAATTTGTCACGATCAAATTCGCAAATATTGCAGTTCACGCCAACATTTGTGTAAATCCGTCCATCCGGCCCGAGAGAAGCGAATTTCCAATGGTGGTTGCCGCCATGTTCCTGTTCGGTCGGTAGCGCGAAGGCATCGGTCAGTTCAACCGGCGCCGGCACATTGTCCAGATTAGCTTCGATATTGTCATAACGCAGCACACGATTGGCAGCGAGGACATAAAGACTATCGCCAATCATCACCAACCCATTAGGCTGCACCAGACGCTCAGCGACGATGCGCGTGCGCGTCGTGCCATCCGGATTGCGGCTGATGGCATAAACGCGGCCAATGGCACGCGTACCGGCGAAGATGGTGCCGCGCGGGCCTTCGGCCATCATGCGCGCGCCAGGAATGCCATGGGCGAAAACCTCGGCCTGGAAGCCAGGCGGCAGGCGAATGGCGCCCACCGGCACTTCGGCGAGCGGTGTCACGGTCAGGCGTGGCGCATGCGGCGCAAGGGTTGATCCTTCCGGCCGGCCCACCGCCCAACCAGGCACGGGCGCCTGCTGCGCCAAGGCGGGCGCTGCAAGCATCACCGCTGTCAGGCCCATTACAAGCTTTTTCATCATGCTCTTTCTCCTCCCCAAGCCCCGCAGGGCGCTACCGATCATGGAATGCCGAAATGGACCGCTTCGCAAGGGTTGAATCGCGCATTCCGCGCCGGACCCGCACAAATTTCCGCGAAACGCCCCCCGATCACGCCGCCAAGCGCGCCCGCGCATCGGCCCGCAGTATATCCGCGCCCTTTTCCGCAATCATGATCGTCGGCGCATTGGTATTGGTGGAGGTGACCGCAGGCATGACCGAGGCATCAATCACCCGCAGCCCCTCCAGCCCATGCACGCGGAGCCTTTCATCCACGACGGACATCACATCCGGCCCCATGCGGCAGGAACAGGAAGCGTGAAAGACCGTACTGCCCACTTGGCGCGCGTAATGCAGCCATTCTTCATCGGTCTGCACTTCCGGGCCAGGCATGGATTCTGCCACCATATAGCGTTGCAGCGCTGGCTTGCTGAACCATTCACGCATCATGCGCAGCCCCGCGACAATGCTGCGCTGGTCGCGATCTTCCGCGAGGTAATTTGGGTTGATGATGGGCTGTTCGCGCGGATCGGCACTGCGTGCCCTGATAAACCCGCGGCTTTCCGGGCGCATTTGCCAAACGCCGGCGGTCATGCCGGGCCTGGTATCCAATACACGCGCGGCACCGGGCGCATAGCTTGCGGAAGCAAACAGCGCCTGCATATCGGGCGTCGCACTTTCCGGCAAAGCCTTGAAGGACGCCGCAAGCAGCGAAGCGGCATAGGTCAGTACGCCGCGCCCGAAGACCGCGAATTTCAGTACCTCACCAGCAAGACGCAGGCCGCGCGTGCGTTCATTCAAAGTGGGCACATCCTTCACCACTGCCTGCACGCGCACCAGGAAATGATCCTGAAAATTCCGCCCCACACCGCGCAATTCATGCTGCACGGGAATGCCTAGCCCCGCCAAATGTTCGGCATCGCCCACACCGGAAAGCTGCAGGATATGTGGTGAACCAATCGCGCCAGCGGAAAGGATCACCTCTACCGCCGCATCGGCACGTTCCGTTACACCGGCGCGGGAAAACTCGACACCAATGGCGCGCTTGCCTTCGAAGACAACGCGATGCACCAGCGCATTGGTCACCACGCGCAGATTGGGCCGCCCCATGGCCGGACGGAGATAGGAACGCGCGGCACTCGCGCGAAACCGGCCGCCGCGGGTTTGCTGCACCCAGCCAATATGATCGCCAAGCCCATGCGGCAAATCATTCAAATCATCGCGATAGGCCCAGCCCATTTGCTGGCCCGCTTCAATCGCGGCCTGACACAATTCCGGCTGGTCTTGCGATGGCGAGGTATAAAGAAAGCCATCCTTGCTATGCGCCGCCTTGTCCGGCCCCTGCCATTTCTCGGATTTATTGAAGTAAGGCAGTACATCGCCTGAAGACCAGCCGCGATTTCCAAGCTGCGCCCAGTGATCATAATCTTCCGGCTGGGAACGGATATAGATCATGCCATTGATCGAGCTCGATCCACCCAGCACGCGTCCGCGCGGATAATTGATTTCGCGCCCGTTCAGGCCGGAATTGCGATCCGCCTTGAAGCCCCAAGTCAGTGTCGGGTGATCGAGCAATTTCATATAGCCGGCTGGAATATGAATCAGCGGGTTCCAATCCTTGCCGCCAGCTTCAATCAGCAACACTTGGTTGCCAGGGTCTTCAGACAAACGATTGGCCAGCACGCAGCCCGCCGAACCACCGCCCACAATCACATAATCAGCCTTCATGGCGCTTCCCCTATTTCTTGTGTCGCTTCAATCGAAGCGCAAATCCCACCCCAGCCATTCACACACCGCACGGCCCATCACCCATTGCAGATCAGCAGCCTTTAGCCAGGGTAATTCCTCGGTGAAAAAAGTCACGCATTGGCGGTAGCTGCAGGGCATGCGGGTGATATCGGTGCCCCAGAAAAACCGCTTCGGCCCAAAAGCATCAAAAATCCGCTGTAGCCCGTCATGGATATTCTTATAGGGATAGGTTTGCGTTGAATAATGCGGCGCGCCGGTAGCCTTTACGGCGACATTCGGCAGCTTCGCCAGCGCCACCAATTCATCAAGCCGGGCAAAGGCCGCTTCATCCTGCCCGGTCCGCACCAGGCCACAATGATCCAGGATCATTTTTAGGTTTGGATGCGCTTCCGCAATTTGGCGAAATTCCTTGAGGAACAGACCACCCATGCAGGAAACGGGCAAGCCCTCCTTTTCCGCGGCCGGCCAGAGCCAATCCAGCGTGCCGTCACGCAACCAGACTTGTTCTTCCGGATGCAGCAAAGCCCAGCGTAAGCCGAGCATCCCCGGCTGCTTCTTCCAGCCATGAATCAAATGCCGCATTTCCGGACGTGTCGGCGGGAACTGCCCCATCACCGCGAAGCGGTCCGGGTATTTCCGCGCGGCCTCCACCGCGATGGCGTTTGAATCCGGATCCCAGCTTGCCGGTGGATGGATCACCGCCGCATGCACGCCGGCCTCATCCATTTCGCGCAAGGCTTCTTCCGCCGTGAAGGAAGATACCTTGCGATGCAGGCCGGAAGGCGTGCCCTTGGACCAGATATGAATCTGCGCATCTACGATTTTCATGCGAAGCTCTCCATCATTGCGCGATAAAGCCGCCATCAATCACCAGCTCTGTCCCAGTGATGAAGGAAGCCTCATCGGACGCAAGGAACAGCACACCATAGGCAACCTCAATCGGCTCCCCCAAGCGGCGCAGCGGTGTGAGCGGAATCTTCGCCGACCGCCCCGGCCCATTCGTGCCGCCCAACATCGGCGGCAGATAACCAGGATGCACGGAATTGACTCGCACCCCCTGCGGTCCCCAGCGCACAGCAGCGTTTTTCGTGAGCAGCCGCACCGCACCCTTGGAAGCGGAATAGCCGGGATGCCCTTCCGCACTGCTCACAAACCCCATGATAGAGGAGATATTGACGATCGAGCCCTTGCCCTGCCCAGCCATCACCTGCCCCACCAAGGTCGTGCCCAAAAACACCCCCGTCGCATTGATGGACATGAGCTGATTCCAGCCCTCCAGCGATAGCATATCCCCAACGGAGCTACCGCTAATGCCGGCATTATTCACCAGAATATCAATGCGCCCGTAATCCGACAGCGCCCTTTCAATCAGCCGCTTCCAATCCGCTTCCTGCGCCACATCCATGGCGATGAAGCTCGCGCGGCCCTGGCTTGCGGTGATATCGGCCGCCAGCGCTTCACCCAAATCAGCGCGACGATCAGCGATGATCACAATCGCACCTTCCTTGGCGAATAGCCGCGCCTCGGCTTCGCCCATGCCATGCGCGCCACCCGTGATGATCGCAATCTTATCCTTGAGCCGCATTTCCGTTTTCCTACCTAACCCCGTTGATACCAAGCCTTACTCCGCATCAGGATCGCCACAACGGAAAGCATGACCGGCACTTCCACCAGCACGCCCACCACGGTGGCCAAGGCCGCCCCGGAATCAAAGCCGAACAGGCTGATTGCCGCCGCCACGGCCAATTCGAAGAAATTACTCGCGCCAATCAGCGCCGATGGTCCAGCCACCGCATGCGCCGACCCGCATTGCCGGTTCAGCCAATAAGCCAGCCCCGCATTGAAATAGACTTGAATGATGATCGGCAGCGCCAGCAGCGCAATCACCAAGGGCTGCGCGATGATCTGCGGCCCTTGAAAGCCAAACAGCAGCACCAGCGTCAGCAACAGCGCCGAAAGTGAAACCGGCCCAAGCCGCCGCAGCACTTGCGCCAGCGCAGCCTCCCCACCCCGCGCCAGCAAGCGCCGACGCCAAAGCTGCGCCAGGATCACCGGTAGCAAGATGTAAAGCAACACCGAAAGAAACAGCGTATCCCAAGGCACAATGATGGCGGAAAGCCCCAGCAAAAACCCAACCAGCGGCGCAAAGGCAATGATCATGATGGCATCATTCAGCGCTACCTGGCTCAGCGTGAAATTCGGCTCGCCTTCCGAAAGATTGGACCAGACGAACACCATCGCCGTGCAGGGTGCCGCGGCCAGCAGGATCAAGCCCGCGATATAGCTTTCAATCTGCGCTTCCGGCAGAAAGGGTCGGAACAGCCAGCCGATGAAAAACCAGCCGAGCAGCGCCATGCTGAAGGGCTTCACCAGCCAATTGACGCCAACTGTCACCAAAATCCCGCGCCAATGCTTGCCCACTTCCGCAATGGCACCGAAATCCACCCGAAGCAGCATGGGTATGATCATCAGCCAGATCAGCAGCGCAACCGGCAGATTGACCTTGGCGAGATTGGCCTCCCCCAAAAGACGAAACGGGCCAGGCATCACCGCGCCAAGCCCGATGCCCACCAGAATGCACAAAGCGACCCAAAGGCTCAGATAGCGCTCAAAAAAGCCAAGCCCCGCTTTTGCCTTATCCATGTCAACTGAACCTATCCCGCGCTTTTGACCGGGTTTGGCGATTGCATGGAAACGCCCGCCCATTCCTCATAAAGCTGCGCGACTGAGGTCATATCCGCATCCGGCCCGAAGCGGTTCTTCGCAATGTTCAGCATTTCGCGCGCCAGCGCCGCCATGGGCGCGGAAAGCCCAAAGGCCGAAAATTCCGCCACCGCCAGGGACAAATCCTTGGACACGATGTGATTGCTCGCGCCGCCGGAAAACTTCCCCGTCAAAACGGCGCGCGGAAATTTGGTCACCGTGGAGCTATTGCGCCCCGTGCTGGCATTGATCACGTCGCACATCAGCGCCGTATCAATGCCCGCCTTGGCACCCAGTGCAAACGCCTCAGATGTCAGCACCATGCCCGCGAGCGAAAGTAGGTTATTCGCAAGCTTCATGGTTTGGCTGAGGCCCGGCTTATCGCCGATGGTGAAGACTGTACGCCCCACCACCTGCAATAGCGGCATCACCTCCTGCAACGCCTCTGGCGCGCCGGAAGCAATCACAGCAAGCGCGCCGGATTCTGCACCATGCACGCCGCCGCTAATCGGGCAATCAATCAGCGCAATGCCTTTCTCAGTAAGCCCCGCCGCAATGCGCTGCATGGCCGCACTGCCGATGGTAGACATTTCGATATAGGTGCGCACGCCACCCGACGCGGCAGTGATGCCGCCAGCGCCCAAGGCCACCTGCTCCGATATCTCGGCACTCGGCAAGCAGGCGAAAACAACCTTGCAGCGCTCGGCAACGGCAACAACGGAATCCACCGCTTCCGCGCCGGCTTGCTCGGCGCGCTGCATCGCTTCTGGCCGCGGATCAAATACCAGAATACGCTTACCGGGATTGCGCTGCGCCCAATCCGCCATGCGCGTTGCAATCGGGCCGCCCATGGCGCCAAGCCCCAGAAAACCAATCATGCCTGCAGCCATTGCCACCCCCATTATGCGACTCTGGCTAGTCTTCACCCATTTCGGTTGCCTGAATAGGGAAGGCGTGGCTAGCTTCATCAAAATCCCGCTCGATAAGCTGGGGTAGTAGCATCAAGGGGAAGCGCAGCATGGTCCAGGCATTTGCAAATCGAGCTTTCCGTATCGCCTGGCGCGCCGCATGTGCGCTCGCAGCGCTTGCCTGCCTTTCGCCCATGGCATTCGCTCAAAATACCACGCCAGCCGCGGCCTACCCCACGCGCCCGGTACGCCTGCTGCTGGGTTTTGCACCAGGCGGCGCGACGGATGTGGTGGCGCGCATCCTGCAGCAGAGCATTTCGGAACATCTCGGCCAGTCCCTGGTGATTGAAAACCGCCCCGGCGCCAGCGGCATGATCGCGACCCAGGAATTGGTGCGCGCCGCACCCGATGGCTATACGCTGGCCATTATTGTCAGCGCCCATGCCGGCATGGCGGCGCTGCAACGCAACCTGCCCTTTGATCCCATTCGCGATATCGCGCCCATCACGCTGGTCATCCATATGCCGGCTTTGGTCGCGGTGCCGGCGAAATCACCCGTGCAAAGCTTGCAGGATCTGGTGACACTGGCGCGCGCAACACCTGGGGGGCTCACCTATTCCACCTCTGGCCCCGGTGGCTGGCAGGAATTTGGCGTGACGGATTTCGGCAAAAGGCTTGGCGTGAGTTTCGTGCATGTGCCCTATCGTGGCGGAGGCCCCGCCAGCCAGGCGCTCGCCACCGGGGATGTTGCCTTCAGCTTCGCCACTTTCGCTTCCGTGATGCCCATGGTGCAGGCGGGTACGGTGCGCGGCCTTGCGGTCAGCGGCGCAGAACGCTCTGCTGAATTTCCGAACCTGCCGACAGTGGCAGACGCGCTTTCAATGCCCGGCTATCGCACGCTGGATTGGCACGCGCTGGCCGGCCCGGCTGGGCTGCCGGCGGATCGGCGCGCGCGCATAGCCGCCGCATTCCATCACGCGCTGGCACGGCCGGAATTGGCGCAAAGGCTGCGAGCAGCGGGCGCCACGCCGGCACCATCAACGCCGCAACAGATGGAAGATTTCGTGCGCGCCGAGATCGCGCATTACACGGAATTGGCGCGCACCACCGGGATCAAGGGCGAATAGGCTTCCGCCCCACCGCCAGCCGCGCCACCGCCACAAAGGAACGCGGCCCATCCGCGCCACCCGCCAGGTAGGCGCGGCGCGCGATTTCCTTGATGGGTGGAATGCGTTCCGGCGGCAAGGCGGCGATGAAGGCCCCGGCAATACCTTGCCCGCCTGTAGCCCAGGGGTCCCACCAATCCTCGAAATCCGAGAACTCCTGCCGAATGGCGATATCGCCCTCCGTTACCTGTTCAATGCCCGCCGCGGTAAACAAGGCGGCCATGCGGCCTGGCGCGCCGACCGTGTCCGCCCAATAGCGCGCGCGAAACGCCTCGCCTTCCGGTTCCGTGATGGCGACACTATCGGCGAAGGCGCGCAGAAACGAAAAACCGCCGGTGAAATCCCACATTGCCGCCGCCACCATGCCGCCTGGCTTGGTCACGCGCAGTATTTCCGTCACCGCCTTGGCGCGATCGGGAACGAATTGCAGCACCAGCAAGGAAAGCGCTGCATCAAAAACCCCATCGGTCAGATCAAGCGCGCAGAGATCACCTTGGCGGAAATCACCTGCCGGCACACGCGCCCGCGCAGCATCCAAAAAGGCCGGGCTGATATCAACGCCTGTGATGCGCGCAGACGGGTCGCGGGTTGCCAAAGCATCCGCCAGCGCGCCAGTGCCGCAACCGGCATCCAGCACGCCGATGCCGTGCGGCAGTGCCAGCGCATCCAACATGGCATCCGCCAGCTTGCGGGACCATCGGCCCATGCTGCGTTCATAAGCCGCGCCATTGGTTGCGGCGTAGCCGGACATCCGCCTATTCCTCGTAGCGATAACGAAAATTGCAGTGGCTTGCGCCGCCCATGATGGTTTGCGTGCGTTCCAGCTTCAGCTTCGGGTCATAGCCCTCACAAAACGCCCCATCCCGATTGCAGGATAGGATGGCGCCAAGCTCCGCCAGCCCCATGGCGCGGTACATCTCCGCATAGCGGCAGCGCGTTACGTTGAAATCATAATGCTTGGCGTCCTTGCGGATCGTGTCGATCTGCAGCGCATCCCCCTTGGTCCATAGCCGCTGGAGGGAGATGAAATGTTCGAGCGACGGTTTCCCCTCCGGCCCCTGCTTGGCCATCTCGGCCGCCGTTTCCTTGGCGAGCTTGATAATGGCGGCGGACAGGATGGATTTCGCCTTCTCCTCTCCGACCTGCGCCTTCATTTCCTCATAAATGCCCTTGGCAAAGGCGGCTTCGATCCGCCGCTGTTCAAGAATGCCTAAGCTTTGTTCGGCCATAAGCGCCTCCCTGGGGTTTGAGGGGGAAGCTTAACCCGCCCGCCAAAACGGGCCAGCCCGAAAAGGACATAAAAGTATCTTTATATTCTTCTTTCCCTCTAGCCCTATGCCCCGCCCCGTGTTACCTGCCGAACCATATTGAAGGAGATCCCGCCATGGCTGCCCAAGACTACGTGATTAAAGACCTTTCCCTCGCCGCCTGGGGGCGGAAGGAAATTGCCATGGCCGAGGATGAAATGCCCGGCCTGATGGCGGTGCGCGCTGAATATGGCGCCTCCCGGCCACTCAAGGGTGCCCGCATCGCGGGCTGCCTGCACATGACCATTCAGACCGCAGTGCTGATCGAAACGCTGAAGCACCTTGGCGCCGATGTGCGCTGGTCTTCCTGCAATATCTTCTCGACGCAGGACCATGCCGCTGCCGCCATCGCCGCGACCGGTACGCCGGTCTTCGCCGTGAAGGGCGAAACGCTACCGGAATATTGGGAATATGTGCAGCGCACGCTGGAATGGGCCGATGGTGGGGAGCCCAATGTGCTGCTCGATGATGGCGGTGACATGACGCTGCTCGTGCATTACGGGCTCCGCGCCGAACAGGGCGATACCGCGTTCCTGGACAAGGCGACGAATGAGGAAGAGGAAGTCTTCTTCGCCCTGATTAAGAAATGCCTGACGACCAAGCCGGGCTGGTTCGCCAAGCTTGCTGCTGCCATCAAGGGCGTTTCGGAAGAAACCACCACGGGCGTGCATCGGCTTTATGTCATGGCCAAGGAAGGGCGCCTGCTTTTCCCGGCCATCAATGTGAATGACAGTGTGACCAAGTCGAAATTCGACAATCTCTATGGCTGCCGCGAATCCCTGGTGGATGCGATCCGTCGCGGCACCGATGTGATGATGGCCGGCAAGGTCGCGATGGTGTGCGGCTTTGGTGATGTGGGCAAGGGTTCAGCCGCGTCGCTCAGGAATGCCGGCTGCCGCGTGATGGTGAGCGAGGTTGACCCGATCTGCGCCTTGCAAGCCGCCATGGAAGGCTACCAGGTCGTCACCATGGAACAGGCCGCGCCGATGGCGGATATCTTCGTGACGGCGACAGGCAATGTGGATGTGATCACGGTTGATCACATGCGCGCCATGAAGCACCGCGCCATTGTCTGCAATATCGGGCATTTCGATTCCGAAATTCAGGTGGCGGGTCTGCGCAATATGAAGTGGGATAATGTGAAGCCGCAGGTCGATGAAATCGAATTCCCCGACCAGAAGCGCATCATCCTGCTGTCCGAGGGCCGCCTGGTGAACCTTGGCAATGCCACGGGCCATCCTTCCTTCGTGATGTCGGCGTCCTTCACCAACCAGACGCTCGCGCAGATCGAGCTTTGGACCAATACCTCCAAATACGAGCGCAAGGTCTATACCCTGCCGAAGCATTTGGATGAGAAGGTGGCGGCGCTGCACCTGGCAAAGGTGGGCGCGACGCTGACGCAGCTTACCGCGCAGCAGGCCGGCTACATCGGCGTGGATGCGCAGGGCCCCTTCAAGGCCGAACAATACCGTTACTGAGCTTTAGTCTGGTCGTATTTTCCAAGCCGCCAAGTGAATTCACTTGGCTTGAAAATACTCCGAAAAGCCACCCGCCGGGGCGTGGACATAAGCCCTGCCCCGGCGCAACCATCCTTGATTGGCGAATCGGGCAGCCCGCCCGCGCCACGCACGGATCACGCGCATGGACCTGAGCGCCCTTTTCTCTGCCCTGCTCATGGGCATTGTCGAAGGTTTCACTGAATTCCTGCCCATTTCCTCGACCGGGCATTTGATCCTGCTTGGCGAATTGATCGGCTTCCAGGGCCCGCCCGGCAAGGTTTTTGAAATCTCCATCCAGCTTGGCGCCATTCTTGCCGTTTGCTGGATCTATCGCGCGCTTATTGTGGATCTCCTGCGCGGCATGTGGCGGCCAGGGCGGGAACGCTATTACGTCATCAACCTCATGCTCGCCTTCCTGCCGGCGGCCGTTATCGGCTTCCTGTTCCACAAGACCATCACAACGCTGCTGTTCAACCCTTGGGTCGTGTCCATCGCGCTGATCCTGGGCGGCATTGCCATCATCGCCATCGAAAAACTGCGCCCGGCGCCAAACATCCATAGCGTGCCGGAAATCGGCCCGCTGGCCGCCGTGCTGGTCGGGCTTGGCCAGGCTTTGGCCATGATCCCGGGCACATCACGTTCAGGGGCGACCATCATCACCGCGCTGCTGATCGGCGTTGAACGGCGCACTGCCGCCGAATTTTCCTTCATGCTCGCGATCCCGACCATGTTTGCCGCCAGCTTCTACAGTCTTTGGAAAGTGCGCAGCGAGATTGACCCGAGCGCCTTCGGACAAATTGCGGTTGGCTTCATCGCTGCCTTCATCGTTGCCTTCATCACCGTGCGCGCGGTGCTGGCTTTGATCGGGCGTATTGGCTTCACGCCCTTTGGCTATTACCGCATTGCGTTGGGTAGCCTCATGCTCCTGGTGTTGGCGCTCCGCTAATTTGTGTGCCGCGGATCGTATCCGATCCGCCCTCAAACGCCGGCGCGCGCCTCCGCGCGCTTGGCTTCGCCGCATAAGCGGCGTCGCCCATTCGGGCTCGCGCCCGCCTTCGGCGTGCGTTATCGGCGCTGATTTCAAACATGTATAAGCTTCGCCCCATGACGCCTCGCTACAGCTTCGCCTATGGCTCCAATACTGACGCGCTTGATTGGCGCGATTGGTGCGCGCGCCATGGCCATGACCCGGCAGCCATCCGCCCGATCGGCCCTGGCATCCTGCCCGATACGCGGCTCGCTTTTGATTTCTTCAGCCGGAGCCGCGGCGGCGGCGCGCTGAATTTCGAAAGCCGTCTCGGCGGTTTCATTGAAGGTGTGGTGCTGAAAGTCTCTGCTGCCGGCTGGCAGGCACTCGATCAGAAGGAAGGCGCGCCGCACGCCTATCAGCGCCGCACCCGTCACATCATCCTCCCCGATGGCGCGGCACTTGAAGCCATCGCCTATCAGGTCATACCCGAACGCCAACAGGGTTTTGTCGCACCGCCCGCCACATATCTGAACGCCGTCCGCCGCGGCTTCGCCGCCCATGGCCTGCACCCACACCCTTTGGAGGCCGCCGCGCATGGCGAAGAAGGCTGCCACCACCTGCCCGATGTCTTTGTCTATGGCACGCTGATGCAGGGTGGCTTCTGGCATGCCGAAGCCGCCAAGGCCGGCATCGCGGCCATCACGTCGGCGCAAGCTGCCGGCACGCTATTTGACCTTGGCGATTATCCCGCCCTCACACTCGGGGCAGCCACGCCGATCCAGGGCGAAATCCTGACCTTTCAGGATATCGCCAGCGCCTTGCCTATTCTTGATGAGATCGAAGATGCCGCGCCCAATGGCGGCAACTCCGGCATGTATCGCCGCACCATCGTGACCGTGACGGATCAGGCCGGGCAGCACCGCCGCGCGTGGGCCTATGTGATGGCGCCGGAAAAGCTGAAAAGCGCGCCCATCATCGCCTCAGGCGATTGGCGCGCGCATGATGCAAAAAAGCGGGCCGGGTAAGGCCCGCCCAACAGGATTACTGTTCTTCGTCGCGGTCGTTGCCGACTTCGATATCCTCGCCGATATCTTCGGCATCATCTTCCAGCTCTTCGGCGTCTTCAATCGCCTCATCGCCTTCGATATCGCCCACTTCGATATCATCGGTCTCGGCCTCCGCCGTACCGGGCGCCTTCTTCACCCGCTCATCCAGCGGGTTCGCACCATTGCGGCGCAGGCGCGGCTGTTCCGCCGGCTGTTCCGAGCCGCATTTCGGGCAGACCGCCGGCGCGCGGGTCAGGTCGTAGAATTTCCCGCCACAAGCGACACAAGTCCGCTTCAGGCCGAGTTCTGGCTTCGCCATGCAAACGCCTCTTGAATTCCGCTGGGCGCGGTTTTGCAAAGGAACCGCCCTGGAAAGTCCAAAGCGATCCCATAAAAAACAGGGAGGCGCGCATTGCCACGCCCTGCCCTGCCATGTCAAACCGCGCCCATGTCCAGCGCCCCGCCCCGCCCCTTCCGCGCCAGCAAACCCTCTGCCCCGCTTTCCGGCAGCGCCGGGGTGGCCGGCGACAAATCCATCAGCCACCGCGCCCTGATGTTCGGCGCGCTCGCCGTCGGCACCACTGATATCACCGGGCTTTTGGAAGGTGAGGATGTGCTCCGCACCGCCGCCGCCATGCGGGCGCTGGGTGCGGAGGTTGAGAAGCTCGGCCCCGGCCAATGGCGCGTCTCCGGCCGCGGCGTGGGCGGCCTGACGGAGCCCGCCGATGTACTGGATATGGGCAATTCCGGCACGGCGGCGCGCCTGCTGCTGGGCTTGCTTTCAGGCCATCCGTTGTTTGCGGTGATGACCGGCGATGCCTCACTCCGCCGCCGCCCCATGAAGCGCGTGACCGACCCGCTTTCGGCAACGGGGGCGCAATTCTGGACCCGTGAGGGCGGGCGCCTGCCACTCGCGGTGCGTGGCGCGGCGGACCCGCTACCCTTGGATTACCGACTGCCGGTTGCCTCCGCCCAGGTGAAAAGCGCCTGCCTGCTGGCCGGGCTTTGCGCGCCTGGCATCACCCGCGTGGTGGAACCGGAACCCACGCGCGATCACACGGAAAACATGCTGCGCCATTTCGGCGCCATGGTGGCGGTGGAAGACACCGCCGAAGGCCGCGTGGTGCGCCTGAATGGCCAGCCGGAATTAAGGGCCGCACCCATCAGCGTGCCGGGCGACCCATCCTCGGCCTCCTTCCCGCTCGTCGCAGCGCTTCTGGTGCCGGGATCGCGCATCAGCCTGACGCAAATCGGGCTCAATCCCTTGCGCACCGGGCTTTTCACCACGCTGCGTGAAATGGGCGCCGCGCTCAAGATCGAAAATGCCCGAATCGAAGGCGGAGAGGTGGTTGGCGATATCATCGGCGAATATACCGCGCTCAAGGCCTTGGATGTGCCGCCGGGCCGTGCCCCTTCCATGATTGACGAATACCCTATCCTGGCAGTGGCCGCTTCCTTCGCGCGGGGCACTACGCGCATGCGCGGCCTCGCAGAACTCCGCGTGAAGGAAAGTGATCGCCTCGCCGCCACCGCCGCGCTGCTGGAAGCCAATGGCGCCAAGGTTAGTATCGAAGGCGATGATCTGCTGGTGCATGGCACTGGCGCGCCACCCGCCGGCGGCGGGATGGTCACCACGCATATGGATCACCGCATCGCCATGGCTGCCCTGGTCATGGGCCTTGCCACGCAGAACCCCGTCACCGTGGATGATGCGAGCTTCATTGACACCTCCTTCCCTGGTTTCGCCGCGCTGATGAACCGCCTGGCAGGGTCGGACGCGATCCGCGCCGCATGAGGCTGCCCGCCGGTACCGTGATCGCGGTTGATGGCCCCGCCGCTGCGGGCAAGGGCACGCTCGCCCGGCGCCTGGCGGCTGAGCTTGGGCTGCCCTACCTTGATACCGGCCTGCTCTATCGCGCTGTTGGCCGGCGCGTTTTGGATCGCGGCATAGACCCGCAGGATGCCCGCATCGCCGAAGCCGAAGCCCGCGCGCTGACACCCGAAGACCTGACGCGCCGAGATTTGCGTGGTTCCTTGGCCGATATGGCCGCCAGCAAGGTCGCCGCCATTCCCGCGGTGCGGGCTGCCTTGCTTGATTTCCAGCGCCGCTTCGGCGCCGCGCGGGGTGCGGTGCTGGATGGCCGGGATATCGGCACGGTGGTTTTCCCCCATGCACAGGTAAAACTGTTCATCACCGCGAGTGTGGCTGAACGCGCCCGCCGGCGCTTTCTGGAACTGACAGCGCGCGGTGTCGCCGCCGACCCCGCCCAGGTGGAAGCCGAAATCCGCGACCGCGACGCGCAGGACGCCAATCGCCCCGTCGCCCCCCTGAAGCCGGCCCCGGATGCCATCGAAATAGACACAACGGCGCTGAATGCAGACCAGGCCTTCAGCGCAGCGCTGGTTTTGATCAGGAAAAAGCTTGATTCCGCTTGACGCGCCAAGCTGTCAGGCCCTAAGGACCTGCAACGCGCTACGGTGAAAATTGCGGCGCTGCCCGTTTTGGGCCGGCAAAGGGTGGTCCGTTATTCCGCCCGGAATCCTTGGGCCTTCCAGCGCATCGCGCCGGGGGCAAGCCGTGCTTCCCCTGCGGGTGGAAGGGCGCAGACCCGATCGCCGCCCCTGCGGCGCATACAGGACACATAAACTACATGGCTACTGCCACCAGCCTCGCCAATGCTGGCGTGGAGGATTTTGCGGCACTTCTCGATGCCACGCTTGGCCCGGATACGGGTTTTGCCGGCTCGGTCGTGACCGGTCGCGTTATTCGCGTTGACGGCGATTTCGCCGTTGTTGATGTCGGCCTAAAAAGCGAAGGCCGCGTTCCGCTCAAGGAATTCGCCGCCCCGGGCCAGAAGCCCGAAGTGAAGGCCGGCGACGTTATCGAATTGTTCGTCGAGCGTTATGAGGACCGCGATGGCTCCATCGTGCTGTCGCGTGAAAAGGCGCGGCGCGAGGAAGCCTGGACCACGCTCGAAAAATCCCACCAGGCCGGTATTCGCGTGAATGGCGTGATTTTCGGCCGCGTGAAGGGTGGCTTCACCGTTGATCTTGGCGGGGCGGTTGCCTTCCTGCCGGGCTCTCAGGTGGATATCCGCCCGGTGCGTGATGTGATGCCGCTGATGGGCAATGCGCAGCCCTTCCAGATCCTGAAAATGGATCGCGCGCGGGGCAATATCGTTGTCTCCCGCCGCGCCGTGTTGGAAGAAACCCGCGCGGAGCAGCGGAGCGAGCTGATCCAGGGCCTCAAGGAAGGCATGATCCTGGATGGCGTGGTGAAGAACATCACCGATTACGGCGCCTTCGTGGACCTCGGCGGCGTGGATGGCCTGCTGCATGTGACCGATATCGCTTGGCGGCGCATCAATCATCCGTCGGAAGCGCTCACCATTGGTATGCCCGTCAAGGTGCAGGTGATCCGCTTCAATCAGGACACGCAGCGCATCAGCCTTGGCATGAAGCAGCTGATGTCCGATCCATGGGATGGTGTCGCGCTGAAATACCCGGTTGGGGCGAAATTCTCTGGCCGTGTCACCAACATCACCGATTACGGCGCCTTTGTGGAGCTGGAAGCCGGTGTTGAGGGTCTGGTCCATGTGTCCGAAATGTCCTGGACCAAGAAGAATGCGCATCCCGGCAAGATCGTTTCCACCTCAGAACAGGTGGATGTGATCATCCTGGATGTGGATGAACCGAAGCGCCGCATTTCCTTGGGCCTCAAGCAGGCGCAGGGCAATCCTTGGGAACTGTTTGTGGAAGCGCATCCGGTGGGTTCGACCATCGAAGGCGAAATTCGCAACATCACTGAATTTGGCCTTTTCATCGGTGTCGGCGCGGAAATCGACGGCATGGTGCATATGTCGGATATTTCCTGGGACGAAGCCGGCGAAGCGGCGATGCAGCATTACAGCAAGGGCCAGATGGTCAAGGCGAAGGTGCTGGATGTGGATGTGGAAAAGGAACGCATCTCGCTTGGCATCAAGCAGCTTCAGGCCGACCCGGCCGCCGAAGTGCTGGACCGCGTGCGCAAGGGTGATGTTGTCACCTGCGTCGTCACCAAGGTTGAGCAGAACGGCATTGAAGTGAAGGTGGATGATGTGCTGACCGGCTTCATCCGCCGCGCCGAATTGGCCCGCGACCGTGGCGACCAGCGCCCCGACAAATTCGCCATTGGCGAAAAGGTCGATGCAAAGGTCACCGCCGTGGACCGCGCCGCGCGCCGCCTGACGCTGACCATCAAGGGCAAGGAAGTGGAAGAGGAACGCGAAGCCATGCGCGAATATGGCTCGGCCGATTCCGGTGCCTCGCTCGGCGATATCCTGGGCGCGGCGATTCGTCGCCGCCGGGAGATGACCGGGGAAGAATAATTCCTGGGTCACGACTGACAGACTATCAGCCCCGGGGTGGCGACACCCCGGGGTTTTTCATGCGGCAGCGTCTTTGCGCTTGATAACGCCATCAATCATCCTATTTTGATAGCATCGCGATCACTTTATGGAGGATGCTATCATGGCCGCTGTCACCATTCGCAACCTCTCGGATGAGGCGCATCGCGCGCTCAAGCTCCGCGCGGCCAAGCATAATCGCAGCACGGAAGCCGAAATGCGCGCCATCCTGGAAGCCGCTGTGCGGCCGGAGGGTCGGCTGCTTCTCGGCACAGCCCTATCGGCTGCGAGTCGGGAATTGGGGCTGACCAATGCCGATATCGAGGCACTTGAGCAAAGTCTCGACCAGGTCCGCGACCGCCGCCCCGCCGAGCCCCTCACCTTCGAATGACGGGACGCGGCGCATGATTCTGCTGGACACCAATGTGATCTCTGAGGCGATCAAGCCCGAATCCCATCCAGCGGTCCGCGCCTGGCTTGATGCCCAGCTTGCCGAGACCTTGTTCCTGCCCAGCATCACCATCGCCGAGCTTCTGTTTGGCATTGGCGTCCTGCCGGATGGCAGGCGAAAGACCATGTTGGCCGCGCGGATTGAGGGCCTGCTGGAAGCCTTCGCCGGCCGCATCCTGCCATTTGATGCGCATGCAGCGCTGCACTATGCCGATCTCGCGGTCAGGGCGCGTGCCGGCGGCAAGAGCTTCCCAACGCCCGATGGCTATATCGCCGCCATCGCTGCTGCACATGGTTTCGCCGTGGCATCGCGCGACACAAGTGCTTTCCATGCTGCGGGGCTCGCGATGATTGATCCTTGGAAAACCTGACGCAATCGCGCGGGAAGGTGACTGTGCCAAGCGCTGACACGTCTTGACCTTTAGGTCATGACAGTCTGCGGCCACTAATTTGGCCCCACCCCTTGCCCCAATCCCCGCCGCGCGCCACAAGCAGCCCATGTCGCTTGAAGCTGATCTTATCGCCGAAAGGCGCCGCCTGTCACGGCGCGTCACCTTTTGGCGTGCGCTCGCCGTGATTGGCGTTATCGCCGCGCTGGGCGCGCTGTTTGGCAAGGGCGGGCTCGGGGGGCTTGCGTCCAATGACCATGTGCTGCGCCTGCGGATCGAAGGGGTCATCATCGAAGATCGCCGCCTTTTGGAAGTGATCGAAGAAGCGGGCCGCGATGCCTCCGCCCGCGCCATGCTGCTGGTGATTGACAGCCCCGGCGGCAGCATGTCGGGTGGTGAGGCGCTGTACGGTACGCTCAAGCGCTTTGCCGAGAAAAAACCCATCGTGGCGCTGATGGGTGGCACTGCCGCCTCGGCCGGTTACATGATCGCCATGCCGGCCGAGCATGTGCTGGCGCGGGAGGCGACGGTCACGGGCTCGATCGGCGTTCTGCTGCAAAGCTTTGACGTGTCGGAATTGATGGCACGGCTTGGCGTGCGGCCGGATATCCTGGCGACCGGCCCCTTCAAGGCGCAGCCCAACCCCTTCCAGCCCATGACCGAACAGGGCCGGGCGGAGATGATGCGCGTTTTGGAAGATCTGCATGGCCAATTCATCGGCATCGTCGCCCGGGGCCGGCGCATGGACGAAGCGCGCGTACGCCCGCTGGCCGATGGGCGGGTCTTTACTGGGCGCGAGGCACTGCCCCTTGGCCTGATTGACGCCATTGGCGGCGAGGCCGAGGCCCGCGCCTGGCTCGCCGCCCAAAAGGGCGTCGCGGAAGCCCTGCCGGTGCGGGACCTTGAACCACGCGACCGGGTGGAGAAATTCCTCAATCGCTTTGCCGGCAGCCTTATCCGTACGGTGATAACGGAATGGCTGGGCGTTGACGCCCCGCGGGCAGTCTGGCAGCGTTAAGCGGGGCAGTTTTCGTTTAGCGCATTCATGTGATGCCGCTGTGCGGGCTTTGCTCCGACAGGAGAGGTTTAGGCGTACCCCCCAATTCGGGCGCCGCACAAAAAAAGCGCTTTGGGAGAAACCCCAGCATGACGAGATCGGAACTGATCGCGCAACTCGCGGCAAGCAATCCGCATTTGCGCCAGGGCGATGTGGAAGCGATTGTAGCGACGATCTTTGGCGAGATCACCGCAGCCTTGGCGCGTGGTGATCGCGTGGAATTGCGCGGCTTTGGCGCCTTTTCCACGAAATCGCGCGAAGGCCGCACCGGGCGCAATCCGCGCACCGGGGAATCCGTGCCGGTTGAAGCGAAATCCGTGCCCTATTTCAAACCCGGCAAGGAATTGCGCGAACGCATCAATGCCAAGAAGGCGCCCGCCCCCGCCAAGCGCGTCGCTGCTCGCAAGGCCTGACGCGCTGAATGAGCTGCGGGTTTTTTCGTCAATTGCATCAGTAGTTGCGCGCCATGCTCATCACGCATGGCGATCCTGGGGCGATTATGCCTTGACGCGAAGGCATCACCGGGGATTGTGTGAGGCATCGTCTTCCTGAGGCCCCGCAATGCGCTGGTTTATCTTCCTGCCCCTCGCCATTCTGGTGGTGCTCTTCATGCTCTCGAACCCGCAGAGCATCGAATTGCGTCTCTGGCCCTTTGATGTTGCCTGGACGGCCTCGGCCTCCATCGCCGTGCTTTCCATTGCCGCTGTCGCCTTCCTGCTGGGTGCGCTGATCGCCTGGGCGGCTGGCCTGCCGGCGCGGCACCGGGGCCGCGCTGCCGAACGCCGCGTCACTGCCCTGGAAGCGGAGGTAAAGGCACTCAATACCGCCAAGCAGGCTTCCGACGAAAAGGCCCTGACCAAAGCATGATCGCCCGCCCGCAAAGCGGCGCTGCCCGCATCATCCCCGCCCTTGATTCCGGCGATGCGGCGCGCGCCCAAAGCCTGGCCGAAACCCTCGCCCCGCATTGCGGCGTGCTGAAGGTGGGGCTGGAGCTTTTCACCTCGGCCGGCCCCGCCATTGTCAGCACCATGGCGCGGCATCGCCCGGTGTTTCTTGATTTGAAGCTGCACGATATCCCAAACACCGTCGCCGGCGCCGTGCGGTCTTTGCTGCCGCTCCGCCCCGCCATGATGACGCTGCATGCCGCGGGCGGTGCCGCCATGATCGCCGCCGCGCGCGCCGAGGCCGAGAAGGCCGGCGCCGAGCGCCCCATGCTGCTGGCGGTCACGGTGCTCACCAGCATTGACGCCGAAACCCTGGCGAGCACGGGTGTGGCCGCCAGCCCCGCCGACCAGGTGCTGCGCTTGGCACGCCTTGCGCTCAATGCCGGGGCGGATGGCCTGGTATGCAGCCCGCAGGAAGCGGGCGTGCTGCGCGCCGCGCTTGGCCCTGCGCCCTTCCTGGTGGTGCCTGGCGTGCGCCCAGCTGGCAGCGCCGCCGGCGATCAGGCACGCACCGCCACACCGGCTGAGGCCGTTTCCGCCGGGGCGGATTGGATTGTGGTGGGCCGCCCCATCACCGGCGCAGCGGACCCGGCAGCAGCAGCGGCAGCCATCGCGGCAGGGCTTTAGGCGTGCTGGTCAAGATTTGCGGCATCAAGGACGCTGCCGCGCTGGATGCGGCGCGGCAAGGCGGCGCGGATATGGTGGGATTTGTCTTCTTCCCGCCCTCCCCGCGCGCCGTGACAGCCAATCAGGCGGGTGAGCTTGCGCGATCCTACCGCAATGGACCAAAGCGTGTCGGGCTGTTTGTGGACCCGGATGATGCCATGCTCGCCGCCATACTCGCCGAAGTACCGCTCGATATCCTGCAATTGCATGGCGAGGAAACCCCGGCGCGGGCGGGCGAGATCCGCGCGCGTTTCGGCAAGCCTGTGATGAAGGCGCTTGGCATTGGCAGCAAGGCCGACCTGGCGCGCCTGTCCGAATATGCCGGTCAGGTGGATTACTTCCTGCTGGATGCCCGCCCACCGCCTGGCAGCACCTTGCCCGGCGGTAATGCGCTGGCTTTCGATTGGGCGCTGATGAAGGGCGAACACCCGCCGCGTCCCTGGCTGCTCGCGGGCGGTCTGACGCCCGCCAATGTGGCCGAGGCCATCGCGGCCTCCGGCGCGCCGGGGGTGGATGTATCTTCAGGCGTTGAGCGGGCGCGCGGCGTCAAGGACCCCACCGCCATTACGGCCTTCATCGCCGCCGCCAAAGCCGAGCGCGCGTGACAGCGCCAGGGGAAGACGAGGCCACCGAAAAAGCCAAGATGCGCCGCGTTTTGGCGATTTTCGGCCCGGCGGTCTTTGCCGGCGCCTTTGCCACGCGCGTGACAGACCCAACGGTCGCCGAGATCGCCGGCGAGTTCAGCGTCACGGCGGCCGAGGCTGCGCTGCTTGGCACCGCCTATACCCTGCCCTTCGCCCTGGTGCAGCCGATCCTGGGGCCGGTTGCGGATTCCATCGGCAAGCGGCGGATTGTCATGATCTGCGTCGCGCTGCTCGGCATCATGCTGCTGGCCGCGGCGGTTTCGGCAAGCTTTGGCTGGTTGATGGCGTTTCGCGCGGCTTCTGGCATGGCGGCGGGGGGCATGATGCCCCTCACGCTTGCCATCATGGGGGATGCGGTGTCGCTGAAATACCGGCAGGTGGCGCTTTCGCGCATTCTGGTCTTCGGCATTAGCGGGCAGATCGCTGGCGGTGTCGTGGCGGGGCCGATCGCCGCCATCGCCGGCTGGCGCGGCGTCTTGGTGGTTTGCGCCATCGCCGCGTTCATCGGCCTTGTCGCCCTGATCCTGGCCGCCCGAGGCGCCCCGCGCGAAGTCATGACGCGCTATGACCCGGTCGTGGCGCTGCAACGCTATCGTGGCATTATCGCCAACCCCGCTGCGCTGCCCTTATTCGCCGCTGTTGGGGTGGAAGGCGGCCTGGTTTTTGGCGTTTTCCCCTTCATTGCGCCGCTGCTGATCGAACGCGCCATTGGCAGCACCATGGAAGCCGGCTTCGCGATTGGCGCCTTTGGCCTAGGTGGGCTGTTATTCGCTGCCCTGGTCGCGCCGCTACTGGAGCGCTTTGGTCAGGGGGGAGTGATCCGCATTGGCGGCGCTACCGCTGCCCTGGCGCTGACAGGCTTCGCCCTGGCACCTTCGCTGCTGGTCGCGACATTGGCTGGCTTGGGCCTTGGGCTTGGCTTTTACATGATTCACAACGCCATCCAGACCCGCGCGACCGAGCTTGCCCCCCAAGCCCGCGGCAGTGCCATGTCCTTGCATGCCTTTGCCTTTTTCGGCGGCCAATCTCTTGGCCCGATCTTTTATGGGCTGGGGGCAATGGTCTTTGGCCTGCCGGTTACGCTGGGGCTGGCCGCGGGCGCGATCATGGTGCTGGCGCTGCTTTTGGCACGCCGCTGAGGTGGCTTTTTGGTGCCCGATTCGCGGATTTGAGAGCGCGTATTGTGCGGGAGCCTGAACACAAAACGAACAGCCTCATCACAATAGAGAAGGCTTAATCCATAATTTTCAGAGCTTTATCACCACAAAAAAGAACAAAAAAGAAACGTGCGACTCGGGACGACTCGGGCGCTGATTACTCCAAGATATAGTGGCGGGGCTTTGATCCTGAGCACAAGCGCGTTCGCGTCCCGTGCCGGGCGGAACATGGGGGCGTCGGCATTGCTGTGGCGCTGGCGATGTGGCCCAATGACCCTTGAACCCATCAACACAGGAAACCCCCATGTCCAAGGCCTTCTTCATGGTGCGTGCGGTGGTCGCCGATCCCGCCGACCGCCCCGCTTTCGACACCTGGTATGAAAAGGAACATCTGCCCGATGCGCTGGCGGCCTTTGGCGTTGCCCATGCCTGGCGTTGCTGGAGCAAGACGGACCCCTCCCTCCATTTCGCCTTCTACGAATTCCCAAGCGTAGCGGCGGCCGAGGCGCTGCCGGGTTCGCCCGCGCTTTCCGGCATGATCGCGGAATTTGACCGGGTTTGGGGCAGCCGCGTCACGCGATCCCGCGAAATCCTG
Source organism: Roseomonas sp. (assembly GCA_020249465.1). Classification (GTDB taxonomy): domain Bacteria; phylum Pseudomonadota; class Alphaproteobacteria; order Acetobacterales; family Acetobacteraceae; genus Neoroseomonas. The sequence continues at coordinate 11,406 of JADCFP010000011.1, read as the reverse complement.
GAATTCGCTGGCGAGTTGCGCCGGCCCGCCTGATCAGCGCCGGGACAGGGCTTCAGCGAGGCGCCCGCTGGCTTCGCGGATGCGTGCCTCGGATTGCGCGAAGCACAGGCGCAAATGGCCTTCCCCGCCCGCGCCAAAGGCCGCGCCCGGCGCAATGCCAACCCGTGCCGAATGCAGCAGGGATTTCGCGAGCGCTAGGCTATCCGTGCAGCCTTCCACCCTCAGGAACAGATACATCGCCCCATCCGGGCGCGGCGCGGTGACACCGGGCACGGCAGATAGCGCCGCATGGGCGATATCGCGCGCCTTCAAATACCGCGCGCGGGTTTCCGCGATGAAGGCATCACCCTTATCCAAGGCAACCACACCCGCATGCTGAATGAAGGTGGGTGCCGAGGACATGTTGAATTCATTGAGCTTGCCGATCGCATCCATCAACGCTGGCGGTGCAACAATCCAACCCAAGCGCCAGCCCGTCATGGCCCAGGATTTGGAGAAGGAATTGACCGAGACAACGCGATCCTGCTCATCCGCGATTTCCAGAAAGGACGGCGCGGCGTCGCCCGCGAAATAGAGCCTTTCATAGACATCATCGGCAAGAATCCAGGTGCCGGTCTGGCGACATTTTGCCAAAATGGCGCGCTGTTCATCAGCCGTCAGCGTCCAGCCCGTGGGATTGCCGGGGCTGTTCAGGAACAAAAGCTTCGTTTGGGGCGTGATGGCCCCTAACAATTCATCCAAATCCGCGCGCCAGATACCGTTCATGAGGCGCAGCGGCATATCGGTTACTTCCGCGCCCATCACGCGCGCAATGCCATCCATATTGGGCCAGGCGGGGGCAGGGATGACCACGCGATCACCGGGCGAAAGCAGCGCCTGCGCCACCAGCATCAGCGCATTGACGCCTGACGCCGTAACCGCCACACGCGCTGTGCCGACATTGCGATTATTGCGCTGAAGGTAGGCTGCGATGGCGTCCCGCAGCGGTGGGATGCCTGGGTTGGGTGCGTAGAAGGTCTTGCCTTCATCCAGCGCCAGCTTCGCTGCTTCGCGCACAAAATCCGGAGTGACCGTATCCGGTTCCCCGAACCAAAGCGGGATGACATCGGGCATGTAGCGCCCGACCTCGGAGACTTCGCGGATCAGCGAGCCGGGGATTTCAGCAAGGGCGGGGCGGGGGTTGGGTTCGAAGCGCATAAGCCGCCTTTAGCGTGAGGCGCGCGCCTTGGACAGGGTGGCGTTCAGGTGCCACCGCGCAAGGCGATGGCCTTGTCGTAATCCACAATTGCGCGGTCCTGATCGCCCCTGGCGGCATAGGCGCGGCCGCGACTTTCATAGGCATCGGCGTAATTCGGATCATGGCGCAGTGCGAGGTTGTAATCGGCAAGTGCTGCCGCGCTATTGCCTTGCTGCATGCGGAGCAGGCCGCGATTGCGGTAGGCGATGGCGTAATCGGGTTGAAGTTGAATAGCTCGGTTGTAATCGGCAAGTGCACCGGCGGTGTCGCCCATACGGCGTTTGATAATGCCACGCGTATTATAGGCTCGTGCGTGGTCAGGTGCCAGGCGGATAGCTTCATTGACATCGGCCAAGGCTGCCGCATCATCGTTCAAGCGATACCTGATGCTTGCTAAATTGCTGCGCGCAACACCGTTATTTGCATCAAGGCGCACCGCTTCAGCATAATCGCTTAGGGCAGATTGCAGATCGCCTCGCCGCTCGCGGATGCGCCCCCTTTCGTTATAGGCACTGGCAAAACTCGGACTGAGGCGGATTGCCGCTTCACAATCGGCCAAGGCGCCGTCCAGATCATTTAGGGCGATTTTCGTAACGCAGCGATTACGGAGTGTTCCAGCAAAATTGGGCGCAAGGCGCAGCGCTGCATCGTAATCCGCAAGAGCCGCAGCGTAATTACGAGCGTTAAATTGCGCATTGCCGCGACTATTGTAGGTCGTAGCCAGACTCGTATTTTCTGCGGAGGCTTTAGGCGCCTGGGCGCCTTCTTCCATGGCACAAGCGGAGAGGATTAGTACAAGCGCAACGACCAAGATCCTCATATCAAGCCCCTGTAGTTGTTTCTGCCCTTGGTAGCATTTGTGAGTTCAGGGACTACTGTCAACGCCATTTGCGCCCGCCCAATTCCTGGGTTCCAAGGGCCTTTCGGCCCTTGGCGGGTGGGTGCGGGAGGGCAGAGCCCTCCTGCTTATCTTTTTGCGTATTTTGCTTCAGCAAGCCGGAGGTGCTGATGAAAGACTACAATACCGCCTCAGGACCGAACCGTGGAATAAAGACTCGCCCGTCTGACCGCACGCCGGGGTTGGGCTGAAGCCCGGCGGCAGCGCGTGTCACCTCCGCAATCAGCCGCGCCACTTCGCCTTCCAGTTCGAACAGCCGTCCAGAATCGCCAGGGCGAAACGCCGCTGTGGCGCGCACGCGCAATTCCTGACCGGCAACGCCGGTGGAGCAGGCCACATGCAGCATGCCCTGGCCTTGCAGTACCACGCGGCCCGTCACGCAGCGTTGCGATGGTGCATCTGGAATCCAGACCAGGCGCATCCGCGCGACACCGCCCGGCGCGCTGGTGCGCACGCTGGCCTTGCTCGCTTCATAACCGGCGGCCACGGCCGCTGAGGCAAAGCCATCCGGCACTTCCACGCCATGATCATTCACTGCCACCGTGGCCCAGCTTCCTTGCCCCGGCAGGGTATAGCGGACGAAAAGCTGGCTCAGCCCATTGCGCGCAATGGCACCCTCATCGGGTGGACCGACAGCGCGCACCCAGGGGCCGACACGCAGGGGCAGGCGTGCCGCCACCGCTTGCGTTCTCTCCGATGGTTGGGCCGGTGCCAGGGCAACTCCGCCAGGTCCGGGCGGTCCGGGCATGCTATTGGGATAAAGCGGCGTGATCGTCACATCCGGGACGGGCGCTTGCGTTACCGGCTGTGCTTCCGGTGGCAGCGTTTTTTGTGCGCAGCCCTGCACCGCCAAGGCAAGAATCAGGGCGCAAGCGGCGCGGCGCATTATACGCGCTCACTGATTTTGATGGCGATTTTGCAGCCGGTCTTGATCGCCGCACTCAGCAACCGATAGGCCGGCGCCTGTTCTGCTTCGTGTTCAAGGCCTGTGTCGCGATGTTCCAGCTCCTCGGCACGGAAGCGGGCGATATCGGTACGGAGTGGTGCCTCATCATCGCCAAGAATGTCCTCCTGGGCGCGGTAATGCTCATCAATCGCTTCTTCGACCGCGACTGTGCAGGCCATGGCGCCGCGATGGCCAAGCAAAGCGGTGGCCGCGCCTAGCGCGAAGCCCGCGACATGCCAGAAGGGCAGCAGGGCGGTCGGGCGTACGCGGCGTTCGCCAATCAGGCGAGAAAACGTGTCCAGATGGACCTGTTCCTGCGCCTTCATGTGTTCGATCACTGGGCCGTATTTCGTGCGGCCCAGAACGGCCAATTGGCCCTCATAAATGCGTCTCGCGCCATATTCGCCGGCATGATCCACGCGGATAGTGCGTTCCACCACCTCCCGCGCCGTAGGGTCGCCGGGCAGGCGGTATTCGGCGGTTTTCTGCGTCATGCTCTGGCTCCTTGCCGGGCGAGGCGCAGCGCAAGCGCCCCAAGGCCCAATCCATACATCATATTCATCGCCGCCATTGAAATGGGAAGGCCAGGGATGAGAAAAGCCGGCGCATCACAGGGCTTGTTCGGGATGGGGGCGAGGTTTTTCAGCATATCCTCAATGCTCATGGCCCCACCTGAAGTGGCCGCCTTGCAGCCGGCAAGCGGCGAGGGCCAAAAACCTTGCTCCACCCCCAGATGAAACCCGCCCAGCAGGCCGGATGCCATGGCAGCAAGCCCGGCCAGGCCCAGCAGCACCCCGGCTTGGCGCGGTAGCACCAGCGCCAGCGCCGCCAGACCCGCCGCCGCCCAATAGGGAATGCGCTGCCACAAACACAGCTCGCAGGGCGCGAGCCCAAGCCAGGTCTCGCTGGCTTGGGCCAAAAGCGGAGCGGCGACGGCCAGGGCCAGGATGATCAGGGCGCGCTTCATGGGGCAAGAGATTGCGCGCCACGGCGGCGCTTGCAACTGGACCCGTCTCGCTGAGGGCTTTAGGCTGAACTCAGGCAAGGGAGAAAAGCCATGCGCAAGCTTTGGGGCCGGACCAGTTCCAGCAATGTGATGAAGGTGCTGTGGCTGATGGAGGAGCTCGGCCTTTCCTATGAAAGGATAGATGCCGGCGGCGCCTTTGGCCGCACCAAGGAACCGGAATACCGCGCCATGAACCCGATGGGCCTGGTGCCGACCTTGCAGGAAGAAGATGGCTGGGCGCTGTGGGAAAGCAACACGATCTGCCGGTACCTATGTAACACCGAAGCCCCCGATAGCGCGATCTATCCGCGTGATGCGCGCCAAAGGGCCGCCGTGGAAACCTGGATGGATTGGACGCTTGGGCATCTGACAGCGCCCATGGTGACGATCTTCTTCACCCATATACGCCTGCCGGAGCCGGAACGCGACTGGAATGCTGAAGCCAAGGCGCGGGAAGATGCAGGCCGGCTGTGGGGCATCATTGAAAAGAAACTTGAAGGGCAGCGCTTTTTGTGCGGCGATGCGCTGACGCTGGCCGACCTGACACTCGGCTGCTGGGTGCATCGCTGGCATGTGCTGCCGATTGAACGCCCGAACCTGCCCAATCTCCACCGCTATTATGGTACGCTGCTGACACGCCCTGGCTTTACGCGCCATGTGGCGCTGCCGCTTGCTTGAAGGATCATCTGCCATGACCACCACCACAACCAGCCATGCCGAAGGTTCGGAATTCATCCGCGGCCTGCGCCCGTTTTTTGAATATCGTGATCTTGGCATCAAGGGCGCCACCGATGGCGCCTTTGGTGCGCATGTCATTCGCGCCATCCCCGGCGCCCATGCCACCGGACAATGGCACACGCATAATCTGAAGTTCCAGATGTTTTATGTGCTAAAGGGCTGGGTGCGCTTTGAATATGAGGATATCGGCGTCAAGGAATTCCGCGCCGGCGATAGCTGCTATCAGCCGCCCTTGGTGAAGCATCGTGAAGTCGCGCATTCGGAAGATCTGGAATTGATCGAAATCACGGGTCCGGCGGAATTTGAGACTAAGGACGTGTGAACCACGTCGATAAGGGCGGGTGAGACAGGAAGAAGTATAATGTCGCGATCTGTGATCGTGCTCGGCGCCGGCATGGTCGGCGTTTCCATCGCGCTCCATCTGCAACGCCGCGGCGCGCAGGTTGTGGTGCTGGATCGCGCGCCGCCAGGTGAAGGGGCTTCCTTCGGCAATGCGGGGCTGATCCAGCGGGAAGCGGTGCATCCGCATCCCTTCCCGCGCGATATCGCAACACTCTGGCGCATGGCGCAGAACCGATCGGTGGATGCTTCCTATCATCCTTCTGCACTGCTCAGCCTTGCCGCGCCCTTGTTCAAATATTGGTGGCATTCGGCGCCTTCACGCTATCGGCCCATTGCGGAAGCCTATGCGCGGCTGATCGTGACCTGCATTGATGAACATGTGGCGCTCACACGCGGGACCGAGGCCGAAGCATTGCTGCGCCCCACTGGCTGGATGCGGCTTTACAATAATCACGCTGCGCTGAACGCCGCCATTACGGAAGCTGAGACGCTGAAGCGCGAACAGGGCGTGAATTACGCGCTGCTGGACGAAGCCGGGCTTGCGGCGGCCGAACCGCATCTGCTGGTCAAGCGCCTTGGCGCCATTCATTGGACCGATCCGCTTTCCGTGAGTGACCCGCAGGCGCTGACACTGTTTTATGCGAAATGCTTCACCGAAGCGGGCGGGCAGATCCTGCGCGGCGATGCCATGAGCCTGGAACGCCATGGCGCGGGCTGGCGCGTGCAAAGCGCGGATGGCGCGCGGGAGGCAGCGCAGGTTGTCGTGGCGCTTGGCTCCGCTTCGGCGAAACTCACGCGGCGCTTTGGATATGCGCCGCCGCTTTTCGGCAAGCGCGGCTATCACCGCCATTACCGCATGCAGGGCAATGCGGTGCTGCATCGCGGCTTCATGGATGCCGATAGCGGCTTTGTGCTGGTGCCGATGCGGGCCGGCGTCAGGCTGACAACGGGCGCTGAATTCGCACCCGATGATGCACCGAAAACCCCAGTGCAATTGGCCCGCGCGGAACCGCTCGCGCGGAAGCTACTGCCCCTGGCGGAGGCGGTGGAGGATGATCCCTGGATGGGGGTCAGGCCCTGCACGCCCGATATGCTGCCGATCATTGGCCCCCTGCCCGGCCAAGACAGCGCTTGGTGCGCCTTTGGCCACGCGCATCAGGGCTTTACGCTGGGCCCGACGACAGGGCGGCTGGTCGCGGAGATGATGATGGGTGAAGCGCCCTTCATTGACCCCAAGCCCTATGATCCGGGGCGGTATTGAATCGCGCTCCATCGCGGCTTGCCCGACAGCTTGGGAAGCTTATCTTTGATGGCAGGAAAAAAGGAGCGACCCGATGATCAAGAAACGCTTGCTGCTCGCGCTGCCCATGCTTATCGCCCTGGCCGGAAGTGCTGCGGCGCAGAAAAGCGTTGTTGGCCGCTACAATGTGGAAGGCCGCACCCCAGATGGCGGGGCCTATAGCGGCACGGTCGAAGTGGTGCCGACAGGTGACACGCTGCGCGTTACCTGGGTGATTGATGGGCAGCGTTATCTTGGCACCGGCATTGGCGATGATGCTTTTATCACGGTCAGCTATCGGTCAGGCAATGACACCGGGCTTGTTCTGCTTGTCAATGAAAATGGTGTCTGGTCCGGTATCTGGACCTATGCCGGCGGGACCAGGCTTGGCCAGGAGCGCTGGGTACGTCGTTGACCCCGCCAGCGACGACAGCGCCCTGATCAGACTGTCCGCGGCATTTTGGGACTGGGGGCTTTCGTCAGTCACATGCGCATGGCTGCTACCGCCAAATAAGCTTTGATTATAAATCGGAATATTCGATGATCGCGCTGCCTACGCCACAACAACTTCGCTATCTGGTGGCACTCGCCGAATATGAGCATTTTGGCCGCGCGGCTTCGGCCTGTGGCGTAACGCAATCCACTCTTTCGGCGGGCATGATCGCACTCGAACGCCAATTGGATGCCGCGATCCTGGAACGGACCGGCGCCAAGAAACCCGTTTTCACGCCGCTGGGGGCGGAACTTATCCAGCGCGCACGCATTGCATTGGCAGCGCTCAATAGCTGCGTGGAAACTGCGACCGCCGCGCGGGAACCACTTTCGGGACCGATCCGCCTTGGCGTAATCCCGACCATCAGCCCCTTTCTGCTGCCCCGCCTGATGCCCCGACTGCGCGCCGATTTCCCGCGCCTGCGTCCTTGGCTGCGCGAAGATTTGACCGAAAGGCTGATAGAGGCTTTGGAATCCGGCAGGCTTGATCTGCTGCTATTGGCACTCCCCTGCGATTGCGGGGCTGCGGAGACACTCAGCATCGCCGAAGACCCGTTTCTGCTGGCCTGCCCGGAAGATCACCCCTTGGCCGCGCGCACCAGCATTGCGCCAAAAGTGCTGATGGATGAAAAACTTTTACTGCTGCAGGATGGCCATTGCCTGCGCGATCATGCGCTTTCCGCCTGCGGGCTTTCCGGGGCTTTGGCGGCAGAGGAATTCTCCGCAACCTCGCTCCACACACTTGTGCAAATGGCCGCGAGCGGGCTTGGAATTACGCTACTGCCGCGCCTAGCCGTGGCCGGTGGCGTGCTGGCGGGGACTGGGCTGGTCACGCGACCGCTGGAAAACGGGACCAGCCGGAGGATCGGCCTCGCCTGGCGTGCGCGCAGCCCAAGGGCCGAAGAATTCCGCGGCCTTGCACCTGCGATTGCCGCGGTGATGCAGGATTTGTAATGCTGCCCTCGAAGGAGTGATGAACATGGCGAGGTTCGATCTTGGGCAGGTGATTGGCGCGGTGCTGGGCGGTGGTGCGGCGCCTCGCCGGGGTAGCCCTACTGGCTTTGGCACCAGGCGTGCCCCCGCCGGCAATGCGCAGCTTGGGCGCGTGCTGGCAGGGCTTGCTGGTGTTGCCATTGAAGCGCTGCGCCGCAGCCAGAGCGCGCCAGCCCCGGCTGCTCCAGCGCCGCGGCCAACATCCTCCCCAAGCAAGGGTAGTGGCGGTTTCGATTGGAACGGGCCGTCGCACCAAGCCCCCATCGGTACAGCACCGGTGAAGAAAGCCCCCGGCCAAGGCGGGTTGAAGGATGCGCCCGCCGGCGCCAGCCCCTGGGGTCATGCGCCTGGGGCCACCAAACCCACCGCCGATGCTTGGGCGCCCATCGCCGCCGCGCCCGAAGAAGAACCCAGCGCGGAGACCGCCGAAGCATTGCTGATGCTGCGCGCCATGATCGCCGTTGCCAAAGCCGATGGCGCCATTGATGCCGAAGAACGCGGGCGCATTGCCGCGCAATTGGACGGCGCGGGCCTCAGCCCCGCCGCGCGCGACAAGGTGCTAGCCGATTTCGACAAGCCCCTAGCCCCCGCAGCTTTGGCCAAGCTGGCGAGTGACCCCATGCTGGCCGCACAGCTTTACGCTGCCGCCGTGGTTGGCGCAGGAGACATCGCCGCCGCCGAGCGCGCCTGGCTTGATGAATTCGCCAAGGCGCTCAAACTGGATCGCGCGGCCACTGCGGCCATCGAAACGCGTCTTTCTTAAGGTTCTCATCATGGATGGCTTGACCCCCGAACAGGCAAGGCTGCGCGACCGGGCGCGGGAATTGGCGCGCGAAGCCGCCGCCCAGGCAGCCGAGACTGATCGCTCCGGCGCTTACCCTTGGCCCATGGTGAAGCGCATGGCGGAAGCGGGCTTTACGGGCCTGACCGTGCCGCGCGCATGGGGTGGGCCAGGGGGCGATTACTTCGACGCTGCCCTGGTGATTGAGGAATTTTCCAAAGCCTGCGCGGTTTGTGGCCGCATTGCCGTGGAAGCCAATATGGGCGCCATTGGCGCCATCATGGCCTATGGGACGGATGCCCAAAAGCGCGTCGCCGCCGATCTGGTGCTGGCCGGCGACAAGCCCGCCATTCTGATCACGGAACCGGAAGCGGGTTCGGCCGCGACGGAAATGACGACGCGCGCAGTGCGCCATGGCGATACCTGGGTGATCAATGGCCGCAAGACCTGGATCACGGGCGGCGGGGTTTCGCGGCTGCATCTGATCTTCGCGCGTGTGATTGAAGATGGGCGCGATCAGGGGATTGGCGGCTTTCTGGTGGTCCGCCAGGGAGACGGCACGCCGCCTGGGATCAGCTTCAAGCGCATCCCCTCCCTCGGTCTTTGTGGGATGCCGGAAGCCGAGACAGAAATCGCCGGGCTGGAAGTGGCCGATAGCATGGTGCTGAGGCCACCTGGCGGCTGGGCGCGCGGCTTTGGCCGGCTGATTGATGCCTATAATGGCCAGCGCGTGGGGGCAGCGACGGTGGCACTTGGGCTGGCCGCCGGGGCTTATGAACACGCGCTGGACCGCGCCCAAACCCGCCGCCAATTCGGCCGACCGATTGGCGAATTCCAGGGCCTTGCCTGGATGTTGGCGGATATGTCCATTGAGGTGGAGGCAGCCCGGGCCTTGGTGTGGCGTGCGGCGAAAAGCGCGGGGCCGAATGGCTTTCCGGATCGGCTTGCCGCTGCCCAGGCCAAGGTATTGGCGGGAGAAATGGCAATCCGCGTGACCAACCAGGCTTTGCAGGTTTGGGGTGCGGCTGGCTATTCGCGCGACAACCCGATGGAGCGCTATTTGCGCGATGCACGCATGTTCGCCATTGCCGGCGGGACGGCGCAGGTGCTGCGCACCCAGGTCGCCGAACAGATCATGGGCCGCAAACTACCCCAGACGCGGGATGGGTTTCTGCGCATCATGGAAGAGGAACGCCGCGCGGCTGAATAGGGGAGGCGATGGGTTGACTCGGCCCCCTGCCCCGCTTAGACACCGCGCCTTCGAAAGGTTAGACCAATGAAAATTCGTAATTCGCTGAAGACCGCCAAGACCCGTGACAAGAACTGCGTTGTGGTACGCCGCCGCGGTCGCGTTTACGTTATCAACAAGAAGAATCCGCGCCTGAAGGCCCGCCAGGGTTGAGGCGGCGCAGGCGTCTGCCTGTGTAATAACGCTGGGCGTTGCGGGAGGGGGCTTTGGCCCCCTTTTCGTGTTTGGGGCGATCTTAGGGTAACCGTTGTCTGCGCCCCACCTTGTGAACCGCCCCGGGTAAGCCATCGGCTCCAACTTCCAAATAGGATGTAGCCGTTATGAGCAAGACGACGAACAAATTCTCCCCTGAGGTCCGTGCCCGGGCGGTGCGGATGGTGCTGGATCACGAGGGGGAACACCCCGCTCATCCGTAACCGTTGTCTGCGGCCCACTGGCTTTTCTGCTTGACGTGAGTTTTCGGCCTATTCTGTAGCCTTTGCTGGATACTTATCCTGTATCCAATATTCCCTGATGGCGCGTACGGCGTCAGGGATGTGGTGATAGGCTTGGGCAATAAGCTCGCGTATGGCGCGCGGCTTTCCAGCCAGCAATGCATCCACCTGGTCTGGCATCTCACAGGTGATGATGGGCATCAGCAGCTGCTGGGAATGGCCGCGTTCGAACATTGGGCGCCAAGCCTCTGGCCAGCGCTTGACGGCGAACATGAAACCCGCAGCCCATGGCTGCGCCAGCACGGCGCCATCATCGGTACGCGTGTAAATCGGCCGCCAGCGGCTGCCATCATCTAGGCGCAGCCTATGGTCGATCGCATGATGATGGTCCAATACTGCCTGTACGGCAACAAGACCCTTCGGCGTGGTGGGCAGGCCCGGACCAAAGATGACGCGCAGCCAAGCCTCGGTACTGATGCGCTCAGGCCCGGCGGCAAGGGCAGCGCAGAAACCATCAATAGCCGAAACACTCCAGTTGCGACGCGCAATATCAGGCTGCGCGGCAAGCCAGTCATCCAGATCATCCAGCGCAAGCGCGCCTACGCGGCGGCGGCTGCTCATGCAGCAAGTTCAGCACGCTTGGCATCGCGCCAGGCCCATGGCAACAAGGATGCAAGATTGCGGCTGTTCACCTTCCCGCTTACCATCTGTTCCAGCACATCGGTCAGCCAAGCCTGAGGAGCAACACCATTCAGGATCGCCGTGCGGATCAACGTGGTGGCGATGGCCCAATTCTCACCGCCACCCTCACTGCCCGCGAATAGCGCTGCCTTGCGGGTCACGGCCACCGGCCGGATTTCGCGTTCGACCGTGTCCGTCGTCAAATCATTTGAGACCGCTTTGCACGCTGTCTAACGGAGTATCTGGCCCATCTGTGGTTGAGGTTAGGCTGCGTTTTGGTGATGCATCAAGCGGCGTTGCTGGATGGTTCTGCGCTTGATGCGCTCACGC
>JADCFP010000109.1 GCA_020249465.1 Roseomonas sp. | reverse complement strand
TGGCACGCGCTTCCGTGGGCGGCGCATCAAGCCCGGCGATTTCAACCGAACCCGCCACACGCAAACCGTCTTCCATCGGGCTGATAAAGACCTTGCGATCCGCGGGCGACAGCACGCGCCCCACACGCACGCCCGCATCCGGCAGCATCACGTGATAGCCGCGCTGGGTTTCCAAGGGCACCTTCAGCCCAAGCGGTGCCAGCAAGCGCGCAGACCAGGCACCGGCAGCGAGCACAATCTGATCGGCGGCAATATCCTCCCCCGCGCAGCGCACACCGGTCACGCGCCTGCCCTCGGTCAGAATGGCCTGCACCTCAACGCTGCGAATCTCACCACCCATACGGCGCACGCCATTCGCCACCACGGCAGCGAGCCGCGCCGGATTCACGCAGGAACCGTGATCGGGCAGATAAAGGCCAATCTGGTAATCCTCGGAGACTTCCGGTTCCAATTCGCGCAAGGCCGGCCCGACCAGCTTTTGCACCTTCAACCCATGCTTTTGGCGCAGCGTGAGGGAAGCGGTGTCCTTCGCAAGCTGTTCCTCATTCCGATAGAGATACACTTGGCCTTCTTCGCGGATCAGGTCACTCGCCCCTTCCGCGGCCAGGATTTCGCGATGCCGATCGGGTGCGGAAAACAGCAGCGCGGAAAGCGCGACGGCGGCGGATTCGACCTTCTCTCGCCGGGCAGAGGCAACGAAGCGCAGCAACCAGGGCATGGCGCGCAGCCAATAGCGCGCCGGGATATGCAGCGCGCCGGCTGGGTCCATCAGCATTTTCGGCACCTGCGCCAGCACTCCCGGCATGGCGAGCGGCGCCACCGACCCATGGCTGATGGCGCCCGCATTGCCGTTATAGGCGGCACCTTCCTTGCCGGCTTCCAGCACCAGCGGCTTCAGCCCGCGCCGCGCCAAATGCCAGGCGATGCAAAGGCCAACAATGCCTCCCCCGATAATCACCGGGACGGGTTTGGTTGATTGCGTTTCCATGGCGCCATCCTGACGCAGTCTTAAGCCCCAGGGAAGCGCCCGGTTGACGCCCGGGGGCCAGCGCATCACTTTGGCCCTTCCGGAGGATGCGAGCATGAAAATCACCCCCAATAATGCCGGGCTCGGCGCCCGGGTCGAGGGCATTGACCTAAGCCAAACCGCCTCGCCTGAGGATTTCCGCACGCTTTTGCGTGCGCTTGGCGAATACGGCGTGTTGTGTTTTCCGAGGCAGGATTTGGACGCGCCGCAAGTGGCAGCCTTCGGCAAGCGTTTTGGCGATCTTGAAGTGAATGTCGCCAATCTATTTCACGCGCCTGGCCAACCCGAAGTGATGATCCTGTCCAATATGAAGGATGAGGCGGGCAAGCCCTTGGGGCTGAATGATGCCGGCCAGGGCTGGCATACGGATATGTCCTATTCGAAGGAAATTGCGCTGGCGAACATGCTGCACGCCAAGCGCGTACCTCGCCGCGATGGCAAGGTCTTGGGGGCGACACAATTCCGCAATATGCATGCCGCCTATGCCGATCTGCCGGCCGAGGTGAAGGCGCGCATTGAAGGCCGCGTTGCCATCCATGATTTCAGCAAATTCTGGGACATGATGCGCCAGAGGCCAGGCAGTATTCGCGGGCCACTCACGCCCGAACAGCGCGCGAAAAAGCCGCCGGTGGAACAGCCGATTGTGCGCATTCATCCGATCACGGGGCGGCCCGTTCTCTACTGCAATTGCGGCTACGCCATGTATGTGAAGGATATGGACCGCGCGGAATCCGATGCGCTGCTGGATTATTTGTTCCGCCATCAGGCGCAGGAAAAATACCTCTATACGCATGAATGGTCAGAAGGGGATGTGCTGATCTGGGACAATATCGGCACCATGCATAATGCGGTGGCGGATTATTTGCCTGGTGAGGATCGCTACATCCTGCGCGTGCAGGTTATGGCGACACTCGATTACGCGGCGCTGGCGGCATGAAACTGGTTACCTTTCAGGGCGTGCATGGCCCTGCCATTGGTGGTGTGGTGGGGGAAAGCGTGGTCGCGCTGCGCCCTGCCCTATCCGCCGCAATGCGCGCGGCGGGAGAGGCCGATCGTAGTGCGGAGATCATTCCCCCCGATATGGTGGCACTGCTTGGCGATGAAGTCGCGATGACCGCCGCCGGCCGCGCGCTTGCCTTTGCCGCGCGCGGCGAGAACGCCGCGCTGCGCCAACCGCTGGCGGGTGCGAAAATCTTGGCGCCGCTGAAGCCAGGGAAGATCCTCGGCGTTGGGCGCAATTACAGTGATCACGCCAGGGAAGTGGGCGGCCCAAAGCTGGAAATGCCGCGCATTTTCATGAAGCCGGCAAGCTCCGTGGTCGGTCCCGGGGCGGTGGTGAAAATTCCGCGCGATGTAAAAAAGCCCGATTGGGAAGTGGAGCTTGGCGTCGTGATCGGCAAGCCCGCGCGGGATGTGCCGGAAGGTGTCGCGCTGGATTATGTCGCGGGCTACACTGTACTGAATGATGTCAGCGCGCGGGAATTTCAATTCGATGTGCCGCTTGCCATGACATCCTTCGCCAAGGGCATGGATGGCTTCTGCCCCATGGGCCCCTGGATTGTGACTCCAGAAGAAGTCGGTGAGCCCTGGATGCTGGAGGTGAAATGCTGGCTGAATGGCGAAGAAGTGCAACACGGCAATACGCGCGATCTGATCTTTTCGGTCTCGGCGCTGATCGCCTTTCTCTCTCGCTACATGACACTGGAGCCGGGCGATGTGATTGCAACAGGCACGCCTTCCGGGGTTGGGCATTTCCGCGATCCGCCGCGCTATTTGAAGCCGGGCGATAGGTTGCGCTTGGAAGTGGAACGCGTTGGCGTGCTGGAACATTCGATTGGTTGAGATAACAGGGAGGCAAGAATGAGAAAGGGTTTTCTGATCACGGCTTTGGCTGCGCTATTGGCGCTACCGGCTTGGGCGCAACCCAAGGCACCGGGGACGGATTACCCGAACAGGCCGGTGCGCGTAGTGGTGGCGCTTGCCCCTGGCGGCAATGCGGATATCAATGCGCGGCTGATTTCAACCGCACTGTCGCAGCAATTGGGCCAGCAATTCGTGGTCGAAAATCGCCCGTCGGGCGGCGGCACCGTTGCTTTTGAAACCGTCGCGCAAACGCCTCCCGATGGCTATACGCTACTCGTGGGCGCTCTTGGGTCCCATGCGCTCAATATCGGGCTTTATGGTGAAAGGCTGCGCGTGCATCCGCTAACCGGTGTGGACCATATCACCATCAGCAGCCATTCCGCCATTGTGTTGGCGGTGCATCCCTCATTGGGCGTCAATACCCTGGCTGAGTTCCGCGCCCTGCTTGCCGCCAATCCGAACAAGTTTGACTATGGTTCATCCGGAAATGGTACGACCGGGCATATTTCCTCAGCACTCATGCTGCATCTGATGGGTGTGCAGGCGCAGCACGTTCCCTATCGCGGATCGGCGGCGTCCTTTGCTGATCTGGCGGTGGGGCGCATTGCCTTCCAGTCGGATACCATCTCCTTCCTCGCTGACCACATCCGCGCGGGTACGGTGCGCGGGCTTGTGATTGCCACACCGGAACGCTCACCCATGGCGCCCGATGTGCCCACTTCCGCCGAAGCCGGGCTGCCCGCCTTCCAGGCCACGACCTGGACGCCATGGTCCGCGACACTCGGCACGCCTTTGCCGATCCGGCAATTTCTGTATGAGCAAATCGCCATTGCTCTGCGTAAGCCGGAAGTGCGGGATCGCCTCATCCAGCTTGGCAATACCATCCCGGATGGCATGACGCCCGACGCAACGCGCGCCTTCATTGCGAGTGAAATTGACAAATGGGTGCCGATTGTCCGCGCCACCGGCGCGCGCGTGGATTGAGGAAAGCGCAAAATGAAAATCGAAAGACGCGCCCTTTTCGGCGCCCTTGCCGCAAGCGCATTGCCGGGGATTGCACAAGCGCAAGATATTGTCTGGCCCACCAAGCCAGTACGCGTCGTGGTGCCTTATGCCGCCAGTGGCGGGACGGATATTCTTGTGCGCGCGATTGGGGAGGCTTTGCGCAATACGCTGCCGCAACCCTTCATCGTGGAAAACCGCGCGGGTGCGGCGGGCGTGATTGGTTCGGAAGTAGTGGCGCGCGCGGAGCCTGATGGGCATACGCTGCTGGTCGTGGTTTCCACCCACATCATGAACAAATACCATCTGCCCAGCATGCCATATGACGCGATCCGTGATTTCACACCGATTGCGATGCTGACGCGCAACACCATGGTGCTGGTGGCGGGCGCCAATCAACCGTTTGATTCGCTCACCTCCATGCTCGCCTATGCCAAGGCCAATCCCGGTAAGGTAGGGACAGGTTCAACCGAGGCGCTGTCCTCCTTCATCGGGCAGGAAATGGCGCGGCGCGCGGGGGTGGAAATGCCCGATATCGCCTATCGCAGCGGCGGGCCACTGATGAACGACATCGTCGCCGGCCATTTGCCGAGTGGATGGACCAGCACGGTCAGTGCCATGCCGCATATGCAAACCGGGCGCGTGCGTGTGCTCGCGGTTTCCACCGGCACGCGTTCGCCCTTCTTCCCGGATGCGCCAACGCCTGCCGAACAAGGCGTGCGTGATTTTGATCTTTCCGGCTGGGTTGCCATGCTGGGGCCGCCACGCATGGCGCCTGCCCTGGTGGATCGCATCTACCGCACAGTTTCTGCGGTTTTTGCTGATGAAACCTTTAAGCAACGGCTTTTGGCGCTTGGCGTTGAAGCCGATATCCGCCCCTCTGCCGCGCTGCTGGAAGCCATGCAACGCGACGATCGTATTTGGGCCGCGGCGAGTGCTGCCGGCCATATCCGCCCACAATAAACAGATAAGGAATTCCCATGGCCAATCCATCTCTTCGCAAGGCGCTTGCCGAGAAGCGCTTCATTCTTGCACCTGGTGTCTTCGACATGATTTCGGCCAAGGTTGCCGATGGCATGGGGTTTGACTGCATCTATGGCACCGGCTTTGGCGCTGTTGCCTCCGCGCTTGGTGTCGCCGATGCGGGCATTGCGACCTATGCCGATATGGTGGCGCGCATGGGCACCATGGCGCGCGGCTGCAAGACACCTTTGGTTGCAGATGCCGATACGGGTTATGGCGGTTTGCTTAATGTGCGCCACACCACGCTTGGCTATGAAGCCGCCGGCATGACCGGCATTCAGCTTGAAGATCAGGAAATGCCGAAGAAATGCGGCCATACGCCTGGCCGGCGCGTGATCCCGGCGGAGGAAATGGTGCTGAAAATCAAGGTCGCCGCCGAAGCGCGGCGCGATCCGAATTTCCTCATCGTGGCGCGCACCGATTCCCGCACCACGCTCGGCCTTGAGGAAGCCATTAGGCGCGGGCGCATGTATGGCGATGCGGGTGCCGATATTGTGTTCATCGAAAGCCCGGAAAGCGAAGATGAAATGCGCGCCATCGGCAAGGCAATTTCCAAGCCCTTGCTTGCGAATATGGTGGAAGGCGGGCGCACGCCCATCCTGCCCGCCGCACGCTTGCAGGAAATTGGCTATGCCATGGCAATCTATCCCGCGATTGGCTTCCTTGCCGCAGCCGCCGCCTTGGAACGTGCCTATGCGCATTTGAAGAATGCGGGTGACAGTATCGCGCTTGGTGAATCATATGGCTTCAAGCGCATGACGGAGCTGATGGGCTTCCCCGAAGTCTGGGATTTTGAGAAGAAATGGGCTCAGCCTGAAAAGGATAACGCAGCATGAGCGCGCTTCCGGAAGTGAAGGCCTTGGTGTTCGATGTTTTCGGCACGGTGGTGGATTGGCGCAATGGCATCGCGCGCGATTCCCGGACCTTCCTCGCGCGTCACGGACGCAGTGATATTGACCCGCATCGCTTCGCCGATGCCTGGCGCAAACGCTACCAACCCGCCATGGAAGAAGTGCGCAGCGGGCGGCGCCCCTTCACGCGGCTGGACGTGCTGCATCGGGAAAACCTTGATGGCGTCCTGAAGGATTTCGGCGTCAGCACAGCGGGCGTGAGCGCGGAGGAGCTTGATTGGCTGAACCGCGCTTGGCATCGCCTGGACCCCTGGCCTGATACCATTCCGGGCCTAATCCGCTTGAAGGCGAAGCATTTCATCGCGCCCTTATCCAATGGCAATATCCTGCTGCTGGCGAATATGGCGAAGCGCGCGGGCATGCCTTGGGATGCGATCTTGGGGGCTGAAGCTGCAAAAGCCTATAAGCCTCAACCAGAAGCCTATTTGCGCACCTGCGAGATTTTGGGCCTGAAACCCGCGCAAGTCGCGCTTGTTGCCGCCCATAACGGCGATTTAGCGGCTGCGCGCAAATGCGGGCTGGCGACGGCCTTCGTGCTCCGCCCCAATGAACATGGGGCGGATCAGGCAACCGATATGAAGGCCGAACAGGATTGGGGCGCCATCGCGGCCAGCTTTGAGGATCTGGCCGATAAGCTTGGCTGCTGAAGGGCTTTTCCGCGCCGGGCTTTACTCGGCGCGGATATTCCCCTCACGGATCACGGGCGTCCATTTCGCGTGATCGCGCGTGATCAGCGCCGCGAATTCCGCAGGGCTTGAGGCAATAACATCGGCCGCCTGTACGCGCTGCACGGTTTCCTTCACCTCGGCTGAGGTAATGATGGCGCGGAAGATGCGATTGGCCGCTGCCACAACATCATCCGGCATGCCGGCAGGGCCAACAATGCCGTGCCAGGTCATGGCCTCAAATCCTGGGAAGCTTGCCGCCACAGAAGGCACGCCCGGCAGCGCCGCAACCGGGGCGGGTGTGCCGATGGCCAAGGCACGCACGCGGCCTTCACGAATGAAGGGAAGTGCCGTGGAAACAGAGGGGAAGGAGAATTCGGTTTCACCCTGGATCAGGCTGCGCATCACATCAGCGCCGCTCCGGTAATGCACGGCCGTGAGCTTCACGCCGGCGCGGCGGCCCAAAAGCTCGGCGGCCAAATGGCTGACATGGCCAACACCAGGCGAGGCATATTGAATGCCATCGGCCCGCGCGCGGGCACGGGCCAGCAATTCTTCCAAGCTTTGCACGGGCAAATTGGCGGGGACGATCACTGCAATTGGCAAATTCACTAAATGCGAAATCGGCGTGAAGGCGCGCATCGGGTCGTAATTCAGCGCCGGCTGCAATTCCTTGCCAATGCAATTGGCGCCGAGGTCCGCCATCATCAGCGTATAGCCATCCGGCCTGCTTTGCGCGACGAAAGCGCCCGCAATGGCACCGCCGGCGCCGGAACGGTTTTCCACAACCAGCGCCTGACCATTGGCCTGCGCGGCAAAGCCATTAGCAACCAGGCGTGACAGCGTATCCACCGCACCGCCGGCACCGAAGGGCACGATCAGCCGCACCTGACGATCCGGCCAGGCGGCTTGCGCGGACACAGCCGAGGGCAGCAATGATGCAAGGCCAAGCCCGGCCAGCGTGCGACGTGAAATGGAAATGGACATGGCAATAAACCTCCCGTTTCGGCGTATTTTGGCATGCGGCGGGCTTCCTGCAAGCATCGTGGCGCGGTTAAGCTTTTGCCTAGGTGTAAAAGAAAGGCCCGCCGCATGACTTGGTCCATTGTTGCGCATGATCCTGCCACGGGCGCCTTCGCGGTTGCGGTTACCACTTGCAATATCGCGGTCGGCGCCACCTGCCCCTTCCTGAAATCGGGCGTTGGTGCCGTCAGCACGCAATCCATGAGCAACCGCTATCTGGGGCCCGCCGTATTGCAGGGGCTGGAACGCGGCCTGACACCGGCCCAGGCGATTGAAGCGGCGCTGGTGGGTGATGAAGGCAAGGGCTTGCGACAAATCCATGCCGTAGATTGCCATGGCCGCAACGCTGCCTGGACAGGCGATAACTGTGTCGAATGGTGCGGGCACCTGGGTGGCGATGGCTTCAGCATTGCCGGCAATATGCTGGCGGGTAGTGCCGTGGTGCAGGCAAGCTTTGACAGTTTCCGCGCAAATGCCAGCCTTGCGCTACCGGAACGGCTGATCACGGCGCTTGATGCGGGCCAAGCCGCGGGCGGTGACAAGCGCGGCAAGCAATCTGCCGCACTTGTTTTGACCACCACCGAGGATTTCCCGGACATCAACCTGCGCGTGGATGATCATACGGCGCCGCTTGCGGAACTGCGCCGCCTGCTCGGCTTGTGGCGCATTCAGGCCGAGCCTGGGCTTGCTTCCCGGCCCAGCAAGGCCAATCCTTCTGGCGAGACCGATCTTGATGTGATTGAAGCCGCCTGGATTGCGCGCGGCCTGGATTTGCGCCTGCGGCGCCCGTGAAAGGAAAGCACTGACCATGAAGAATTATCGGATTGCCGCCATGGGTGGCGATGGCATCGGGCCGGATGTCATCAGGGCCGGTTGCCGCGTTCTGCAGGCTTTGGCTGAAAAGAATGGCGGCTTCAAACTCGATTTTCAGGATTTCGATTGGGGCAGCGATTACTATCGCCGCACTGGGCGGATGATGCCGGAAGATGGTCTGAAGCAGCTTGAAGGTTTTGATGCGATCTTCTTCGGCGCGGTCGGCGCGCCCGATATTCCGGATCATGTCACGCTTTGGGAATTACGCCTTGCGATTTGTCAGGGCTTTGATCAATACGCCAATGTCCGCCCAACGCGCCTTCTGCCTGGCATCAAGGGCCCATTGCGGCCTGATCTAGGGGAACAGATTGATTGGGTGATTGTGCGCGAAAATAGTGAAGGCGAATATGCCGGCGTTGGTGGGCGCGCGCATCGCGGCCTGCCGATTGAAGTCGCCATGGATGTGGCGGTCTTCACGCGCGAAGGGGTGGCGCGCATTTGCCGCCATGCCTGTGAAGTCGCCATGGCGCGGCCTCGCAAGCATTTGACCGTGGTGACCAAATCCAACGCGCAGCGCCATGGCATGGTGATGTGGGATGAGGTTTGCGCGGAAATCACCGCGCAATACCCGGCCCTTACTGTGGAGAAAATGCTGGTGGATGCCATGACCGCGCGCATGGTCATGAAACCCGGCAGCGTTGATACTGTGGTCGCTACCAATCTGCATGCCGATATCCTGTCTGATCTCGCGGCGGCTTTGGCCGGTTCACTCGGCATCGGCGCAACAGGGAATATTGATCCGTCGCGTAAGCGCCCTTCCATGTTCGAACCAATCCACGGCTCTGCCTTTGACATTACCGGCAAGGGCATCGCCAATCCGCTCGGCGCTTTCTGGACCGCGTCCATGATGCTGGAACACCTTGGTGAGCCAGCAGCGGCGGCGCAGCTCATGCGCGCGGTGGAAATGGTAACCGGGCGCGGCGATGTGCTGACACCTGATCTGGGCGGCAAGGCGACGACGGATCAGGTGACAGACGCCATCATCAACGCCATTCGCGGCGTGAATGTTTAGAAACAGCCTTGTAAAGGAAAACGTCCATGGAATTCGTTGACCTCAGCCGTGAAATCTTTCACCGTACCCAGACGCATCCAAGCCACCCGCCTGTGGTGATGACGGTCTGGGGCGATCATTCTGAAAAGAAGGTGGCCGGCAATACTACCTTCACCAGCAAGGCGCTCTATTTTTCCATGTCGGATCATGCCGGCACGCATGTGGATGCGCCGGTGCATTTCGATCCGCGCCCGGATGCGCTTTCAGTAGAGCAAATGCCGCTTGAGAAATTCTATACCAGCGCGATTTGCCTTGACCTTTCCCATGTTCCGCTAAAGCACGCGATCACGGTTGCGGAAATGGAGGCAGCACTCGCCAAATCAGGCCAGGAAATCCGCAAGGGCGATACCGTGCTGATCTGGATGGCAATCAATGAAAGGCTGCTCGGCAAGCCTGGCTATTTGCATGATTTCCCGGGGCTTGCGCTGGAATCTGTTCATTGGCTCGCGGATCGCGGCATTGGCATGTTTGGGGTAGAGGCGATCAGCCCCGCACCCGAAGGTGAGTTGAATTTTCAGGCGCATATGGCCTGCGCGGAACGCGGCATTACGCATATGGAGTGCCTTGCCAATCTGGATAAGCTGATTGGCCGCGGGCGCTTCACCTTCATCGGCTTTCCGCTGAAGATCAGGGGCGGCACGGCAAGCCCCATCCGTGCCGTTGCCATGTTCCCCTGATTTTTGGGATCAGCGCCCGCGAAAACGTGGCGGGCGCTTTTCCCGGAAGGCGGCCTTGCCTTCGGCGAAATCCTCTGACGCGCGAATGGCGCCCATGCGCTGGCCATGGATCGCCATTTGCTCGGAAGGGCCGCGCGGCAGGATTTCCTCGGTCACCATGCGCTTCAATTCCGCGACAACCATGGGCGCCATCCCGGTCAGTTCCAAAGCCCAGGCCTTGGCGGTTTCCAAGGCCTTGCCGTCTTCAACCACCTCATTCACCAAACCAATCGTGGCCGCGCGATCCGCATCCACGGTGCGACAGAGCAGCATGATTTCCATCGCGATCTTGTGCGGAATGCGGCTGACCAGGCCCGCGATCATGCCGCCCGTAAGGCCAAGCTTTGCCTCCGGATAATAGAATTTTGCGCTTTTGCCGCAGACCAGCAGATCGGCCATCATCGCCAGCACAATGCCACCGCCCACACACCAGCCCTCAACTGCGCAAATCACAGGCTTGAGCGGCCGGTAGCCGACACTGGGAATAGTGCGCCACAATTCCGGTGGGTCCGAGACATCCGCGCCAAAGGTAAAGGCGCGCGTGCCGGCGGCGGTGATGATCGCGCAGCGCAAATCATCGCGGGCTTCAAATTCCCGCATAGCGGCCTGCACTGCCTCCCCCATTGGTTTGCTGATGGCATTACCCTTTGCAGGATTGTTCAGCGTAACGATGCGGATCGGGCCTTCATCGGTGACGGTTACATGTTCCATATCAGTTCACTTTCGCTCCTGTTCTTTCGATCACGCCTTGAAAAATAGTGCGATCTTCGCGGATGCGCCGGGTGAAGGCATCGCCTGTTTCAAACGCAGGCCGCAGCCCACCAATCGCCATGCCTGAAGCGACTGCTGGCGCGCGCAGGGCATCTTCAAGGCTTGCTGTAATTCGGGATTGAATCTCTGGCGGAAGGCCCGCGGGCGCCGCTATACCAAACCAGGACATGGCGCCACGTTCCGCGAGGCCCAATTCCATCAGCGTCGGCACATCCTTGAATTCCTCATGCCGCCGATCACCGAAACTGGCGAGTGCAATCAGGCGACCATCACGCACACCGGGCAGCGCCGCCGGATCACAAATCATTTGTATCCGCCCCGCGAGGAGATCAATGAAGGATTGGCCGGAACCGCGATAGGGCACGTGTTCCAGCTTGATGCCGGCGGCCTCGGCGAAGATTTCACATTGCAGCTGCGTGATGGTGCCGTTGCCTGCGGAACCAAAGCGCAATTCGCCGGGCTTTTGCTTGGCAAGCGCGACCAATTCACGGATATGCCGTGCCGGCACGGAAGGATGGATAATGACGAAGGCATCGGAAGCAGCGACGCGCGCAATCGGCACGAAGGCGCGATCCACATCATAGGGAAGCTGCATCATCGTCGGGCTGATGGTGAAAATCGCTGTCGGAAAAAGCAACAACGTATGACCATCGGGCCGTGCGCGCGCGACCAAATCAGCACCAATCGTGCCACCAGCACCGCCGCGATTTTCAATCACCACGGTCTGGCCAAGCACCTTACCCCATTCCTGAACCAAAGGCCGCGCGACATTATCCGTACTACCACCGGGCGGGTAAGGCACAATCAGGCTGATGGGCCGATTGGGCCAGGCGGTTTGCGCGATGGCCAAACCCGGCAACAGCAGCCAGCAAACAAAGGCAATAATCCGCCACATGGCTCAATCCACCGCTTCGGCGCGGAAACCATTACCCCAACGCTTGATCCGACCGCGGGATGGTGAAGGGAAATGCCCGAAGCAGAGGATGGTAGAGGTATCACAGGCGCATTCCATCACGCGCCGCCGCGTGGCCGCGGCCTGTACAGGGTCGCTATCGGCGCGCATGGAAATTTCCGGGTAGCGCGCCTGCAAGGGCGAATGGATCAAATCCCCTGTCGCCAGCGCATCCGCGCCCTTTTTGCCAAGCCGTACCGCAACATGATCCGGCGTATGACCGGGCGTTGATTCCAGCTTCACCAGATCATTCATCTGATAGTCATTACTCACGAAATCCACGCGGCCCGCTTCCACCACGGGCAGTACGCTATCGGCGAAGACCGGTGAAGGCGCCTTGGCGTGTTCCCTTTCCCAATGCGCATATTCTTCTTTCGCGAAAAGGTAGCGCGCTTTCGGGAAGCTCGGCACCCAGCGGCCATTTTCAAGCCGCGTGTTCCAGCCGACATGATCCACATGCAAATGCGTGCACATGACGAAATCAATATCGCCAGCGCCAAGCCCAAGTGCCGCCAGGTTGCGCATATAGGCTTCGCTCTTCATCTGGTGCCAGAAGGGATGGTTTGGCCGTGTCTTGTCATTGCCCACACAAGTATCAATCAGGATGTTATGATGTGGCGTGCGTACCACCCAGGATTGGATGCAAAGGATCAGCTTGCCTGTCTCCGGGTCCAGCGCCTTGGGTTGCAACCAGTCGCGGTTTTCCGCCAGCAATTCTGGTGTCAGGGTCGGGAAGAAGGTCAGTGGGTCGAAGATAGGTCTTTCTTCCTCAACAACCCGCTGAATGGTGAGCTCGCCAAGCTGAAAACCTTTATCCATGGACTTTCCCCTTTACGCGTTTCAGGTAGCATAGCGCGAGTTTTCGGCATTGACAGTCCCGGCGGAGCGCTTTCCGCTACCCCCGGAGGACACGCCTTGGAGGATGAGCATGGCACAGGAACATCATGGCGCTGTCATTGTTGGCGCGGGCTTTGCCGGGCTTTACCTCCTGCATCGTCTGCGCGGTCTTGGCATTGACGCGATTTGCCTGGAAGCGGCGGATGATGTGGGCGGCACCTGGTATTGGAACCGCTATCCTGGTGCGCGTTGCGATGTGGAAAGCATGCAATATTCCTTCTCCTTCTCTGAGGAATTGCAGCAGGAATGGCACTGGTCTGAACGCTTTGCCGCGCAGCCGGAAATCCTGGCCTATGCGCGCCATGTTGCGGAACGCTTCGATTTGCGCCGCGATATCCGCTTTGAAACCCGTGTGACCGCTGCTGCCTGGGATGATGCCGCTGGCCTTTGGCGCATTGCGACAAATCGCGGGGAAAAGCTAACTGCGCAGTATTTCTTCATGGCGACCGGGTGCCTTTCCGCGGCGCGGCTGCCGGACATTGCGGGTATTGCTGATTTCAAGGGACGGCAATTCCATACCGGTTATTGGCCGCATCATAAGGTGGATTTCAGCGGGCGCAGGGTCGCTGTGATCGGCACCGGGTCTTCCGCCATTCAATCCATCCCCGTGATCGCGGAAGAAGCTGCGGAGCTCACGGTATTTCAGCGCACGCCCAATTTCAGCATTCCGTCGCGCAATCGCCCGATGGATGATGAATATGAGCAAAGCTGGAAGGGCGATTACGTCAATCTCCGCCAGAAGGCGCGCATGATGCGCACTGGCATCCTCTACGGCCTTAGTGATACGCCCGCCATGTCGGTCAGCGCCGAGGAACGGCGCGCTGAATATGAAAGGCGTTGGGCCGTGGGCGGCACGGCCTTTATGGGTTCCTTCCGCGATCTGCTGCTGGATCAGGCCGCCAATGACACGGCAGCGGAATTCGTACGCAGCAAGATTCGCGAAACCGTGAAAGACCCCGCGACAGCGGAGAAACTCTGCCCGCGCAATCACCCGATCGGCACCAAGCGCATTTGCGTGGATACGCATTATTACGAGACCTATAACCGCCCCAATGTCACGCTGATTGACCTGCATGAAGCGCCGATCACGCGCATTACGGCGACTGGCATTGAAGCTGGCGGTGCAGTGCATGAATTTGACGACATCGTTTTTGCCACCGGCTTTGATGCGATGACCGGCGCGCTACTCGGCGTGGATATCAAGGGTCGCGCGGGTGAAAGCCTCAATGCAAAATGGGAAGCGGGGCCGCGCACGCTGCTTGGCATCATGACCGCAGGGTTTCCCAATATGTTCATGATTACTGGGCCAGGTAGCCCATCCGTCCTCAGCAATATGATCGTTTCCATCGAACAGCATGTGGATTGGATCATGGATTGCCTCGCGGGCATGCAAGCCAAGGGCCATGCCACGATTGAAGCGGATCGTGACGCGGAAAATCACTGGGTAGAGGAAGTCAACACGGTTGCGCATCGCACGCTCTACCCCCGTGCGGCATCCTGGTATATGGGTGCCAATGTGCCGGGCAAACCAAGGCTATTCATGCCCTATGTGGGCGGTGTTGGAAATTATCGTGTGCTCTGCGATGAAATTGCCGCCGATGGCTATCGTGGCTTTCATTTCGGCGGCGCGGAACGGCCGGCAGCGGCGGCGGAATAAGGGGATATTCAAATGACACTTGATGCAGGCGCGCAACATGTTCTTAATCTGATCAAGGAAGCCAAACGCCCGGCTTTCAATACCCTCACCCCCACCGAAGCGCGGGAGGTTTCCGCCGCTTCTCGCCGCGTGATGCAGCCAGACCCGCCTGAGGTCGCGCTGATTGAGGATCTGAAATGCCCAGGCCCTGCCGGCAAGATACGCTTGCGCCGCTATCGCGGCCTTGGCACGGACCCCGAAGCGGCCTTGCCTTGCCTTGTCTATATGCATGGCGGCGGCTGGGTGATTGGTGATCTTGATAGCCATGATCAGCTCTGTCGTCGTTTGGCCAATCTGTCGCAGGCATGCGTGATTGCGATTGACTACCGCCTTGCACCGGAACATCGCTACCCGGCAGCGGTCGAGGATTCAGCCGCCGCATATCGCTACATTTGCCGGCAGGCGAAGCGCCTTGGCATAGATCGCACCCGCATAGCGGTGGGGGGCGATAGCGCGGGCGGCAACCTGGCCGCCGTGTTGGCGGTGATGGCCCTGGATGGCGAAGTGCCAATGCCGGATTATCAGGTATTGTTCTATCCTGTCACCGATATGGCCGGCAACCCGCCATCCTATGATCGCTTCACCGAAGGCCTGGTGCTGACGCGCGATGTCATGAAGTGGTTCATTGCGCATTACCTCGGGCCACATGAAAAGGGCATAGATTGGCGCGCTTCACCCTTGCGCGCGCCCTCGCTAAAGGGCTTGCCGCCGGCCTTCCTGATGACCGCCGGCATTGATCCCCTGGTGGATGAGGGAATTGCCTATGCCAAGCGCCTTGATGAGGAGGGCGTGAATGTCACGCATTTGCATGTTGCGGATCAGATTCATGCCTGCCTGACCATGGGGCGCTTCATCCCGAAATCCGATCTGGTGCTGCAACATGCCGCGGCCAGCCTGCGCGCGCATTGGGGGATATGATTTACCGCTTCACCCCAAGCTTCATTTCGCGGTGCCAAATATAAAGCCCCGCGCCGACCAGGATTAGGATGCCGAGGAAATCCCAGGCATCCGGCATTTCGGCCCAGATCAGCGCGCCAAGCGCCGTGGTCCAGATGATCGCCGAGTATTCGAAGGGCGCCAGCAAGGATGCCTCGCCCTTCCGATAGGCATCCGTCATCATGATTTGCGCAATCGCGGAAACGAGGCCAATGCCGGCCAGCAGCGCCCATTGCGTTGGGCTTGGCCAGACCCAAACGGGGATCATTGCAATCCCGGCCAGCACAGCAGAAAAAAACGCAAACCAAAACACAATCGCGACGCCGCTTTCCCCGGCCTCACCCATTTTGCGAATGGTGATCATGGCAAGCGCCCAGGCCAAGGCACCCAAAAGGCAAAGGCCAAGCGCCAGCCATTGCGTATCCGTGGTGCCTTGTTCGGGCCGCACCATCAGCAGCACGCCACAAAAGCCAACCAGCACCGCAAGCCAGCGGCGCCAGCCTACCTTTTCGCCCAGAATAGGAATGGCAAGCAGGGTCAGGAATAGCGGCATGGTGAAACCAAGCGCCGTCACTGTCACCAAGGGCAGATGGACATAGCCGTAAAACGACCCAACCATGCCCATCATGCCGAAAATCATGCGCAATACATGGCTGCCGGGATTGCGCATGCGAAGTGCCGCCAAGCCGCCAGCGGTGACGATCACGGGCAAAAGCGGGATCAGTGCAAAAAAATTGCGGAAGAAAATCACCTCAGCGACTGGAATGCCGGTGCCGATGGTTTTGGCGAAAGCCGCCGAGATGGAAAAGCTCGCCGCCGCCAGAACCACCAGAATAACGCCACGCCGGCGCGCACGCCGGGTCCGGGCGGGATCTTGGGAGGGAGAATCGTTTTGCTTCATGCGACTGGCTTGGAAAGCCTACCCCCAAACAAGGCCAAGGGGCAGAGGTTTTGTTTCGCCGCTTTCTGGCCTAGCCTAGGCACCCAGGTAACGTCCAGGAAACGCATGACTGAATTGATCTTTCGCGAAGATGCCTATGCTGCCGAAATCAGCGCCAAGGTGCTGGCCGCCTCGGCCGAGGCGATCATCACGGACCGCACGAATTTCTATGCCCAGGCGGGCGGTCAGCCCGGTGATACCGGCGTGCTGCGCTGGCCGGGTGGCGAGGCGCGGATCGCCAATACAACCAAGGGGCCGGAAGATACGGTGCTGCATGTGCCCGAAGCCGGCGCTGCCTTGCCGGATGTGGGTGCGGAAGTCACGCTCGCGCTTGATTGGCCGCGGCGCTTTCGCCTGATGCGCATGCACACCACGCTGCATTTGCTGTGCAGCCT
>JADCFP010000108.1 GCA_020249465.1 Roseomonas sp. | reverse complement strand
GAATAATGCTTGTAACAGGCCACGAAAATGGGCTTTTGCTGCGCCGCACATGCTTGACAGTGGCAGCCCCCCCCCGTAAAGCCCCGTCGCCTTCTGGCGCGGTACGCCTGGGGAGCAAAAGGTGACTAATCAGCCGGACCTTCATGAACGGTTAAGGCAAGCACGGGCTCGCGAAGGGCTTGAAATTGGCCCGAACGGCCAGAAAGGCTTGCCGACAGGGCCATGGGGAATCGGGCTGCGCGCAGGGGTTGAGGTTGTCTCGGCCCTTGTGGTTGGGATTGGCATCGGGTGGGTACTCGATCGCTGGCTCGGCACTTGGCCTTGGCTCTTTCTGGTGTTTTTCGTCATGGGTAGCGTCGCCGGGGTGTTGAATGTGTATCGGCTTTTCAACCCGCGTCGCCGTTCGCGCGTGACATGATTTGATAGGCGAGGGGTTTGCCGGTGGCGAAGGAAGGCAAGACGATTGACGCGCTGAGTCAGTTCGAATTGGCACCCTTTTTGGGTGGCTTCGGGCAGGCTATCGGCTTCAGCCAGTCCAATGCATTCATGCTATTGGCCCTTGGTCTGATCACGCTGTTCATCATGGCGGCCGCCGCGCGCGGCGCGATGGTCCCGGGGCGGCTGCAATCGCTCGGCGAAGCCAGTTATGAGTTTATCCAAGGCATGGTGACCGAACAGGTCGGTGATGAAGGGAAGAAGTATTTCCCGTTCGTTTTTGCGATTTTCATGTTCGTGCTGTTTGGCAACCTGCTGGGCATGCTGCCCTACGCCTTCACCTTCACGTCCCATATTGCGGTCACGCTGACGCTCGCGGTGATTGTCTTCGTGACCGTGACGGTGATTGCGCTGATGCGCCATGGCATGCACTTCTTCAGTTACTTCTTCCCGGAAGGCGCGCCTGTGTGGCTGGCGCCGATCATCATCCCGGTGGAAGTGATTTCCTATTTCTCCCGCGTGGTGAGCCTTTCCGTCCGCCTTTTCGCAAATATGGTGGCGGGGCATGTGATGCTGAAGGTGTTTGCCACCTTCGTCGTCCTGCTGGGCAGCCTTGGCGCGGTTGGTCCCTTCGTGGCGGTGTTGCCCCTTAGCGTGAACATCGCCCTGGTAGGGTTCGAGTTCCTGGTGGCTTTCCTCCAGGCTTATGTGTTCGCCATTCTGACGAGCATCTATCTCCACGACGCGGTGCATCTGCACTGACGGGCGTTGGGTCTTTTTCGGAAATCTGTTGAATTCAAACGGAAGGAATGTGTCATGGAAGTTGCTGCTGCGAAGGCCCTTGGTGCCGGTATTGCCGTTATCGCGCTGTTCGGCGTGGGTCTCGGGATCGGCAATATCTTTTCCTCGCTGATCACCAGCGTTGCCCGCAACCCGGCCGCCCGTGATGCCGTGTTCCCGATCGGCATTCTGGGCTTCGCGCTGACGGAAGCCGTGGCGCTTTTCGCGCTGCTCATCGCCTTCCTCATCCTGTTCGCGTGATGGCTGAGGCCCTGGCCGTTCGGGGCTGGGGCCGTTTGGTTTCGGGGCTGGTTCTATGCCATGCCCCGGACTGACGTTTTTTTGGCCGCGAGAGGGTAAGCCGATGCGCCGAATACTGCTTGCGATGACGCTTAGCGCCATGCCTGCACTTGCCTGGGCTGCCAGTTCTGCCGGCGGTCCGCCGGTGGAAGGGATGCCTCAGCTTGCCTTTGGCCATCCGGTCCAGGGGCCATTGCTGATCGGCCAAGTTGTTTGGCAAGTCATCATTTTCTTTTCGCTTTTCCTGCTGCTGTCCTTTGTGGCCCTGCCGCGGCTGGGTGCGGTGATCGAAAATCGCCGCCAGCGCATTGAAATTGATCTGGAAGCCGCCCGCGCCGCCATGCAATCCGCCGAAGCGGCGATTGCCGCGCAGCGTGAAGCGACACAATCCGCCCGCGCTGAAGCGCAAGCCGCAGTGAATGCTGCGATGCAGGTTGCTCAGCAGGAAATGGACGCAAAGGCGGAAGCCTTGAACGCCGCACTTGCCAAGCAAGTTGCAGAAGCGGAAGCGCGCATAGATCAAGGCCGCAAATCGGCGCTTGGCGCAGTGCGTCAGGTTGCTGGTGAAACTGTCGAATCCCTGCTTTCCAAGCTTGGCGCCAGCGCCGATGCCGGCAAGGTGCAGGCAGCGGTTCAGCGCGAAGCAACTGCCAGGGGGATTGCCTGATGCAAGGGTCTGCTTCTTTTTTCGCTGATCCGAAATTCTGGGTCGCGGTTTCCTTTGTCCTGTTTTTCGTGCTGCTTGGCAGCAAGCTTTGGAAAGCGGGTACCGGCGCGCTGGATTCCCGCGCTGATGGCATCCGCAAGCGAATTGATGAGGCGAATAAGCTTCGCCTTGAAGCGGAAGCCAAGCTGAAGGAAGCTGAAGCCACGCGGGCCGAGGCGGTGAAGGAAGCCGCTGAGCTTCTGGCGCGCGCCAAGACCGAAGCAGCACGTATCGCAACCGCTGCCGCCGCCGAGGCTGAGGCTTCTGCTGAACGCCGCAAGCAGATTGCCATGCAGCGCATTGCAGCGGCGGAAGCCAGCGCGATTGCCGAGGTGCGCAATACGGCGGCCGATATCGCGGCATCGGCAGCGCGTGCCGTCCTGGCTGAGACCATGGATGCCACCACGGATGGCGCCATGATTGACCGCAGCGTTGCCGACCTGCCACGGGCCTTACGCGTCGCCTGACGGAAGTGGAATTTCCGTTCAAAGCCGCTTCTCCCCGCCTGGGAGAGCGGCTTTTTTCTTGTCCGTTGATTCCGCTTTTTCATTGCGCGCAAAAATCCTAAACTGCTTCCGTCACGTTCTTATGGGAGAGAATGCTTCATGTTGCGCCGCCTGACCCTTGCCGCCGCTTTGCTGGCTGGTTCCGCCCTGTCTGCCCATGCCAATGTCTTTCGCTGGGCCAATGATGGCGATGTGAATTCCATGGATCCCTATACGCGGCAGGAAACCTTCCTGCTCGCCTTCGGATCGAATTTCTATGAACCGCTGGTGCGGCGTGATCATGAAGGCAAGGTGGAAGCCGCGCTTGCCGAACGCTGGGAACAGCCGCAGCCAAATGTTTGGCGCTTTCATCTGCGTCGTGGCGTGAGATTTTCCGATGGCACCCCATTCACCGCTGATGATGTTGTCTTCAGCGTCGAACGTGCGCGCGCACCTGGTTCGAATGTGCAGGGCGTGCTCGCTTCCGTGAAGGAGGTGCGCCGGATTGATGATCACACGGTGGATTTCGAAACCACCGTGCCGAACCCGATCCTGCTGCAGGAAATCACCAATTGGGGCATGTTCAGCCGCGCCTGGGCGGAAAGGAACAACGCCACGCGCCCCGCGGATTTGACGACGCGCGTGGAAAACTTCGCCACGCGCAACGCCATGGGCACCGGCCCCTTCATTCTGGTGTCGCGTGAACCAGACCGGCGCACCGTGGTCGCCCCCAATCCCAATTGGTGGGACAAGCCGGTGCATAATCTGACGCGCGCCGAATTGAACATCATTTCCAATGACGCAACGCGCGTGGCCGCGCTGCTCTCGGGTGAGATGGATTTTGTCTATACCGTGCCGCCGCAGGATGTGGACCGGATTTCGCGTTCGCCAGGTGTGCGCATCATCCAGGGACCGGAATTGCGCACCATCTATCTTGGGTTGGATCAGATGCGCCCGCAGCTTCTGAAATCCGATGTGCAGGGCAAAAATCCCTTCCAGGATGTACGCGTGCGCCGCGCCATGCAATTGGCGATAGACACCACCGCCATCCAGCGGAGCGTCATGCGCGGCCAATCCCGCCCGACCAATCTAATCTATGGCCCCGGCGTGAATGGCTTCCGTGAAGAAGATGATCAGCGCCCGCGCGTTGACCTGAACGAAGCGCGCCGCCTGCTGACGGAAGCCGGCTATCCGAATGGCTTCGGCGTAACGCTGGATTGCCCGAATGACCGCTATGTGAATGATGAGGCGATCTGCACCGCGGTTGTTGCGATGCTGGCGCGCATCAATATCCGCGTGACGCTGAATGCGCAGACCCGTGCGCGCTTCTTCGCCGAGGTGAATGCGCCGGGCTATAACACAAGCTTCTATCTACTGGGTTGGACGCCTTCGACATCGGACGCGCATAACGCGCTGTTCAACCTGGCCGGTACGCGCAATGGCACACGCGGCATTTTCAACAATGGCGGCTATTCCAGCCCGCGGCTGGATGACCTGATTGACCGCATTGCGGTGGAAACCAACCAGGCCACCCGCCAAGGGCTGATCACCGAAGCGGGCAAGGTGATCCAGAATGATGTCGGCTATATTCCGCTGCATCAGCAGCAGATCGTCTGGGCCGTGCGGCAGGGCTGGAATGTGGTGCAGACGGCGGATAATTATATCCAGCTGCGGTTTGTGCGTCAGGGGCAGTAGCGCCTGATGCCGCGCCCCGCCCGGTGATTGCCGGGCGGGCCAGCCCTAAGCCTGCCCCCATTGATTGCCCTCAGAAAAGGGCGGATGCTCCGCCTGCGCGGCACTGGATGAAGCGCAGGAGGAACCGTGACCGAAGCGGCAATAGATTGCGATCTGCATCCGGGCCTGCCGTCCATGGCAAGCCTGTTCCCCTATATGGATCAGCATTGGCGGACCAGCCTCAAGGAACGCGGCGTTTCCCAGCTTGAAAGCGCGTCCTGGCCACCGGCCGCCCCTTCCACCGTGCGCGCCGATTGGCGCGGCCCGAAAGGTGAGGCGCCCTGCAAGTTGGAAACCCTGCAAGCGCAGGTGCTGGATCGCTGGGGTGTTGGCACCGGCATCCTCAACCCGCTTTTCCCGGCGCAGCTTCCCTTCAGCCGAGACCTCTCAGCCGCCTTTGCGCGCGCGGTGAATGATTGGATCCGCGCCGAATGGCTGGAGGGTGATCAGCGGCTGCGCGCTTCCATCCTGCTGCCCAATGCCATTGAGGAATCTCTGGCCGAGATTGAACGCCTCGCCCCCGATCACCGCTTCGTGCAGGCCATGACGCTGTGCATGGGTGAAATCCCGCTGGGTCGGCGCGAATGGTGGCCGGTTTATGAGGCGCTGTCTCGCCACGATATGCCGCTTGCGATCCATGCAGGCAGCAATTGGCGCCACCCCGTCACCTCGGTCGGCTGGCCTTCCTATTATCTTGAGGAATACACGGCGAATTCCATGGGGTTTCAATCCTCATTGGCGTCGCTGATCACGGAAGGTGTGTTTGTGAAATTCCCAAAGCTCAAGGTGGTGTTGCTGGAAAGCGGCGTATCCTGGCTGCCATCCTTCCTGTGGCGGCTGGTGAAATCCTGGAAGGGTGTGCGCTTTGAAGTGCCCTGGCTGGATCGCCCGCCATCGGAATATGTGCGCGACCATGTGCGGCTTTCGATCCGCCCGCTGGATGTGCCGGAAGAAGCCGATACCATGGCGCGGCTGATGGATCATTTGGGATCGGATGAATTGCTGCTCTGGTCCTCCGATTGGCCGCATGCGCATTTTGAGGGCGACGCGACCGTGCCGCAGGGGCTTGATGCTGGCTTACTCAAGAAAATCATGGTGGATAACCCGCGCGCGACCTATGCTAGATTGCGGGAAGGAGCCCTGGCATGAACATCATCCGCCCCATCGCCGCCCCTGGTCGGCCCGCCGCTGCCACGCTCGGCCTGGTGGATTGCGATATCCATCCGCGCTGCGCTGATTTGGGCGAATACCGCCCCTTCATGACCGATGCCATGTGGCATCGCCTGACCACTTACGGCATTCATGCGCGGCACGGCTTTCACAAGGGCTATCCCTTCCCGAAGGCCGCACCACTCGCCAGCCGGCGCGATGCCTGGGGGCCGCAGGGCCAGCCGCCCGCTTCGGATCTTGGCTTTGTGCAAAAGCAATTCCTGGATCATTACAGATCGG
>JADCFP010000107.1 GCA_020249465.1 Roseomonas sp. | reverse complement strand
TAGGCAGTGTTGCCGACGCCGACGATGGCAATGCGGTCCTTGAGGCGGTGCAGCGCGTTCACGAGCCGCAGTTCCGCGCGCATGCGAGAGGCCGCAGAGCCCCGCGCAGGGTAAGGGGCTGTGCGCCCATTCCTGTTTCCTCCTTCAATAGCGATGCGCTTTGCGCATTATTGCTTCAGCTTGTGCGCAAAAGAAAGCGCTTTCAGGTAGCTTCGCGGGCAAATGGCGCGGTTGTCAATGCCCATGACAAAAGACGCAAAACTGCAGGATGAGGGGGAAGGCTTCGACAGCATTGTGGCCTGATGCACCACAAAAACGTGGCATAGCCTCGCCTGCCGATGGACCAATCAATCCGATAGACAGCCAGTCTGCCTCAAAGGATTTGGTGTCAGATCGGGGGGGGGATCGCCCATCAGGCTTATGGACGACCAACCGCTTGCGTAACGCCCCAATCAAATCTAGCCTTCCAGGAAGGGCTTCTTCCAACAAAAAAAGGAAGCAGGGATGAAACGCAGAGGGTTCTTCGCGGGTGCCGCGTTCTTGGCCGCGCCTGCAATTGTGCAGGCGCAGGCTGTTGGGAATTGGCCCGGCACACGCCCGGTCAGGATCATTCACCCATCCCAAGCGGGTGGTCCGGGTGATATCTACACGCGGCTGTTATGCGAGCATTTTTCGCGTGTTTTCGGCGGCACCTTTGTCACTGAAAATCGCGTGGGCGGCACTGGCACCATCGGCACCGCTGCGGTTGCGCAGGCAGCACCCGATGGCTGGACCCTACTCATGTCTTCCAATACCGCGCATATCGTCTCGCCACTTGTGCTGCCGAGCGTGCCTTACGATCCGGTGCGCGCCTTCACCGCAGTGGCGGCGATTTATCGCTATGGCATGATGCTGATTGTCTCGCCCAAACTGCCCGTCAAGAATACGGCGGAATTTGTTGCCTGGGCCAAGGCCGGCAATCGCGAAGTGAATATGGCAAGCCAAGGCATTGGTAGTGTCGGGCACATGATGGCAGAACGCTTCCATCAGCGTGCCGGGTTTCGGCGCGTGCATGTGCCCTATCGTGGTGGTCCGGCGGGGATCCTGGCAGTTTCGCAAGGCGAGAGCGATTACATCTTCGACAATATCGGCAATGCGGGACCGATGATTCGTGATGGGTTGCTGCGCGGGCTTTCACTGACGGGGCGTAACCGCGCACCACAAATGCCCGAGGTGCCGACCCTCGAAGAAGAAGGCTATCCTGGCTTTTATGAGACGGTATGGTTCGGGCTTTATGCACCTACCGGAACGCCTCGCGCCATCATTGAACGCCTGAATGCCGAGACCAATAGGTGGATTGAAAGCCCAGCCATTCAGCAGAGGATGGCTGAAGGCGCACATGAACCCATGGTAGGCACGCCGGAAGCCATGGATGCCTATTGGGCCGATGAGCGCAGGCTTTGGACTGCGCTTGTCAACGAAACAAAAGCAACACTTAACTGAAAAGGTGCCGGGATGAACCGTCGGGGCTTTAATTTTGCACTGGGCGCTGGTGCGCTTGGTGTGTTCAATATCGGCACGGCTTGGGCACAGCAGGCGCCCGCCCTTGCGGCTGCTACGCCCGCGGAACGTGAACGCCTGGCGCCATTGATTGAAGGCGCAAGGCGCGAAGGGCGCATGACCTATTGGGACACGGTTATCCAGCCTGAAACGCATGATGAATTGCAAGCGGCCTTCAGGCGCCATTACGGCCTGCCCAATGCCTTTCGGGTGAATTACACGCTGACCGGGACTGGTGCCTTGGTGACGCGCATTGAACAGGAACTGGCCGCTGATCGCGTCACGATTGATGTCGCAGCCATTGCGTCACCGACCTGGGTGTTTGAAAAACTCGCCGCCGGGCATGTTGCGCGTTATGCCAGCCCGGAATTGACGCAGTATGGGCGCGTTTTTGAGGCAGGGCTTGGGGAGAAGGATGTCTTTGCCTTCAATGGCGCTTATGTTTTTGTGCCCATGTGGAATGCGGAAAGACTGAATTTTTCCGGTAAATCCTGGCTGGATGTGATCAATGCCGTGCCGCAGGGGCGGATTTCCATTGGGGATTCCGCAGTCTCAGCCTCCTACCTTGCGACCTATATTGGCCAAACCAAGGCGCTGCCGGCGCGGTTTTTCACTGATCTCGCCGCGATGAAGCCAGCCTTTCTGTTGCGATCGGAACAGGTGGCGCAGCGGCTGGTGACAGGACAGGATCTGATGGCGTTTTCCGGCATGCCGACGCGCGCCTTTCAGAATAATGCGCAAGGTGCGAAGCTCCGCTTCATCATGCCGGAAGAAGGCGTGGTGCTGATGGCGCAATGCAGTTTCGTGTTGCAGAAGGCGCCAAGCCCGAATGCCGCACGGCTTTGGACCGATTTCATCCATTCCGAAGCCGGGCAGCAAATTCTCGCGCGGCGTGAGGCGCTGATTTCTGGCCGTTCCGGTTTTCGTAGCCCATTGCCGGATTACGCGCCTGCGATAGATCAATTGAAGCTTTTGGATGTGGATTGGCGCGGCATGACAACGGCAGATCTGCAAAAACAGCGCGAGGATTGGACGCGTATTTTCAAGTCATGAATGATCCACTCCCTATCAAGACCGCTATCGTCACCGGCGCTACCGAGGGTATTGGCCAAGCTACCGCCTGGGCCTTGGCTGAAGCGGGCCATGACGTCATTGTCACTGACCTTACAACCGAAAGTTTGATGGAAACTATTGCAGGTATTGAAGCGCGCAGCCGGCGCGCGCTGGGATTGTCGCTCAATCTGCTCGAAGAAGGCAGTATCGAGGCCCTGATGGAGAGGGCCGAGGTTGCCTTCGGCCCCATTGGTGTTTTGGTGAATAATGCCGGCTGCACGCTTAACAAGCCGGTGATTGATGTCACCTGGGATGAATATGATCAGGTGATGGATGTGAATTTGAAAGGCAGCTACTTCCTGTCTGCACGCTTTGCTGCGCGCTGCATTGCTGAGGGACGTCCAGGCGCGATTGTCAGCATTGCTTCCACCCATGGGCTGATCGGTATTGCGGATCGTTCTGTCTACAGCATTTCCAAGGGCGGCATTGTGCAAATGACCCGCGCGCTGGCCATTGAGTGGGCCGCCAAAGGCATGCGTGTAAATGCGGTGGCACCCGGCACGGTGCTGACACCATCACGCGCGCGCATTTTGGCGGACCCTGCGCGACGTCAGCGCATGCTGGACCGCATCCCAAATGGCCGCTTCCCAAGTGCTGAGGAAGTGGCCGCCGCCGTTGCCTATCTGGTGAGCCCCTTGGCTGCTGCGGTGACAGGTCAGATCCTTCCCGTGGATGGTGGCCTGACCGCCTATTGATCTTCGGGCGGCAGGATCACGCAATGGGCGGGCGGGATATCCACGCCCACCATCATATCTGCGCGGGCTTCGGGAAATTGCTGGATGGCGCGCAATTCCTGCCCACCCAAATCCAGGATGAATTCATCAGCAAGGCCAAGAAAGGATGAACCGCGAATACGCGCCATGATGCTGCTGGGCGTTGCGCTTAGGTGCATATGTTCCTTGCGGATGCAGGCAATCGCGGCATCGCCTTCGGCAAGTTTGCCTGCTTTGGTGGGGATATGGCCGCGAATGCAGGCACCATCCGCAAGCGTGATTTCCGTCTGTGTACCGTCCAACCCCGTGATCCTTCCCGGCAATAAATTAAAGCCCAAAAACCGCGCGACAAAGGCCGTATCGGGTTCATGAAAAATCCGTCGTGGCGGGCCTTGGGTTTCGATGCGGCCCTTATTCATCACCACGATATGCTCGGCAAGGCCGAAGGCCTCTGCCTGATCATGCGTCACGTAAATTGCGGTAAAACCAAGCCTATCCTGTAGTAGGTTCAGTTCCAGCCGCATCTGTTCGCGAAGTTGCGCGTCAAGATTGGACAATGCTTCATCGAACAACACCAGGCGCGGTTCATGAACCAGGGCGCGCGCCAGTGCCACGCGCTGCTGCTGCCCGCCGGAAAGATTAGTGGCTGGACGGTCATGCCAAGCGCTGAGCCCAACAATATCCAGTATGCGTGCCACGCGCTGATTACGTTCGGCGCCACCGATTTTCCTGACCTTGAGCGGAAAGCCGACATTTTCCGACACCGTCATATGGGGCCAGACGGCGTAGGATTGGAACACAATGCCAAGCCCGCGCGCTTCTGGTTGCAGATTGATGCGCTGCGCCGCATTAAAAACACACACATCACCGATTTCGATGCGGCCGGCTTCAGGCGTTTCAAGCCCGGCAATGCAGCGGAGCATGGTCGTCTTGCCGCAGCCACTTGGCCCCAAAAGCGCAAGTGTATGGCCTTCTTCGACCGTGAGCGAAACGCCATTCACGGCCTTATACGGGCCATAGCTTTTCTCAAGTCCAGTAACACTCAGGAAAGGGGGCGTTGCCTTCATGGGGAGCTATCCGATTTCATGACTGCACGATGCTGGTCTTGGTGGCGCGCATGATGGCGAAGGCCCCCAACAGTAGAAGCAGCTGCACCATGGCAAGGGCTGCCGCATAGCCGAAGCTGCGATCACTCAAGACAACCAGCACGACGCTGATGGTTTCAGTACCCTGCGCATATAGCAGGATCGTGGCGCCCAATTCGCGGATGAAAATAACAAACAGCATGATCCAGGCAGCAATCAGGGCAGGGCGCAGCAGTGGCAGGATGATATGGCGCAACGTTTCCGCCCAACTTGCCCCGGCGGCGCGCGCACTTTGTTCCAATTCAGGATTGAGCGAGCCGAACATGGCCGAAATCGTGCGCGTTGCGAAAGGGAAAAAGCGCGCGATATAGGCGATCAGCACAATGGTGAGCGTACTGTAAAGCGGCGTGCGGATTGCCAGGATCAGGAAGCCAAGCCCCAGAATGATGCCGGGGATGCCAAGCGGCAGAGACAGCACCGCATCCGCGATGCTTCGCCGCTTCGGCGCACCGCGATTGAGGTAATAGGCTTGCAATACACTTAGCCCAACACCCAAGGTCGCCCCCACCACGGCCAGGATCAGGCTATTGATGATGGCCTGTTGCGTAAGCTGGTAATTGAACAGCACATATTCATAATTCGCGAGCGACGCGCGTGCCGGATCAAAGCGCCCAGTCCAAAGCCGTGTCAGCGATACCAAGACCAGCGCAATGGTCGGCAAGACCACGCCGATGCCGATATAAAAGCTTTGAAAGGCCAGCGCCGCGGCGCGCCCCCAGGTGCCCAGTGCCAGAAGCCTGGGGCGATAGCCCTTGCCTGTGACGGTTTCATAGCGCCGGCCAGCCAGATAGCGGCGCTGCAACAAGGCCAAAAGCACTGTCACGCAAAGCACAATCACGCCAAAGGCAGCCGCGCGGCCAAAATCGGATGGGTATTGAACGGAAGCAAAGATCTCGGTCGGCATGGTGCGAATGCCGCTTGGTGAGGCAAGCGCCAGTGGCACATCGAAAAGCCCAGCGCTGGTCACGAAAACCACCAAGGCGCCGGATAACAATGCAGGGCTCAGCAAGGGAAGCGTCACATGGCGAAGCGTGAACCAGAAGCCAGCGCCATGCACGCGGGCAGCATCTTCAAGCGCGGCATCCATGCGGCGCAAGGGCGCGATGACGAAAAGATAGACATAGGGCGTGTAGAAGATGGTCAATACCCAGATCACGCCAGGCAGGCTGTAGATATTGATGAAGGAAAGATCGACGCCGAAGTGATCCTTAAAAAAATTGATCGCAAGTCCACTATTGGGTGCGGCCAAATAAATCCAACTGATGGCGCCAACATAGGGCGAGAGAAAAAAGGGAATAAGATTGCCCACTTCAAACCATTGCCGCCCCGGCATATCCGTGCGCGCGACAAGCCAAGCCAAGGTAAAGCCCAGGATCAGGCTGAAGAAGGTGGTGGCCAGGCCGCAGATCAGCGTATTGCCAAGTGCCGCATGGATGGCAGGATCCTTGAAGATGCGGATAAAATGATCAAGCGAAAGCCGCGCATCATCCCCTTCAAACACCAATATGCTGCGCAACACTGTTGCCAGCAACGGGCCGATTACCAGCAGAAAGCCGGCGACAACGCCGACTACGGGCAGATATTGCGGCCAGCGTCCCGGCTTCGCCGCCTGTTGCGCCATGGGTCAGCCCAGAAAGTCGCGGAGCGTCCGCACAACGAAATCCGGCTGATCGCGCACCGAAGCATGGCCCGCATCCGGCACAGTCACCTTGCGGCTGCCAGGGATGGTGGCCTGCATCCAATCTGTCGCATCCTGGAAGGATTTCCGTTCTTCTGACCCCACTAGGATCAGCGTTGGCGCCTTCACGCGCTTGGTTTCTTCCCGCGCATCCAGCGTGGCGAGCGCCTCACAGGCCAGAGCATAGCCTTCGCCCGAGCACGCTTCCAGCGTTGCCTTGGCAAAGCGCACATTGGGGCCATCGGCGGCCAGCGTATTCGGGCTGAACCAGGTTTTCATCAGTGTCGGCACCAGGGAAGCAACGCCATCCTTGCGCGCTGCCGCTGCGCGCACCGGCCAATTGGCGCGGCTGTCATCATCATAGCGCGGCGTGCAATCGGCCAGGATCAGCTTATCCACCATATCGGGATAGGTACCGGCGAAATGCTGCGCCACGCTGCCGCCAAGCGAAATGCCCATCAGGTGAAAGCTGGAAAGCCCTTCGCGCTTCGCCACGGCGCGCAACTGCTCGGTCAATTCCGGCACGCCGTATTGATGGCCAGGCAGCGGGGTATCGTGATGGCCCGGGAAGGAATAGGCGATCAGCTCAAACCGATCGGTCAGCGGTTCCAACACATCCCAAAAGCGCCAGGACATGCCGAGGCAATGCAGCAGCATCAGCCGCTCGCCCTTGCCGCGGCGGTGCAGGGTGATCATGCCGGGATCAAGCGGCTTGGGGTGCCATTCCATGAGCGTTTTCCTGAACAGTTTCCAAGCCAAGTTTGGGCAGGCTTTGGCCTGACTGGCAACCGGCCAGGGCCAAGGCCGGAACTTTTTTCAAGAAAAACAACGCGAAAAACCTCTTTACCGCAGCGGCGTGAAGCCCCAAAATAGCGTTTCCTGATCAGGAGGGTCATGCGATGCGCTTTGGTCTGTTTGGAGGGGCGCGCACAAAGCGTTCGGTCGGCCTTGGCGATAGCCACGGCTATAAGGATTTCATTGACTATGTGCAGGAAGCCGAAAGGCTCGGCTTTGCGCATATGTTCATGGTGGAACATCACTTCACCGGCCAGGGGCAGGTTTCTGCCTCCATGACCTTGCTTTCCTATCTTGCGGCGAAGACGGAACGCATTCGGCTTGGTACGGCGGTGGTGGTGCTGCCTTGGCACAACCCAGTGTTGATCGCTGAACAGGCTGCGACGCTTGATCTGCTCTCCGGCGGGCGCTTCGATTTTGGCGTGGGCAAGGGGTATCGTGCCTCTGAATTCAGTGGCTTTTGCATCCCGCCCGAAGAAGCGACCGAACGCTTTGATGAAGCGATTGAGGTGATCCGCAAGGCCTGGACCTCCGAAGATCGCTTCAGCCATCATGGCAAGCGCTGGCATTATGAAAACATCGTGGTGGAACCTGCGGTGGCGCAGCGCCCGCATCCGCCCTTCTGGCTGGCTGCCGGCAGTGAGGAGAGCATTCGCCGCGCCGCGCGAGAAGGCTTTAACCTACTGCTTGACCAATTAGCATCCGTTGATCAGATCATCGAACGTGTGGGCATTTTCCGCGAGGAATGCGAAAAGCATGGTCGTGCCTGGCAGCCGCATGATGTTGCGGTGGCGCGCGCGCTGCAGATGATCCATTCGGAAGAAGAACGCGCTGCCGCTTATGAGGTTCGCCGGCGTGTGGTGGGCGTGATTGGTGATTTGCACAAGGGCAAGCGCGCCGACAGTATTGAAACCGATGATGCGCCACTGCTCGGCACACCGGCAGAAATCATTGCGCGCATTGAAAAGCTGAAGGCCGGCGGGGTGGCGACAATCCTAATCGTGGATCCCAATGCATCGGTTGCCAATCTGCGTGGCTTTGCGCGGGAAATCATGCCCCATTTCGGCGCCTATCCCGCCGTAGCGGCGGCCGCGGAATGACCGCGCCGCGCCTGCCCGCGCAGACGCGCGAAAGCCTGGATGCGGCGCAGCAGGCGGTATGGGATCGGATGACGTCCGGCGCGCGCGGCGGTGTGAAAGGCCCCTTCCAGGCGCTGATCACAAGCCCCGAGCTTTGCGCGCGGGTGGAACAACTCGGCGTTTTTGTACGCTTCGAATGCAGCGTGCCGATGCGTTTGCGGGAACTTGCAATTCTATGCGTGGGCCATCATTGGAAGGCGGCGTATGAGTGGTTTGCCCATGCGCCGATTGCCGAAAAGCAGGGCGTACCGGCAGCGGTAATTGCCGCAATTGGGCGCGATTCCGAAAAAATCCCTTTCGATTCCGATGCAGATCGGGTGGTGGTGGAATTCGTGCGCGCCGTACTACGCACGGGCAAGGCGCCTGATGCGCTTTACCAGCCGGTGTGCGACCTGCTGGGCGAAAAGGGTGCGGTCGACCTGACAGGATTGATCGGGTATTATTCGCTGCTGGCAATGCAGTTGAATGTGTTTCACGTTGAACCATTAGAAGGGTCTGCGATTCCCTGGTGGTGAGGCTTTTATCCGGCGTCAGCGACCACGGGGCCAAACTGGCGATTTGAGTAATAGAGGATTTCTAGCTCATCGTAACTCCAAGGAGAGTGAAGATGAGCCAGATACTCCGTTAGACAGCGCGCAAAGCAGTCTCAAATCATCTGACGACGGACAGTAAGCGCCTCATCGCACTACTCTCAAATTGCGAGACGTCGTGGAAAGGAGTTCGGCTCCAGTGGCAGTAATAAGGACATTGTCGATGATGCGCGCACCCAAGCCCTCTTTAGCGATAAAGATATTTGGCTCCACCGAAACAATCATGTTTTCCTTTAGGACATCCTTGCTGCCGCCGAAGATATTCACACCCTCTCCCCAGGAAGGGGGAAAGCCAGGGGCAATCCCATAGCCAGTGGTATGCATCCGATATTGATCAAAGCCGGCCTTACTTATGACCGCTTTGGCAGCCTCATGTGCCTCGATGGCCGGTACGCCGGGACCAAGCTTTGCGAGGCAGGCGTCGCCCGCCTCGCGAACGATGTCATAAATCTCCCTCAAACGCGCTGAGGGATTACCCAGGCACCACTGCCGGCCAAGCGTTGATGTATAACGACGAAAATTTGCACCGATCTCGACAAGCCCCGTATCACCATATCGTTGCCGACGTCCTGTCGGTCCGCCCAATGCAAACGCACTCCGATCCCCGGTCATCAGGTTCATCGTGCTATGCGGAATTCCAGATCCATTGCTGAGCAACGAGCCATAGGCAGCGCCTGCAAGCTCAAGCTCAGAGCGTCCTTCGACCACATGGGTAATCAGCGCCTCAAAAGCGCGAGCTGAAAGATCAGCGGCCTTCCGCGTATAGTTGATTTCCTCGGGAGATTTGATTGACCGCAACTGCCCGAGCAAACCGTTATTCTCCGAGACCAGGGCTTCCCCCAGGATTTTTTTGACACCAAGATAATGGGGCACGCTGAGGTAAAAATTCGGAACCTCCATGCCAATCCGCGAGCCAAGAAATCCGCGCTTCGTGACAAATTCCCCAAAGAATTCCATCGGATCCGCAGGCTCACCCCCACCATAGGTGACGATTTCATCTGCCAGCGTGTCGGATGCCAATTCATTTAAGTCTGTGCCACGCGTGAAAAGGATCAGTGGCCCCGGCTTGGCGGATACCGCCAAAACCTGGAAAATCGTGTAGCTTTTGGTGTCCTGACCAATCAGCCATCGCATGGAAACAGGATGGATGACAAATAGCCAATCCAGGTCAGCCGCGCCAATCGCAGCCCTTGCGCGCGCCGCGCGGGACGCAAATTCCTCCCTGGTGAAGTCATTCTTCGACACTATCGCGCTCCGTCATTTTTCGCCGGAAATACCAGCCTCACTATATCCGAATCATGACGCAAAGCGCGGGATGACTTTTTCGCCGATCAGATCGATGGATCGCATGATTTGGTCCTGGGTCGTATGACCGGCCTGCAAGATGAAAATCATCTGGTCCAAACCGGCTTCGGCCCATTTCTCCACTGTGCGACTGATCGTATCGGGGTTTCCGCCGATCGCCATGCCGTCTTCGATCAGTTCATCGTTGCTACGGCTTCGGAATTTACTGACGATCGCTTCTACGCCGCCGGCAGTCGCAAATCGCTTGGGATTCAATTCGGCCTGGTTATCGCCGTTATACCAACGCGCCGCCGCGCAAGCGACGTCCCGCCCCACGCGATCATCCATATCGCAGCATGCCAATGCAAAGCCAGCCACTTGTTCATTCGGAAATTTTCCGATCATTTTGGATTGATCGGTACCACGAATGGCCTGGCGATAGACACGAATGGCATCCTTCGTCTCGGAAATGCTGTTGCGCGTCACGCCCATGACACCAAGCCCCTGCTCACCTATGCGTTCATAGCTGGAGAGATTGGACGCGGCGGACCATAATGGCGGATGCGGCGATTGCACGGGTCGTGGCGTCACGTAACGATCCATGAGATCGAAATGCTTCCCCTTGTAGCCTAGGAAATACTCATTCTCAAACATCTTCATGACCGCTTCGGCAGCTTCGCCCGCCAATTCACGTTCGGTAGCCCGGTCCACATGGAAGGGTTCAACCATGTAATTGGTGGAACCGCGGCCCATCCCGAACTCAACACGCCCCCCGCTGAGGACATCGAGCGTCGCGACACGCTCAGCAACCTGAAAGGGGTTGTGGATCGTCATGACAATCACTGCAAAACCCAATCTTATGGTCTTGGTGTGCTGGCTGACGGCAGACAGAATCATGTCAGGGCAGGGGCTATGGCCAATTTCCCGAAAAAAATGCTGCTCG
Organism: Roseomonas sp.; assembly: GCA_020249465.1. GTDB lineage: Bacteria > Pseudomonadota > Alphaproteobacteria > Acetobacterales > Acetobacteraceae > Neoroseomonas. The sequence continues at coordinate 6,771 of JADCFP010000107.1, read as the reverse complement.
GTCACCCAGAAATGGCTGAAGCCGGCGGCCTCACCCGCCGCCGCCTGCTTTATAGTATTTGCATAGGCGGTCGTCTCAGCATTCGGCGCCCAAGGCTTAGGCATCTGAATTTGCGTCATTAAGCCAAATTTCATGGTCGTTTCCTGCAGCGTTTGATTGTAAAACTTTAGGAACTGGTGATGCTGGTCGTCCAAGGCATAATGATGATAGGTCTTATGAGAAAACTGCATAACGCGTGAGAAAGGGTCATTCCCTTGGAAAGTAGAACTCTCAGATACTTCCTGGCCGTTGCAGAATTTGGCAGCTACAGCAGGGCCGCTGAATTCCTTCGGATTTCGCAGCCGGCCATCAGCCGTCAGATCCGACAGCTTGAAGAGGATGTAGGCAAGGCGCTTTTTGTGCGGCAAAGCCAGGGGGTCAGTCTCACGGAAGCCGGCAAAACCCTTTTTCTGCGCGGGCAAATTATTCTTCGTCAGATCGAGGAAGCACGGGCGGAAGTGAAGCGCGGGAGTCGTGCCATTTCCGGTAATGTGACCCTGGCCGTGCCCCCTGCTGCGGGCCACTATCTTGTTCCAAGTCTGGTGCGTTACTTGAGCGATACCTACCCGGACCTTGCGCTCCGCATTGTTGGTGGCTTTTCTGTGCTGATCCATGAATGGCTTATCAGGGGTCAGGTGGATATAGCTTGCATGCACGATCCGCTACCGCAAAAGGGTTTTACCAGTGAACGATTGATCGACGAGCCTGTATCGCTTGTTGGCCGGAAAGACCTGCTTCCACGCAACAGGAAATTCATTCGTATGGAGGATCTGGAACAAATACCGCTCATTCTGCCGAGCAGGCCGAATGCATCGCGCCGCTTGCTGGATGGATGGATGGCGCGCACAGGCACTGCCCTGGATGTGCGGGCGGAGGTGGATGATCCTACTCTGATCCGGGCACTGTGCCGCGATGGTGTCGGGTGCAGTCTTCTCACGCAGGGAAACTTTCAGGCCGAAGCGCGTCTTGGCGAGTTACAGGCGCTGCCTTTCAAGCCAGCCTTTTATTGGAAACTGACCCTTGTGCAGGCCGCGACCGCAAAGTCGTCGCCGGCGACGGCCGTGGTAGCCGACGCAATAAGGGCAACCGTGATCAAGCTCCATGCCAAGGGCAAATGGCCAGGGCGGATATCCTAAAGATCGCTCTTATTCTGAACGTCAAGTGTCGGTTTCAAAGCTGAAATGCGGCCGAACGATCGGCGCAGAGCCGGTCATAGGGCCGTAACAAAAATGGACGTGTTTTCCATCACTGGCGCGGCCGATTACCATCAACGTCTATGGTTTTGTTCCAAAAAAGGACGCGCCGCTGGATGGCTTGCAGGGCCGTATGAAAGGAAACCCCCATGATCGATAGAACAACAAAAAGGGCAAAGGCGCCCGCAATATCAAGCGAGAAATTGGCCTGAAGAATAAGAAAACCGATACCCCTATTCGAACCGACAAATTCCCCAACGATGGCACCAATGATCGCAAAGACAATGGCTGTATTTAGCCCTGCAAACAGGAACGGTAGCGCATTGGGAAAGCGGAGGTAGCGCAGAATCTGCCAACGTGTTGCCGAAAGTGATACCAGAAGATCCAGCCTGTCCTGGTCAACCGCCTTAAGGCCAGCCATGACATTCACCAGCACCGGAAAGAGTGACACCAAGGCAACAATAATGATTTTCGATTCCATGCCAAAGCCAAACCAGACAACAATCAACGGCGCAATGGCAACCTTGGGCACCGTTTGAAGCGCAACGATATATGGGTATATGATACGCTCCATTACTGGAAAGGTCACCACAAGCACCGCTATGGCAATACCCATGGCACTACCAAGAAGAAAGCCGCCCAATGCCTGAATGGCGGTTACCCAAGCATGGCTCATGAAATTTCCGGCAAATACACCCCGAAAAAGCGCCCTCATGACTGCGGAAGGGGACGGCACCAGGAAGGATTCAACTGCAAGCGCCCAGATCAGAAATTCCCATCCACCGATAAAGAATACGAAGAACAGAAAAGGCAGGATCTGTCGGCGCATCCATACAATAGAAGCATTCATAGGCTTGGACCCTTCCCGCCGAGTAGGCCGCGTACCTGGCGCAGCTTTTCGCCAAATTCGGGCAGCAGCATATCATCCAAGTTTCGGAGCCTTGGCATCGGATTTGCGATGATATCGAGTATGCGCCCGGGCCTTGGTGACATGACGACAATACGATCCGCCAGGAATACGGCCTCAGCAATCGAATGGGTGATAAAAATGACCGTCTTCTGTTGCGCTTGCCAGATACGCTGCAGTTCTAGGTTCATCGCCTCGCGCGTCATTGCATCAAGCGCGCCGAAAGGCTCATCCATAATCAGGATCGGCGCATCGTGAACCAGCGCACGCGCGATTGCGGCGCGTTGTTGCATGCCGCCTGAAAGCTCTGAAGGGTAATGTTTGGCAAAGCCGCCAAGGCCCACCAATTCAAGCAGTGCATGGGCGCGGTCCTGATAGCGCCTCACCGGGAGATTCAAAATCTGGATGGGAAGCAGGACATTCTCAAGAATGTTGCGCCAGGGGTACAGAACCGGTGATTGAAATACAATGCCTACATCGCTCCGCGGCCCTTCCACGGGAAGCCCCTGCAGGAAGATGCCGCCGCGCGTTGGCCGACGCAGACCAGTAACCAAGCGCAGAAGTGTGGATTTTCCACAACCACTGGGTCCGACGACAGCCAGAAACTCGCCCGGCATCACATCAAGGGAGATTTCCGAAAGCGCCTCGACCGCCTGCGCGCCCTCTCCATAGGTCATCCCGACATCACGAATGCTCACCGCCGCTGCATCAGCCATGAATTTCATCCAATCGCGGTTGGCGTTTGCCGAGCGGGCGTCGATCGAGGCGAATAAAGAAACCACCGGACCAGCGCCGGCCAGGTTTCGGTGCGATGGGGCTGATCATCACGCGCAGTGCTAAGCGCCACGTGCCCTGCGTTCGATCGCGGCCGTTTCCATCTGATTGACTTCTGCAATCAATTCAGTTGTAAACAGGGAGTTGCTGTCAATCACGCGCTCCATCAATTGCTGTTGTACCATAAAGTTTTGCAACTGATCCCACATGTCCTTGCTCATGGAGCCCCAGGGGGTAGCCGCATCATCCCAGCGTCGCCAGAGTTCGGCAGAACGGGTCAATACGTGTCGAGCGCGGCCCAAGGCTTCCTGTTCAGATATGCCAGACGGTGCGCCGAACATTTTCCAATGTTCCCTGATGGTGGCATCAGTGGCCAATTGGGCAAAAATCGAACCGGCAACAATGCCGCGGAGCGTGCCAATGACGGCTGCGCGATTCTGGCGCAGGAAGGCCGTATTGGCGATGATCACGGCACTCGGCTGGTCGCGCTGAAAATATCTGAGTTCAATGCCAAGTGTTTCGATAAGCGCATGCTGCGCCCTAAACAGCGATAGCGCCTGGACCCTGCCGCTCCGCAGCGCTGTCGCCGCGGCAGCGCCGTTGCCAACTGGCAGAAGACTCACATCGCTCTGTGGATTAAGCCCTGCATCCGCGAGCATCGCACGCAGCGAAGGAATGGCCCCGCTGGCAAGATTCGCAACGCCAAGTGTCTGCCCCTTCAGGTCAGCCAGACGGCGGATATTGCTATTCTTTGGGACAACAACCTCGTAAATATTGCCTCGATCTTGCAGATAAACGGCCGTGACCGGAAGTGAGGGATTACGCGCTTTGGCCAGCGCCAAAACCTCCATGCCGACATAGCCAAGCTGCGCCTGGCCCGCAGCAACAAGCTGCAATGTTGCGGCCGATCCGGCTGCAGTGCCGAATTCAACATCCACGCCCATATCGCGATAAAAGCCGAGTGGAATGCCCAGAAACAGGAAGCCATGATAGGCTTCAACCGTGGCTGACGCGCCCCATAGCCGCAGTTTGGGGAGCGCCTGCGCCGCCGCTCCACGCGACCGGGAAAGGCCGCCAAGAATACCTGCCATCATAGAACCGGCAAACACTTCCCGCCTAGTAACCATCACGTTCCTCCAACCCCGTTCGTGTAAGCAAATGCCAAAGCTTCAGCGAATGCAAGAGATATCGCCGGAGTTTCGACCCGGTGCGTCATGAAAAACAGATCGTGGATGCGCGTCAGGGCTATTCGGGTGTGATGTTGGCCGCGCGGATAATCTCTCGCCACATGGGCACCTCGGTCGCAACCCGTGCTGCCAAGCTGTCAGGGCCGGTCAGTAAAAGCCGAGAGCCTCCAGCCTCCATGCGCCGGGCAAGGTCACTTCCGACCCTGAGCGGTTCAAGTTCAAGCGCCAAGCGTTGGGGCACGCCTGGCGGCAAATTGTTCGGTCCAAAAAGACCGAACCACAGCGGCAGAGCAAAACCTGGCAGTATTTCCGCCACCGCAGGCACATCAGGCAATGAGGCGATCCGAGCTTCCGTGGTAACGCCGAGTACCCGCAAGCGGCCTTCCCTGACATGCGGTACCGGCACGCTGGCGTCAGTCACAAGAATATCGACATCACCGTTCAGCAGGGATGCGAGGCCCTGCCCTGTTCCACGAAAAGGCACATGTAGCAGGTCAATCCCGGCCCGATCCTTCAAAAGCTCACCCACCAAATGGGAAGTGGTACCAACGCCGCTGGAACCGAAACTTATCCTGCCCGGCGAAGCCTTTGCCTGGCGAATAAGATCTGCAAGGCTGGTAATGCGGGAGTCAGCGCGTACATTGAAGGCAAGCGCTGTCTCGGAAACCAGCGAGATAGCGTTGAGATCGCGGATAGGGTCAAAGCCGGGATTTTTCTGTAGCGCCGGCAAAATACCAACGGAACCAGTCGTCAGCACAAGGGTGTGTTGATCCGTTGATTGCACTGTCAATTGCACGCCCAATGCGCCGCCGGCGCCCGGCCTTGTTTCCACAATGAAGGGTTGGCCAAGCCGTTGGGAGAGATATTCCGCTAAGCCGCGGGCCGGAACCTCGACTGGTCCGCCCGCCGCAAACGGTACGATGATGCGCACCGGACGTAGCGGCCAGGCGGGCGCCTGTGCTGAGCCGACGGGCTGCGCCGCGGCAAGGCGCGCCTGCCCCATGAACAGCCCAAGCAGGAATGCATGGCGGCGCGAGAAGCGATAGCCTGGCACAGTGATCATGCGTCTGCTCCTGTTCATTTTCTGCCACGCAGGATGATTCATGGAATCTCCGGCGTCAAATGCTGATCGCGTTATCTGAATCTCCAGAGATAACGCTTTGGAGGCCGCCGAACAGTGCGCCAGCAGCGCCTATCCGACCAAGCTGGCGTTTGGATGATCCGGGGATTTCTGGCGCATAGTGATCCCAGAGAGAGAAAAAAATGAGTAGGAAATCCCCGCCCCGCCTAAGTGGGCGCCAACCGAAGCCCAGTTTGCGATATCGTCTGTGCCACTCGCAGGGCACATTCCGCCCAAGACAGGACCCGCATAATCCTGCAATGGTTCTCCTCTGCAGAGAGTGGGTCCCTTAAAGCCCAAAACGCCAGAGACTTTCGCCCTTTCGGCCCCCACTCCTGCTCCAGTCGCCACCTAGCCGAACCGGGTTAGCGCCCCAGGCGACCACCTAAACCCCCTTGAAAACAAAGCTTTTTCTGGCGACCTTGAGGGTGCTCAAGCGGAATTTTTCGGCGTTTTCTCTCCGAATCCCCAAATTCTCTCCAAAGCTTCAGGGTAGGCCGATTTTTCCAACAAGGTTTAACGCATTGATCTGAAATGGTTTTGGCTATGCTGCGGTGCAGCGTGGTTGGGGAATGGACTGGTGGGGCGGTCGGTCTTACAACCTGACAAGTGGACTGCGCCATTGGCGCTGTGAACCACAGGTTTCCAGGGGTTTTGCCGCTATGGCTTGACGGCTGGAGAACGACACGACCCCGGAAATCGCTCTCCGAACGCCCTGAAGTCTCCGAAGCTTGAGGGTGGCCTGATTTGACCTCCAAGCTATATCCTATTGCTTTTAAACAGTTTGCTTGGGACTAAGCTCGAGGCTTTTCAGCAAGTGTACCGCTCAGCAAACGTTACCGGAGAGGGAAGAATTTCCTGTGCTCCCAACATCATCATTGCCGAGGAATTGGTGCTGGGGAATCGACGAGACCAAAGCTTAGAAAGTTATCTCATCTGGATTTTCGGTCTCGACGGCGCGATTAGGTTCTCTCGCCTCTGCACCCAACATCTTGGCGACTGCCGAAACAATTTGCATAATCGTTGGAGGGATGCGGCCCTCTCCGGCAAGCCGCTTGGCCAGATGGCGTGCGATAGACGGCTTTCGCGCGCCGCCGTAGGCTCGGCGAGCTTTGGTCTCTAGTCGGTCGTAGAGGCCCGCTTCGAGGGCGTCTAGCTCGCGCCGCAGCGTCTTCTCGAAGTCGGGCGCCAGTATTGCATAGCGCTCGCCGACAGCTGCTGCTGGCATCTCTGCTTCGCGAAGCCCAAGGAGGCGCGTTAGCGTGCGGTTTGCGTCGAGCAAACCGCGATCGCGAGTCCCCTCGTCGTTGTCGAAGATGATGAAGATCGGGATGCCGAAGCCCCCGTAGAGATCGTGTAGCGTGTCCAGGCCAGACTTGCCCGACGCCTTGAACCGCCCCGGTTTTGCCGGATGCTGTTTTGCTTAAGTTACGCTGCCATGGCTGGATGATCCAGTGAGGCATAGTAGCGTTCTTCGGCTTCCGCGGGCGGGATATAGCCGATTGGTGCCAACAAGCGTCTGTTATTGAACCAATCTACCCATTCCAAGGT
>JADCFP010000106.1 GCA_020249465.1 Roseomonas sp. | reverse complement strand
CTCTGCGGCCTCTCGCATGCGCGCGGAACTGCGGCTCGTGAACGCGCTGCACCGCCTCAAGGACCGCATTGCCATCGTCGGCGTCGGCAACACTGCCTATGGCAACTTCCCTGATATAGACGATTATGGCCTTGGCGCCCGCGCCTTCCGCAGCGCCATTGAGGATTGTGGCCTGGACAAAGACAAGATCGACGGCCTGCTCACTTGCCGCGTGCCGTATTACGCGCGCATGGGTGAAATTCTTGGGCTCAATCCGCGCTGGACAATCCAGCTACCGCCGCACGGAAGAATGTCCGGCATGGCAATCATTGAAGCTGCGGCGGCACTTGATGCAGGGCTTTGTGATTATGCGGCCCTCATCTATGCGAATATCGGCCGTTCGCGCCGCGTGAATTACGGTGGCGATGAAAGCCCCGGCATTTGGGACCCTTGGGGGTTCACCTCCCCAGGTGCGGCACATGCGCTCATGTTCCAGCGCCACCATGCGCTCTATGGCACAACGACGCGCCAATTGGCTGAGGTGTCTGTGGCCTTTCGCCATCACGCCTGCCTCAATCCTTCGGCAGTGATGAAGCAGCCCATCACCATTGATGACCACGAATCCGCCCGTTTCATCACCGAACCGCTCCGCCTGCTCGATTACTGCCTGATCAATGATGGCGCCGTGTGCATCATCATGACCACGAAGGAGCGCGCGAGGGATCTCAAGAAGCGCCCCGTGATGATTTCCGGCATCGGCGCGCGGGAAGCCTTCACCACGGCTTCCATCTCCAATTTTGACCTCAATTTTTGGTATGATGAAATGCAGGACGTGGCCACCCAGGCCTATGGCATGGCGGGCGTTGGGCCTTCCGATGTTGATGCGCTGATGTGCTACGACAATTTCAGCCCAACGGTGCTGTTTAGCCTTGAGGGTCTTGGCTTCTGCAAACAAGGTGAGGCGGGTTCCTTTGTGGAGGGCGGAGCGCTGAAGCTCGGCGGTCGGCTGCCCACCAATACCGATGGCGGGCATCTGTCGAACTCCTACATGCAGGGCTGGGCGCTGAACATCGAAGCGGTGCGCCAAATCCGCGGCGAATGCGGTGCACGCCAAGTACAGAACGCAGAGGTCGTGCAGTATTGCGGCGCCACGCCGTGCTCACGATCCATCATCTACACACCGGGCTGAGGGAGGATTCCATGCAGCCAGCAATGCCCGCCAAGCCGCGCCCGCGGATTGATACCGTCAGCCGCGGTTTCTGGGATAATGCCCGCGAAGGCTGTCTTTCCGTACAGCGCTGTGACGATTGCTCGGATGCTCATTTTCCGGGATCGCCGGTCTGCCCGAAATGCCTATCGGAAAACCAATCCTGGGTTCCGGTCTCTGGCCGCGGCACGGTGCTTTCCTGGGTGCGTTTCCACCGTGCCTATTGGGATGGTTTCCGCGCTGAGATTCCCTACCTGGTCGCGCTTGTAGGCCTTGAGGAGGGGCCGATGTTGATGACCAACATCGTGAATGCGCCTGCCGATGGGCCAAAGATCGGTGCATCCGTCACCGCTGTCTTCGAGCAAGTCGATGACGAGCTGACGTTGCCGAAGTTCCGCGTCGTTCTCTGAACAAAGCCTCGACCGGGATCGGGGACTTTCCATGGAAGGAAAAGCAAGATGATGCGTATCTTGAGGGTCGCAACCCTGGCGCTGGCCATGATGGGACCACTGGTCGCGTCAGCTCAAACGCAGCCACCTGCGGCGACGCGCGCCAATACCTTGCGCGTGGTGGTGCATGCCAACCTGCAAATCCTCGATCCGGTCTGGACCACGTCCTTCATCTCCGGGCGCCATGCCTACCTGATCTATGACACGCTTTACGCGATGAATTCGCGCTTCGAACCCCAACCGCAAATGGCGGAGGGGCACGAGATTCTTGAAGGTGGTCTGGTCTATCGTGTCCGGCTGCGCGACGGCCTGCGCTTCCATGACGGCAATCCTGTCCGGTCGCAGGATGTTGTCGTATCATTGCGGCGCTGGATGAGCCGCGATGTCATGGGCCAACAACTGGCCGCCGTGACCGATACGATCACTGCGCTGGACGACCGAACCTTCGAAATCCGCCTCAAGGAACGTTGGGGCTTGGTGCTGGATGCGCTGGCGAAGCCTTCCAACCCGCCCTTCATTATGCCGGAACGCATCGCGCAAACGCCTGCCACTACGCAGGTGACTGAGACCATCGGTTCGGGCCCCTTCATCTTCGTGCGTGAGGAATGGCGCCCGGGTAACCGCGTTGTCTACCGGCGCAACCCGGATTATGTGCCGCGCACCGAACCGGCGGATTACCTTGCCGGTGGCAAGCGCGCCCTCGTTGAACGTGTCGAATGGCTCTACATGCCGGACCACAATACAGCGCTTGCCGCGCTGAACGCTGGCGAGATTGACTATTTCGAGGCGCCACCTCTCGACTTCATCAACGTCCTTGCGCGCAACCGCAACATTCGCCTTGTCAATATTGATGCCATCGGCACGTCTGGGGTGATCCGTCCGAATCATATTTATCCGCCGTTCAACGACCCCCGTGCACGCCAGGCACTCGCGCATCTTGTGCGCCAGGAAGATTATATGCGCGTGGTCGTGGGTAATCCGCAGCTTTACAGGCCTTTCTGTGGATCCTTCTTCATGTGTGGTTCTGGGAACGGCACTGAGGTCGGTAGCGAGCCCTTCCGTGAGCCCAATGTCGAACGTGCGCGTCAGCTATTGCGCGAAGCCGGCTATAATGGTGAGCCCATTGTCGTGCTGCAGCCAACCGACCGTGCACAGTACAATGCCGCAACCATGGTACTGATCCAGGCGCTGCGCCGTGCCGGTGTCAATGTGGATGTGCAGGCGATGGATTGGAGCACGCTGCTGTCACGCCGCGCCAACCGCAATGATCCTTATCAGGGCGGCTATCACCTGTTCGTGACCACGCATGGCGGCCCCACCACGGCGCTGCCGCCTTCCAACACCTGGTTCAATACGCGTTGTGAGCGTGCCAATCCCGGCTGGGCCTGCGACCAGGAACTGGTTCAGATGGTCGCCGATTGGTCGCGGGAAGCCGATCCGGCAGCTCGCAAACCAATCCTGGAGCGCATCAATCGCCGCGCCTGGGAAGTGATACCGTATGTTCCCTATGGCCAGTACAGCCAACCCGTGGCCGTCCGCGCGAATGTTCACGGCGTTCTGGAGGCGGGAATCCCGGTCTATTGGAACATTGAGAAGCGATGACCTGACGGAAGCCTTTCATGTGGTACTACGTCACCAAGCGCATCCTCGCGACCCTGCCTGTCATGGGCGTAGTCGCGGTCATCGTGTTCCTTTTGCTCAGGTTAAGCCCGGGGGACCCGGCGGCGATCATCGCCGGGGATGACGCAACCAGCGAAGACATCACCAAGATACGGGAGCATCTCGGCCTGGATCGGCCTTTGCTGACGCAATTCGTACGGTGGATCGGGCAGCTCGCGACCGGCGATTTCGGCAATTCCATTTACCTTGAACGGCCCGTGCTTGGACTGATCCTGGAAAGGGTGGAGCCAACCCTGGCGCTGTCGGTGACGACTATCATCTTCGCTGTTGTGTTGGCGGTGCCCATCGGCGTCTTGGCCGCTTGGCGCGCCGGCACCTGGATTGATCAGGCGATTATGGCGCTGTCGGTCCTGGCCTTCTCCGTGCCGGTTTTTTTGATCGGCTACGGGCTGGTGATCGGCTTTTCCCTAACGTTGGAATTGCTGCCGGTGCAGGGCTTTGTCAGTTTGTCCGAAGACCCGGTCGCGTTCTTCCGCCACCTTGTGCTGCCGACCGTAGCACTTGGCCTTGTCTATACCGCGCTGATCGCCCGCATCACGCGCGCCACCATGCTTGAAACACTCAATGAGGATTTCATCCGCACCGCCCGCGCCAAGGGCCTTGGTGAGCCGCGGGTGCTGATCCTGCACTCGCTCAAAAATGCCTCAGTCCCCATCGTCACCACCATCGGTACCGGGATTGCGCTGCTGATCGGCGGTGTCGTCGTCACGGAAAGCGTCTTTGCTGTGCCCGGGATCGGTCGCCTCACCATCGATGCCGTCATGCAGCGGGACTATCCGGTGATCCAGGGCGTGATTCTGGTTGTCGCGGGAGTTTACGTGCTTGTGAACCTGCTGATTGACCTGACCTATTCCTTGCTTGACCCGAGGATACGCTACTGATGGCTGCCACCGACATCACTGCCGCAGCCGCCATCGTCCCGCGGTCGCGCAGCGCGACAGGGCTGATGCGCCGCGCGGCCCGGCGCCCGCTGCCCGTGCTGGGCAGCGCCCTCCTGATTGTCCTGATACTCTCTGCGCTGTTCGCGCCCTGGCTCACGCCATATGACCCGTTTGAGATGAATGTGGTGGACCGGCTGCTGCCACCGAATGAGACATATTGGTTCGGCACAGACGCCTTTGGCCGCGACATCTTCACACGCACGCTCTACGGGGGGCGCGTTTCGCTCGTGATCGGCGCGGCGGTCGCCGTGGCGGCCACCGTGGTCGGTCTCTTGATCGGCGTTGTAGCAGGTTATTTCCGCACGGCTGATGCCATTCTGATGCGGATCATGGACGGGTTGATGGCCATTCCCGGCATTCTGCTCGCCATCGCGCTGATGTCACTCACGCGGGCCAGTATCTGGATTGTCATCCTGGCCATCACCATCCCTGAAGTGCCGCGCGTCGCGCGCCTCGTGCGCTCGGTGGTTCTCTCGGTGCGCGAACAAGTCTACATCCAGGCAGCGAGTGCCGTTGGCACGCGGTTTCCGCGGCTCATGCTGAGCCATATCTTGCCCAACACCTTCGCGCCGCTGATCGTACAGGCGACCTACATCGCCGCTTCTGCCGTATTGGTCGAAAGCTACCTGAGCTTCCTCGGCGTCGGCACCCCGCCGGAGATTCCGTCCTGGGGCAATATCATCGCGGAAGGCCGGCTTTATGTGCAGATCGCCTTCTGGAATATCCTGTTCCCGAGTATTTTTCTCGCGGTCATGGTGCTGTCCATCAACATCCTTGGCGATGGGCTGCGCGACATGCTCGACCCCCGCCTGGCGCGGAGGATCTGATGGCCGCCGATCCCGTACTGCGCGTCGAGGGGCTGCGCACGGAATTCGCTACCGGCGATGGTCCACCGGCGGTCGCGGTCAACGACCTCTCCTTCGAGGTAAACCGCGGCGAGACCCTGTGCATTGTGGGCGAGTCTGGTTGCGGCAAAAGCCTGACGGCGCTGTCCGTTTTGCGCCTGCTGCCGCGGCCCTATGGGCGGATCGGGGCCGGGCGCGTATTGCTCGAAGGCAGGGACCTTGTGCAGGTGTCGGAACCCGAAATCCGCGAAGTCCGGGGCCGCGCTGTCTCAATGATTTTTCAGGAACCAATGACGAGTCTGAATCCGGTGCTGAACATCGGCCGCCAGATTGCCGAGACAGTGATGGTGCATGAAGGCCTGCCCTGGCAAGCCTGCATGGACCGCGCACTTGAAATGTTGCGCCAGGTGCGCATTCCCGAAGCTGAACGCCGCCTGCATGAATATCCGCATCAATTATCCGGCGGCATGCGTCAGCGCGTCATGATCGCAATGGCGCTGGCCTGCCGCCCCCGCGTATTGCTGGCTGATGAACCCACTACAGCGCTTGATGTCACCATCCAGGCGCAGATCCTGGATCTGATCCGCGATTTGCAGCGGGAGACTGGTACAGCCGTTCTGCTGATCACCCACGATCTTGGCGTTGTTGCGGAAATGGCCGACCGCGTGCTGGTGATGTATGCGGGCAGCAAGGTGGAGGAAGGCACCGCTGAGGAAATCTTCGACGCGCCCACCCACCCCTATACGCGTGGCCTGATGGGTGCGATGCCGCATTTGGGGGGTAACCATGGCGGGCGGCTAGCTGAGATTCCTGGCGTGGTGCCGGCGCTGAAGGCACGGCCTCCCGGTTGTCCTTTCGCGCCCCGCTGTGATCTTGCGACGTCGCGCTGCCAAGTTGAAGCGCCGCCGCTGCAGAGTTTTGCGGGCAGCCACAACGTAGCCTGCTGGGAAGTTGGTCCAGGAGCTATGGCATGATTGCGCAGACCCCGGTTTTGGAGGTCCGCGACCTTGTCAAGCACTACAGCGTGGGTGGCGGTTTTTTCGGACGCGGGCGCAAGCAGCTTCGCGCGGTGGATGGTGTTTCTTTCAGTATAGGGCAGGGGGAAACACTCGGCCTGGTAGGGGAAAGCGGCTGCGGCAAGTCCACAGTCGGCAAGGCGGTACTGCGCCTAGAGGAACCAACCTCCGGCCATGTTTCATTGGAGGGTGAGGAGATCACCGGCCTTGGCAGCGCTGCACTGCTCGAACGGCGCAAGCGTATGCAAGTCATTTTCCAGGATCCGTATTCGTCATTGAACCCGCGCATGACGGCGGGCGAAATCGTGCAGGAACCGCTGATCAATTTTGGTATCGGCTCACGCGCTGAACAGCGCGATCGCGTCGCCATGCTTTTTGCGCGCGTGGGGCTGCGCCCGGATCAACGCGCCAATTATCCGCATGAATTTTCCGGTGGGCAGCGGCAAAGGCTCGGCATCGCGCGGGCTCTGGCGCTTGGCCCCAGCGTGATCATTGGGGATGAGCCGGTCTCCGCGCTCGATGTCTCGGTGCAGGCGCAGGTCATCAACCTGATGATGGACCTGCAGCAGGAATTCGGCTTGAGCTACCTTTTCGTCGCGCATGATCTTGGCGTGGTCGAGCACATCAGCCACCGCGTTGCCGTCATGTATCTCGGCAAGATCGTGGAGATCGCCGCGCGGGCGTCATTGTTCGAGACGCCACGGCATCCTTATACGGAAGCGCTGCTGGCCGCTGTTCCGGTTTCTCACCCCCGGGCGAGACGGGCGCGCACCGTTCTGACGGGTGATGTGCCGAGCCCGATCAATCCGCCCTCAGGGTGCCGCTTCCATACGCGATGCCCCATTGCAGTCCCGCGCTGCCGGCAGGAGGAGCCGCCGCTGGTGGTGGACGCGTCAGGCCACGGCGTCGCCTGTCACCTTCGCGCCGCAACCGCGTAGGACCTGTGCCGCGCAGATGAAGACCAAGGCAAGCACGCCTCAGCCGGGGGGCAAAAGACGCAGGAAAACCGAAGCCCCGAAAGTACGGCTGGAAGAAGTGGCGCTGGAAGCCGGCGTTTCTGCCGCTACCGTGTCACGCGTGCTCAACAACGCCTCATTGGTCACGCAGGATTTGCGGGACAAGGTACTGAAGGCGACATCGAAGCTCGGTTATGTCGCGCATGGCGCGGCAAGGGCGCTTGCGTCGCGCCGATCGCGCGTGCTGGGCGCGGTGGTGCCCAACCTTTCAAACACGATCTTTTCTGACATGATTGAAGGTTTTCAGCAGCGGCTGGAACCGCAGGGCTACACAATGCTGCTGGCCACCTTCAATTATGATGAGGCGGCGGAATTTCGTAGTGTCCGCACCATGATCGAACGCGGCGTGGATGGGCTTGTGCTGGTTGGTGTGACTCACAGCAAAGAACTGGAACTGCTGCTGAATAGCTCGGGCATTCCCTTCATACAGACCTGGGCGCCGGCACGGGCCAGCGGGCACCCAACCATTGGCTATGACAATGCGACTGCCGCGCGGCTACTAGTGGATCATCTTGTTGGGCTGGGACATCGCGATATCGGGGTTGTGGCGGGGCTTACCCAGCATAATGATCGCGTGCGGGCGCGCATCGCCGGTCTGCGCGCAGCGATGCGCCGCCACCGTATTCCGCTGCCGGCAGATCGCATCGTCCAGACCGAGTATCGCATCGCCAAGGTGAGAGAGGCTTTCCGCGTATTTCAGCGAAAGGGCGAGTTGCCAACAGCCTTGATCGCCAATAACGACATCGTAGCGCTCGGCCTGCTGCTGGAAGCGCAGGCGCAGGGTATCCGCGTGCCGGCGCAGCTTTCGATTGTTGGCGTCGGCGATCTTGAGATCGTGACACATATGAGGCCACCGCTGACGACCCTGCGTTCGCCGAAGCATACGATCGGCGCCATGGCAGCCGACTACCTCCTTGCCCGCATCAGCGGGCACGACTTTGCTATACCAGAAGAACTTCCGCTTGAACTCGTGGTCCGGGGTTCTACCGCCCCGCCGCGCACGACCCGCCGCAAGGATATTTCAGCATGACGACTGCGCCGAGCACCCTGCCACTGACGCGCGACAAGGCCGGGCACCTGCCAGGCATGCTGGAGGGTTTGCGTGTCGTGGAAATGGCTGACGAGACAGCCGAATATGTCGGCATGTCACTCGCCGGCCTGGGCGCTGAGGTCGTCAAGGTTGAACCCCCGCAGGGTTCTTCCACCCGTGCCATCGGACCCTTCCTGGATGATGAACCCGGCCCCGAGCGTTCGCTGCATTTCTGGGGCTATAATCGCGGCAAGCGGTCCGTCGTGCTCGACCTTGACACGCCGGACGGCCAGCAGAATTTCCGACAGCTTCTGGCCTCCGCCGATATCTACCTTGATGCGAGCGAGGGGAAGGCGGCTTCCGCACTGGGCGTTGCCGCACGCAATATCGCGGCGGAGTTTCCCGGCCTGATCGCCGCGCGCATGTCGCCCTTTGGCGATGAAGGGCCCTGGAAGGATCACAAGGCATCAGACCTGATCCACCTGGCGCTGGGCGGGATCATGATGAATTGCGGCTATGATCCGGATCCGTCCAAGCATTACGACTTGCCGCCGATCGCGCCGCAGCTTTGGCACGCCTACCACATCGCCGGTGACCAGATGGTCGTGGGCATCCTTGCTGCGCTGATCCATCGCCTGCATACGGGCGAAGGCCAGGATCTGAGCGTCGCGATTCACGAAGCGGTCTCGAAGAATACCGAGCTTGATGTCATGTCCTGGGTGATGCGGCGCGCGCCGCTATACCGCCAGACCTGCCGGCACGCGATCGAAAAACCGACGCATGTGCCAAGCATTGGCCATACCAAGGATGGGCGCTGGTACATCGCGGCCGGCGTTTCGGTGCGCGACCAGACAAGCCTTGTGCCCTTCCTGTCCAGCTACGGCATGGCGGCGGACCTGCAGGCACCGGGCGGTAATGCGGATACCAAGGCGCGCAACGTTCCCGGCTCGGGCGCGGATGACGAGGCAAAATCCCATGTGCTTGAAATCGTGCAGCGCTTCATCCGATCTTTCCGCTACGAAACAATGCCATGGCGGGAAGCGCAGGCGGCTGGGCTACTGTGGTCGCCACTACGCAAACCGCACGAAAACGTCCTTGATACGCATTGGCAGACGCGCGGCACCTTTGCCGAGGTAGAGCATCCGGAACATGGGCGCGCCTACCACTATCCGGTCAGCCGATGGCTCTCATCCGGGACGGTGTGGAAATCCGGCCGCCGCGCCCCACTGCTGGGCGAGGATACAGCGGCCGTGCTTGGCGCGCTGGCGCCGAGGAAGCCGCTGACGCAGCCGGCAAGGCCGCGCAGTGATGCATCGCCGCGGCTTTCCCCGCACGAAAAACCGTTTCCCTTGCAGGGCGTACGGATCTTCGATTTTTCCTGGTTCCTTGCCTCAGCGGGCGGTACGCGCTTCGCCGCGGCGCTGGGTGCTGATGTGATCAAGGTTGAGTGGAAGGACAATCCCGATACGCGCCTTGCGGCCATGTCGCCCGTCGGCGGGCGCGCGGCGCGAGAGGCAGCGACGGCGCCGCTCAAGGGTGTCACCGATTCCGATATGGGCGGACAGTTCAACAATAAGAATTCGGGCAAGAGCGGCATTTCGCTCAATATCCGCCATCCCAAAGGCATGGAGATTGCGCGCCGCCTGATTGCGATGTCGGACGTGGTGGCGGAAGGCTTCTCTCCAGGTGTGCTGCAGCGGCTTGGTCTTGGCTATGATGTGCTATGCTCATTGCGACCCGACATCATCTATGTGCAGCAATCTGGCATGGGTGGCATCGGCACCTATGGGCGTTTCCGCACCATCGGCCCTGTCGCTGCGGCCTTCGCCGGCACTTCGGAGATGTCCGGCCTGCCCGAACCAGCCATGCCCGCGGGCTGGGGTTATTCCTTCCTTGACTGGATCGGCGCCTATAGCTTCGCGACGGCGATCATTGGTGCGCTCTATCACCGCGACCGCACTGGCCAGGGGCAGTGGATTGATAGTTCGCAATGCGAGTCTGGCATTTTCCTGAAGCCGGTACCGATCCTCGACTGGTCGGTGAATGGGCGGAGTTGGAGCCGCATCGGCAACCGTTCTCCCTATAAGCCGGCCGCGCCGCATGGCGCCTATCGCTGCGCCGGGCAGGACCGTTGGATTGCCATTGCCGCCTTCGACGAAGCCCAATGGCAGGCACTGGTTCGCGTGGCGGGTCGCCCTGCCTGGCGGGCGGACCCGCGCTTTGCCACGCTGGAAAGCCGCCTGTTACACCAGGACGCGCTGGATATTGCGATAACGGAATGGACGCAGGATCAGGATGCCTATGCCTGCATGGCAGCGCTGCAGGCGGCTGGCGTGCCGGCGGGTGTCTGCCAAACGGCTGAAGACCGGTGCGACAATGACCCGCAACTTCCGGCACTATCCTGGCTTACGGAAGTAACCGGCACCAAGATCGGCCGCTGGCCGGTAACCGAGATTCCAACAAAACTTTCTGCCACGCCGCCTTATAGTGGTGGCATCATCGACCGCGGCGCGCCCGGCTATGGTGAGGACAATGCCCGCATCCTGGGAGAGCTGCTCGGTTATTCTTCCGCGCAGGCTGCGGCGCTGGTCGAAGAAGGGGTGATCTGAGACCGTGATGCAGGGCCCTGCCTGGGAACAGGATCTTGTCTTCATCGGCGATATCCATCGTCAGTGGCGGCATGTCGCGCAGGGCCTTGCCAAGGCCAAGCGGCGGCCGCGCGTCGCGGTACTTCTTGGTGATATGGAATGCGACCAGCCGCTGGATGTTGCGGCCGCACCGCTGCTCGATGCCGGGATCGAGGTGCACTGGATCTGGGGCAACCATGACTATGATGGCGGGCCCGAAATGTGGACCAACCTGGTGGACGCAGACCGCAATCCGCGCACCAGACAGGGGGAACTCAATGCGCGCGTCACCGATATCGGTGGGCTGCGCATCGCCGGGCTGGGCGGCACCTTTCGCCGCCGTGTCTGGGAACCGCCGGGACCCCCGCAGTTATATTCGCGCATTGAACTACCGGCCGATATGACCCGCCTTGGCCCTGACTGGACCGAGGCGCAGCGCCGTTCCATGGCCGATGCGCTCGCCGCGATGGCGATCTGGCCCGAGGATGTCGAGGCGCTATCTGCCCTGCGTGCCGACGTGCTGGTGACGCATGAGGCGCCATCAAGCCATCCGCAGGGCGTTTCAGCTCTCGACGAGTTGGCGCGACGGATGGGCGCACGCCTCGTCATCCATGGGCACCACCATGTCTGCTACCGCGCTCGCGCTGAAGACGGGCTGGAAGTGCAGGGCGTCGGCGCTGGTTGGGGCGTAGGGCTTGATGGCCGGCCTTGGTGGCCGGGTGAACCTGACCGCTGGCTGGGCAAAGCGCCCGCCGGTTGGTCGCATCTTTAAGGATATGTCCCATGCTCATCACCGACCTCGCCGGCAAGGCGGTTCTGGTTACCGGTGCATCCACCGGCATCGGGGCTGCCGTGGCCAAGGGCTTCGCCGCGCAGGGCGCGCGCGTTGCCGTACACTATAATTCCAGCGAAGCGCAGGCGTTGCAGGTTCTAGAGGAGATCCACGCAGCGGGCGGCAACGCCACCGCGCTCAGGGCCGATGTTCGTTCCGTTGATGCTTGCCGGGGCTTGATTGCTGAAGCACAGCAACGCCTTGGGGCGCTTGATGTGTTGGTGAATAATGCCGGTGGTGTGGTGAAGCGGCACCCGCTACACGAGATTGATGACGCGCTCTATAACGATATCGTCAACCTGAATGCACGCGCAGTCTTCGCCTGTTCACGCGCTGCGGTGCCCATCATGCAGGCGCAGGGCGGCGGCGCGATCATTTCCACTACATCCGTCGCGGCGCGTACCGGTGGCGGTAGCAAGTCCACGCTCTACGCCGCTTCAAAGGCATTCGTCTCAACCTTTAGCCGCGGATTGGCGAAGGAAGTGGCGCGCTACGGCATTCGGGTGAACGCCATAGCCCCCGGCGTGATCGGCAACCCAGACAAGGCAAAGACGACGCCGTACCATCAGCTTGAGGCTTCGATCAAGCTGACACCCATGCGGCGGATCGGCACCGTTGAGGAATGCGTTGGCGCCTATCTTTTCCTGGCTTCCTCGGAGATGGCGGGGTTCATCACCGGACAGGTGATCGAGGTGAATGGCGGGCTTCACATGCCCTGAACGCGGGCGATCGCGGCCCAGCAATGTCACATTGCAGAGTATGCGGGGCTGGTAGTGAGGTTCTACGCCGAGGGGAGGGAGGGCGATTGACCTTACTGAAGGAATTTTTCGCTTAACGAATTGTCTCAATCATTTTCTCTCAAGCTTGATTGACATCAATGCCCGCCTTTTTCAGCACATCTGCCCATCGCCGCATATCCAAGTCAATCGCCCGGGTAAGCGATTCGCCGCTTTCAAAAGCAGGCTCGAAGCCTCGTGTCTGTAATGAATTGATCAGGGCGGGAGAATGCACCGCTTCGCCGACGGCATTTTCAAGCTTTCGCAGGATCGATTGCGGCGTGCCGATTGGCGTACAATAGGAATAGGTCAACTCAGCGCCATATCCAGGAATGAAATCGGCTACGCGTGGCAATGTCGGCATCTGTATTGATCGACGCTCTGAAGCCGTTGCCAAGGCTTTCAATTTACCCTCGTTGATCAGGGGTAGGACAGCGCTCATGGAACCAAACATCACCTGAACTTCGTTACTCAAAATTCCAGCCACCGAGGGACCTGTGCCCCGATAATGCACATTCTCCATCTTCGTTTCAGCCATAAGGTCAAACATCACCGCGGCAAGATGCTGCGATGTCAATGGCCCGGCCGTACCGTGATTCAGCTGCCCTGGCCTCGCACGTAGATAATTGATGAATTCATTTACATTCGAAACCGGCACATGCTGGTTGACGACCAGAATATTATGAGTGATCGCGGCGCGCACGACATGATCTACGGCCGAACGGGGATCAAAACCATCACGCACGATGGAGGCTGTTCCGTTGAACAGCAGCGTATATCCATCTGGTGCGGACTGCCCCACGGCCCTAGTGCCGATCATGCCGCCAGCGCCACCGCGATTATCAATTACAATGGGCTGGCCGAGTATCTCGGCAAGCTTCGCGGAAATCAGCCGACCGGCGATATCAGTGCCACCCCCCGGCGGAAATGGCACCACCACGCGTATCGGCCGATTGGGCCAGGTTTCCGCCAATACAGGCGGCGGAACCATGACCAATGGGGCTGCAAGCAGTGAGCGCCTTTTGATCATGATAGCTGCTCCTTATTCATCGGGCAGGCCCGCGGCGTGGCGCTTCGGCCAGTATGCCCGCTTCTTTCAACTCATGGATTTCTTGCATGGACAGGCCGGCTTCCTGCAATACAGCAACATTGCTCTCGCCAAGTTTGGCACCACCTCGCCTGATACTGGCAGGCCAAGTTCCAAAGCTGAAGGGAACGCCTTTTGCTGCTATGCCATCAGGACTTTGCAGTACTGCGGTGCCGCTGCGGAACTTTTCTGATTCAGCAACTGCTATCCCATCACGCACGGGTGCAGCACCGGTGGACCAAACTACCTGCCATCCCTCATCCACACGGATTACAGCTTCAGCCGCATCATCACGAGAGGCATTGCCCAATCGCGCCGAGGGTGCACCCGCGGCCGCAGCCAGAAGTTCTTCGCCTAGAAGAAAGCTGGTGAGTTCACGTTGTGAAAGATCCAGGTGAACACCCTCGCCGGTCTTGTCACGCCTTGCCACGGCCGAAATGATGGCGCCGGCCGCAAATAGGCAGACCACCTGATCCGGATAATTGATATTCCGCCCGGTAATCGCTGCATCCCCGCCACTGGGGCCGGTTAGCGCGGCCAGGCCAGCGGTCGCTTCAAGCGTAGAACCAAAGGACACCATATCGCGTTCCGGCCCGTCAGACCCTTGAGACGATATGCTGGCAACGATAAGGCGAGGGAACTTTTCACGAAGCATCTTTGGTGCCAACCCGAAAGCTTCAAGAACACCACGCCTGTAGTTTTCAACGAGAATATCTGCATTTTCAAGCAGACGCAGCACAACAGCCTGGCCACGCGGATCCTTTAGATCAAGGCAGACCGAGCTCTTGCCGCGATTGGTAAAATTATAGAAGGGCGAATGATTCCACCAATCTGTCCCAGGCTCTGCCCCTATCCAATCACGAAACGGGTCAAGCGCGCCGGGCCCTTCAATTTTGATAACCTCT
Organism: Roseomonas sp.; assembly: GCA_020249465.1. GTDB lineage: Bacteria > Pseudomonadota > Alphaproteobacteria > Acetobacterales > Acetobacteraceae > Neoroseomonas. Next base: position 4,080 of record JADCFP010000106.1, on the reverse strand, counting down.
GCGCCCAAGTCCAGCAAGAGGGTGGCACTTGCTGCGCCTGCCGTGAGCCAGCCGAGATCAACAACCCGAATGCCTGAAAGTGGAGCAAGATTATCCATGGTTATCGACCTCAACGTCCCGCCAAGGTGCCGCATGTCCGTCCCACATGAGTGGCGTTCTTGGTTCGCCATTCCGCATCAAGAATTTACGCGCGGAATGCTGCCGATCAGACAGTAGCTCCTGTAATGTCAGCACTGGTCCGATTGGAATACGCTGCGCCTGCGCTATGCTAGTGATCTCAGCGCGTGTTCTTGCACCAAACCAGGGTGCCATAATCGCATTTAATGCATCCATGTTTTCGCCACGTGATTTTTGGCTGGCGAATCTGGCTTCCCGAAGTCGCTCGTCGCCAATCAGGTCGCGTAGCGCAGGCCAATCCTTATTCATATAGACAAGGGCGATATGACCATCCATGACACGCATTGTGTGCCAACCACCGCGCTGCGCCTTATCCCGTATGGCCGCTTCGCGACCAAACAAGACCACAGTCGCCGCAGCTTTCCAATTGAGCCAACACGCAACATCAAAAATCGATATATCAACGAAATCATGGCGGCTGGTACGCAACCCCGCTGCCGCAGCAGTGAAAGCGGCAAGGCCCGCGGCATAGGCGGGTTGATGCCCGCCCAACCGATGCGGTTCACCTTCATTTGACGGTGTGGCATCAAGAATGCCGGACAGCGCCATAAGACCAAGTTCACTCATGGCTGGATCATCGCCCGGACCAAAAACACTAAATCGAACCCGCAACAACGCGTGGCTTGCGGATACTGTTTCATAATCGCCAATAGCGGCATCAAAGAGAATTTCTCGGCGATGATCTTCTGCTTCTAAAGCTATACGATCTGTCAGAAGAAACCTTGCGACTGCGCTGCTACCATCGGGCAGCATTGGTGCAAGCGTAGCAAATGGATCGCCGCTGGCTGGGATGGGACGAAAGACGCTTGCGCCCATGGCCGCCAATAATTTGCAAGCCATCGCTGTGGCAAGGGCATGGGGCCGCTGCGCAGCAAAAGCTGACAAGTCAAGAATATGTTTGCCCGAATAAGGCGCTGTCATTGCTTAAGGTTTCCACGTTCAACCACGCGTCGCCAGCGGTCTCTGTCCTCACGTATCATGGCATCAAAGCTGTCGGGATTGGCTTCCTCGGCTACGTCCAGCCCAGCTTCAATAAGCCTGCGTCTGACCTCAGCATCCTGAAGCGTGCGATTCAATGCCTGCGCCAGAGCCAACCTTCGATCCGAAGGGGTACCGGACTTTACCACCACACCAAACCAACTGGCAGAGATGATGTTTGGAAAGCCCTGTTCCTTGGTCGTCAATAAATCAGGCATCACCTGACTGCGCCGATCGGAAGCGATAGCAATTGCCCGAAGGCTTCCGGCTCGGATTTGTGCCAAGATACCAGGCAACGCGATGGCATAGGCTTGGACCCGTCCTGCAATCAGATCATTCAGGACTGCGCCTGTTCCACGGTAACGCACTTCCTCGACTTCGATACCGAGTTCCTGTGCGTAGAGAAAGGATACTAGGCTTACGCCCGGCGACCCAAAGCGCAGGGCGGTGTCCGAAGATTTCGCGTAAGCCTGCAATTCCCGCAAATTGGTTACTGGCAGCGAATTGGTAACAACAAGTGAGATGGCACTGGTGGCAACAAGGCCAATAGGGCTCCAGGCATCTACAGCATCAAAGGGCAGGGGGGTCCCGAGCGCTTCAGCCTGGTTTAACCCGCCCGATTGAAGCATCAGCGTGTAACCATCAGCTGGAACCTGAAGCACCACAAGCGCGGCTGGAACGCCCCCCGCACCACCGCGGTTTTCAACCACGATCTGTTGGTTGAAATGCTTGCTCATGCTCTCAGCTACGATGCGTGCGACAATATCCGTTGTTCCGCCAGGCGCGAAGCCAACCACCATGCGCAAGGCGCGATCAGGAAACTGTTGCGCCTGCGCGGAGGACGCCAATAGGATAAAGAGTATCAGGAAGCGCAGCATGGCTTGGCTTTTCCCTTATTCAGCCGTGATTCCGGCCCTTGGAATCACGGGCCCCCAGCGCTTTTCCTCCGCATCAAGCGCCTGAACAACGCCTTTACTGTCGAGGTATTCGGGTTCAAATCCGCGTGCAACCAAAGCGGCCGCGAATGTCTTGTCTGACATAACGGCAGCCGTCGAACGTTCAAGAATAGCAACAATATGGGCGGGTGTTCGGGCGGGCGCGGCCAAGGGATACCAAAGTTCAGCTGCGTAGCCAGGCAAGGCTTCCGCAATGGAGGGCACATCCGGCCAACCTGGTGAGCGCTTGCCGGCAGTATTTGCCAGAACACGTATGCGGCCATCACGAATCAAGCCATCTACCGCAGTGGATGAAGCGAACATGAGCTGCACTTCATTGCCAAGCAAACCAGCAACAGATGGCCCTGTCCCGCGATAGGGAACGTGAATCATTCGCGTCCCGGCCATTTCATCGAACAAGGCGCCTGCCAGATGAAACGGCGTGCCGGCGCCAGCGGTACCGTGATTGAGCTTGCCAGGATTGGCACGGGCATAGGCCACAAATTCCTGGAGGCTCCGCGTAGGCATCTTATCGTTGACCACCAGCAATATTGGCGTACTTGCTGTGCGCGCAATCCAGGAAAAATCCTGTTTCCAATCATAGCCGGGATTCTTAAAAAGATGCTTGCTGATCGACATTCCATTGCCGTTCAACAGAATCGTATAGCCATCGGGCGTGGCTGCCGCCACCGCGGCTGATCCAATATTGCCACCAGCGCCGCCGCGATTTTCGACAATAACCGTTTGACCAAGACGTTCGCCCAGCGCCTGAGCGAACATACGCCCAAGATTATCGGTCCCGCCACCTGGTGGAAATGGCACGATCATCCGTACCGGCCGGGTAGGCCATTCATTTGCCCGAGCGATCGCAGGAAGGAAAAGCCCCGCAGCAGCGATTACCGCGCCCCTGCGGCCGATCATTGCTGGATTGATTATTTTCCGCATTTGTTCCTCCACTGTGCTCGGACACTGACGGCCCAATTCACCAGCCCCGAATTTTGCCGCTTTTCAGACGCCCTGACCAGGATTTTTTATGCCCGCTGCGAAGCGCGCATTACCTTCTGCCTGGGCTGTTGTCTTTGAGCGAATCGTAAGGTTGACCGATTGGCCATGGTCCATGGCTTCTTGCCAATCAGTGATCAGGCCAGGAATTCTATCAAGCGTTTTCTTGCTTTCAGCCAGCGCCACCTTATCAAACTTGGCGACATGGCTGGCGATTTCCCGCGCGCGCGGAAGAAGCTGGTCAGGTTCCACACATTCATTGACCATCCCCCAGCGTTCGGCCGTAACGCCATCAATCCGATTGGTCGTTAGTACCAGCCAAGCGGCGCGCTTGCGCGTAATGCCTGAGAGTTGAATGGCGGGCCCAGCCATCGCCGGATAGGTCGCGAAGCCCATTTCTGGGCAGCCAATGCTCGCCTGGGTGGATGCAACCGCCAAATCGCATACATTAATAAGAGTGGCACCACCGCCAAGCGCCACGCCGTTGACCGCAGCGATAAAAATGGCCGGATGCTTCCTGATGGCGATGTTGACGGAAACCCATTCATCGCCGGCCCCGTCAATGCCTGCCAGACGGTCCTGCTCTCGTTCCTTCAAATCCATACCGGCACAAAAAGCCATGCCCGTGCCGGTAATGACAATCGCCTTGGCTGAGGGGCGCAATTCCTCGAATGCAGCAAGCATCGCTTGCCTTGTGGCGCGATCCATCGCGTTACGCTTGGCCTCACGATCAATTCTGATCTCCGCCCAGCCGTCATGCCTTGTTATGTCTAGACCCGAAGTCATCTGCCTACTCCACTGGACCGAATTGGGGGAGAACGAAGCCTTCCGGTCCCCTAGGAAAACGCACGCTAAGCTTCATGCCGATTTTGACCTGTTCGGGCGCGACCCCAATGAGATTCGTGAGCAAGAAGGGGCCTTCAGCAAGTTTCACCATCGCGACGGGATAGGGAAGTTCATCCTTCATGCCATCGAAATATCCTTGGTG
>JADCFP010000105.1 GCA_020249465.1 Roseomonas sp. | reverse complement strand
GATCGGATAAGTGAGCATTTTCAAGCCAAGTGGAATCACTTGGCGACTCGGAAAATGCGACCAAACAAAAAAGGGCGCTGCCGGATCAGGCAGCGCCCTTTTTGCGTCATGCTTCCCCGTAATGAATCCGGCGATAGGGGCGGGACACCACCGTATCATCCGTATGCACATCCCAAAGGCTGGCGCTATTGCCGCTTTGGTGCGTCTCAAACATTGCACCCATTTGGCCGAGTGCACTGACCGTCTGGCCGCGCACGCCAAAGCCATTGGCGACACCTGCCAAATCGCCGCGGCCATGAATGACAATGCCGGCATCAATATTGCCAGCGCGGAATTTGTGGATTTCCGCGCCATAGCCGCCATCATTGATGATCGCCATCAGGAATTTCACGCCATGTCGGCGCGCGGTTTCCAATTCCTGGATATGCATCAAAAGGCTGCCATCGCCTTCAATCAGCAGTACCTTGCCATCCTTGCGCGCGGCAGCCACGCCAATCGCTGCCGGCAGGCCATTGCCGATGGCACCGAAATCGCTGACGACATGATAGCGTTCCGCGGCGCGGCCCTTCAGATAGGTCATGGCAAAGCCAAGGTAATGCCCGCCACCAATCACCACATCCCAATCCTTCGGCACCACCGCGTCCAATTCCATGATCGCCTTGCGCGGATCAACGGTGCCAGGTGCGATGGTAAATTCCTTGCGGTCCGGCACATCGGCAGCAATCAGCGCAGCCATTTCATCACTGCGGAAGCGCTTGCCGGAAGCGCCATGGCGTTTGATGGCGGTGGTGACGGCTTCTGCCGCCGCCTTGGCATCGGCGCGGATATGCAAATCCGCCGTGCGCAGCCCCTGCCAAAGCCCGCGCGGGCCGATATCAATCTGCACCGTCTGCGCGCCGGGATAGAGGTAACCGCTTTCCGTCGTATAGGCGCCAAGCCCAACGCCAATGCCAATCACCAGATCAGCTTCGGCAAAGCGTTCGCGGGCGAAATCGCTGGCATAGGCGCCAGAGATATCCATGGCGAAGCGATTGCCGGTGAATAGCCCCTTGGCTTGCAGTGATGTCGTTAGCAGCGCGCCCATGGCTTCCGCCATTTCCTCAATCGCTTCACGCGCCTTGGAAAGCTTCGCCCCACGGCCTGCGATGATGATGGGCTTTTCGGCCGCCGCGATCATCTCGATCAGTTTTTCGACCATCAGCGGATCGGGCTGCGGACGCTGAGGTGCGGGCAGATAATCAGCTGATGGGATGTAGTCCACCATATGCGGATAGGCCTGCTTTTGCAGGTCCATCGGAATGCTGATCACAACCGGGCGGCGTTCAAGTGCGGCGAAGTGAAATGCCTCCCGCACATTGTCCAAAGCGCGGTCCATGGTTTTGACGGAGATATGATGCGCGCCCGTTGCTTGGGTCAGCGGCGCCATATCAATCTGCTGGATGTAATAGGGTGCCGCGATGGGTGAATCGCCCGCGAACACCACCATCGGCGTATTGGCGCGCGCGGCAATCGCAAGCCCGGTCATGATTTGCGTAAAGCCCGGCCCGCAGGTGGTCGAAGCAACACCAACCTTGCCGGTGGCGCGTGCGTAAGCGTCCGCCATGGCAACGGCGCAATGTTCATGTCGCGCATGGATGATATTCATGCCCGGCTGGCGCTGCATTGCCTCGGTCCAATACATATTCGCATCACCCATCAGGGTGAAAAGCGTATCGCAGCCTTCCTGCGCGAAGACGGTTGCCAGAACGTCTGAAAGCTTGGGCGCTGCCATGGTTATTTATTCCCTTTACCGAAAAGACTGCTGATCCAGGATAGAAAGGCCCGCCAGAGCAGGCCAAAAGCATTGAGCTCCGCCGCCGGTGCGGGCGGTGGTGGTGGCGGCGGCATGGCTGAGGCAGGTGCCGCCGCAGCCGGCGCCTCAGGCGCGGCCTGTTCGGCTGGGGGCGCCTCGGCAGGCAAGGCGGCCATGGCGCGGTTCGCCATATTATTCGCAAATTCCGCCAAAAGGGCGCGCGCCACATGCACGCCGCCGGCATTGGCGAAGGTTTCCAAAGGTCCGGTCACGGTGAAGCTGCCATTGACCGTCAGCCTGGTGCTATTCCCTTCCGCCGCCGCCAGCACTTCGCCATTGGCGAGCGCCCGCGATGCCCCGCGCTGGTCAATCCCGCGCCCTTCAATACGGCAGCGATGCGCATCATGGTCATATTCAAGCTTTGCCTCGCCACGAAAGGCCGCCGTGGTCGGGCCGAATTTCACCTTGATGGAACCGCGCCAGAGGCCATCACCCGTGGAAGGCGCCAATTGCGCGCCGGGGATACAGGCCGCGACCTCGGCCGGGTCGCTCAGCAAGGGCCAAACCACGCCAAGCGGCGCGGGGATCAGGGTTTGTTCCGAAATATCGGGCATGGTGCTGCGTGGAATCCTGCAAGAGGATCGCAGCCTGCGCAAAGCCGGCGCCGGGCGCAAGCCCGGGTCTATAGCCCCACCGGCCGCCCCGCCACCACCACCGAAAGCGCTCCAGGCTGCAACAGCCGCCTTGCCATGCGCGCGGCATCATCGCGGCTGATCGCGCGCAGCCTTTCCGACCGACCATCAAGCCAATCAATCGGCCGCCCATTGCGCTGCATCGCCATCAGCGTATTCGCAATCCGCCGACTATCCGTGAATTGCAGCGCGAGCGATCCGGTCAGGAACGCGACCGCTTCCGTCATCTCGGCCTCGGTCGGCCCATCGGCTGCCATGCGCGCCCATTCATCGCGCGTCACGGCCAGCGCCTCGGCGATCTTGCCATTATCGCTCGCGACACTGCCGGCCAGCACGCCACCGCCAAATCCCGTATCAAGCCCAACGCCAATCCCATAGGTCAGCCCGCGCTTCACGCGCACCGATTCCGTGAGCCGCGAGGAAAAGCCGCCGCCGCCAAAAATGCGCAGCACAATCTGCGCCACTTCAAATTGCGGATCGCGCGCGCCGATCCCCTCATGCCCGAAAATCGCATGGGATTGCGGGCTATCCATGCCAATCACGCGCTGGCCGAAGCTGGTAAAGCCGGGCAGGGAAGGCGGCGTTGCAGGCGCCCCCGCCGGCAGCCCCGCAAAAAGCCGCCCGAGCAAGGCCGCCAGATCATCCGGGCGAATGGCGCCTGCCGCCGCGATCGTCAGCCCTTCGCGGCGCGATTGCCGGCCCAATTGGCCGCGCAAATCATCCGGCGTGATGGCCGCAAGACTCTCCGCCGTGCCGCCCGAAGGCCGACCCGCCGGATGTGATGGGAAGGCGGCCGCCCAAAAGGCGCGCCCCGCCTGCCCGCGCGGTGTCTCCAGCGATTGCCGCGCCCCGGCAATGGCCCGCGCCCGCAGCCTTTCAATCGCCGCCTGATCCAAGCGTGGCGCGGTCATCGCAAGCCGCGCCAAACGCTCCGCCTCTGGCAGGGCATCAATCAGGCAACGAAACCCGCCATCCACATCATCCCGTCCGGCGCCGAAGGAAAGCCCAATCCCGGCATCACGCAGCGCATCGGTGAAGGCGGCTGCAGGTAAATCGCCCGCGCCTTCCGTCAGCAGCGCCGCCGCAAGGCTCGCCGTGCCCTCACGCCCCGGCGCATCAAAGGCCGCGCCACCTGGCCAGGACCAGGAAAGCGAGACCACGGGCACGGAATGATCCTCAACCAGCCAGGCGGTCAGCCCATGCGCGGCCACGCGCTGAATGGGCAGGCGAAACGGCGTGCTCATGCGCTGGGCAGCAGCCAAGCGGCGGTATTGGGGGCGCTTGGCAAAACCGCCCTTGCGGCGGCTTCCACCTGATCGCGCGTGACCGCGCTGATCCGCGCTGGCCAAAACTCCACCGCATCCAAGGGCAAGCCAATCGAAAGCGTCCCACCCACCATGCGCGGCCCGGCGCCAAAGCCATCAAGTGCCAGCATCGCGCCTGCGGTAAGTTGCCGGATGGACCGCGCCACTTCAGCTTCCGTCGGGCCTTGCTGGATCAGGGTCTCGATCACGCCATTCGCGGCCTCTTCCAGCCGTTCCGGCGTCACTCCCGGTCGCGGCATGGCGGAAAGATAAAACTCTATCATCCCAGCTGCATCGCCATCATACCCCGTGCCGGCCGAGACCGCGAGGCCGCTTTCCACCAGCGCCTTATGCAGCCGGCTGCCCTGGCCGCCGCCCAGCAAATGGGACAGCACTTCGAGCGGCAGCGCATGGGCGCGTTCCCCAGCGGTCAGCGAAGGCGCCATCCAGGCCTTCAGAAACAGCGCATCGCGCGTCATCGGATCGCGCCGGATCAGCCTTGGTTCCACCGCCTGCGCCGGCGCTGGCGCACGATCCCGCCTTGCCGCTGGCCGCGCGGGGATGCCGCCGTAATGCCTATCCACCAAGCGCCGCACTTCGTCTTGCGGTACGGCGCCGCTGATCACCAGCGTCGCATTGGAAGGCGCATAAAACCGCGCATGAAACCCCGCCAGATCATCGCGCGTAATGGCGCGAATCTCATCTTCCCAGCCGATGATCGGCCGGCCCGCCCAATGCTGCCGGCCCCAAAGGGCGGCCGTGAACGCCTCCCGGAACCGCGCCCTTGGGTTGGAATCGGTCCTTTGCTGGCGTTCTTCCAGCACCACGCCACGCTCACTTTCCATGAATTCCTGCGGGATCAGGGGGGCGGCCATGCGGTCCGCCTCCATCTCCAGGATCATGCCAAGGCGGGAAGCCTCCACCGCCTGGTGATAGGCCGTCACATCGCGGGACGTGAAGGCATTGTCATTACCGCCTTCCCGCGCCACCAGCCGCGAAAAATCCCCAACCCCCACCTTCGGGCTGCCCTTGAACATCATATGTTCCAGGAAATGCGCGGACCCCGAACGCCCCGCCGGGTCTTCCGCCCCACCCGCCGCATAGAACAAATATTGCGTGACCACCGGCGCGCGGCTGAAGGGAATAAAGGCAACTTCCAGCCCATTGGCCAACCGCCAATGCTGCGCGCCAAATAACGGCCTTTGCGGCGGCGGCGCGGCATTCTGCGCAAGGGCAGGGCCTGCAGCGCAAAGCGCAGCGGCAGAGGCAAGGGTCTGGCGACGGGTCAAACGCATCATGCCTCCAAGATTGGTATCAGACAGGCCGCAATCCAGATGAAGATGGCTTCAGAAGCCAAGCCGCCGCCAGATGTTCTGCTCCCGCGGCTGCTGGATCGGCGTATCGCCGGCCGTACCCTCAATGCCAAGCGCGGCATTTTCGCGAATCCGCTCCCGCTCACGGGCAGGGTCAACAGCAACCCCAGGCGGCGGAGGATCACGCCAGAAAATCAACCGATCCGCCAAATCGCGCGGCGGACGATCCAGCCTTTGGCTTTCCTCATCCACCTGGCGGCGAATATCGCGCGAAGGCGCCGGACCAGCGGCCTGCAACAGCGCCATTTCGCCCACACTGCCCCCAGCCGCCCGCGGCTGCTGGCGTGGGTCCCTCAGCGCCAAAGACGGCACCAACACCGCCTCCGCCTCCTCACGCGCGCTGCGCTCCATCGGGCGCACCGCACCCGGACGCGGCGGTGGCAATCCCCCCGCCATATCCGGCGGCATGGAAAGCGGCGCTCTGGTGGTCACGCGGAATTCATCCGGCGCATCGCGGATAAAGCCAAGCGTGCGCGCGGTATTCTCACCACAGCCGACCAGCAGCAGCAGCGAAATAGCAGGCAAAAAGGTCTTGAGACGCCGAATCATACGCTATCTTTAGGCGTTCGGCGTGGCGGCAACAAGGCATCCAGCAAAAGCGCCCCTACCCCACACACAATCGCCGCATCGGCAACATTGAAAACATACCAATGCCAGCCCCAGGCATGGGTATCCACGAAATCCACCACCGCCCCAAAACGCAACCGATCCACGACATTGCCAAAGGCGCCGCCGATCACCGCCCCCAAGGCAAGCGCCACCATCCGCCCCTCGGCCCGCGCCAGCCAACGCAACAAAAACACCGCAATCGCGACCGCAAGCCCGGCCAAAATCAAGTGATTCCAACGGCCATCACCGGAAAACAGGCCAAAAGTGACCCCCCGATTCCAGACCATGGTCAGATCAAGGCCGAAAGGGCCAGCCGAAAATAAGGGGATGTTCTGGACCTCGGGCAGCCGAACCACATCCAGGACAAGCCACTTCGACACCTGATCGAACACAAAAATTACCGCCGCGAAAATCAAACCAAGGCGGAACAGGCCGGGGGCGCTGCCCCCAGACCCCCGCCGGGGAGACAGTGTCTCCCCGGACCCCGCCAGCATTAAAGCGCCTCGACCACTGCGTCGCAGCGGCGGCACAAGGTGGGGTGCGACGAACACTCGCCGACTTCGGGCAGGACGCGCCAGCACCGGTCACACTTGGCGCCAGGGGCAGGACGGAACACCGCGGCAGCATCGGCAACACCATCAGCCACAAAGGCACCCGGAGGCGCCACATCGGACGAAAGCGCAAAGCCCGAGGTGATGCAAAGCTCGGCCCACAACTCAGGCGTTAACAACGCGGCATCCTCAGGCGCCACATGCAACACCGGCGCAGCCTGCAAGGATGAACCAATCTCCTGCGCCACACGCGCCCGCTCAAGCGCGCCCGTCACAGCCCGACGCAATTCCCGCAAGCGCGCCCATTTCGCGGCCAGCGCCTGATCCTTCCAACCCTCCGGCACGAAGGGGAAGTCGAGCAAATGCACACTCCCCCCCTCATCCGGGAAACGCGCAAGCCAGGCTTCCTCAGCCGTGAACACCAAGACCGGCGCGAACCAGGCACAAAGGCAGCGATGCAGAATATCCAGAACGGTGCGCGCGGCACGCCGGCGCAGCGCATCTGGCGCATCACAATACAGGCTGTCCTTACGGATATCGAAATAGAACGCCGAAAGATCAGTCGCGCAGAATTGATGGATGTCAGGATAAACCCCGGTCCAATCATGGGTTTCCACCGCACGCCGGATCTTCGCATCCAATTCCGTCAGCCGATGCAGCAACCAGCGCTCCAATTCCGGCAATTCGCCGTAAGGCACGATCTCATCTTCCGTGAAACCATCCAGATTGCCGAGCAGCCAGCGCAAGGTATTCCGAATGCGCCGATACAATTCCGCCTGCTGCTTCAGGATTTCGGGGCCGATGCGCAAATCAAGCGCCGTGTCGGAATTCATCACCCAAAGGCGCAGAATATCCGCGCCATATTGCTTCATCACATCCTGCGGCGCGGTGACATTGCCCATGGATTTGGACATTTTCCGCCCCTGCTCATCCAGCACAAAACCATGCGTCAGCACGGCCTTGAAGGGCGCGACACCATTGGTGCCAACCGATTCCAACAGCGATGAATGGAACCAGCCGCGATGCTGGTCCGACCCTTCCAGATAAAGATCAGCCGGGAAGGGCAGTCCACGCGGCGGCAGCACAAAGGCATGGGTGGAGCCCGATTCAAACCAGACATCCACAATATCCATCACCTGCTCATAGGCTGCCGGGTCACGACCCTCACCCAGGAAGCGTGCCGCCGCACCCGGCTTATACCAGGCATCCGCCCCTTCCGCGGTGAAGGCTGCGATGATGCGATCCATGATCGCGGGATCACGCAAGGGCTCACCTGTGCGGCGATCCACGAATACCGGGATCGGCACGCCCCACGCGCGCTGGCGGCTGATGCACCAATCGGGCCGCGCCGCCACCATGGAACCAATACGATTGCGCCCCGCATCCGGCACGAAATGCGTCTTGGCAATCGCGTCCAGAGATTTGGCGCGGATCGCGTTCGCGTCATCCATGGCGATGAACCATTGCGGCGTCGCGCGGAAAATCACTGGCTTCTTGGACCGCCAGCTATGCGGATAGCTATGGCTCAGCTTGCCCGTGGCAGCGAGCGTCCCTGCCGCCTCCATCGCCGCATAAACCGCCGTATGCGCCTTGAAGACATGCAAGCCTTCAAAGCCCGGCGCGTGATGTGTGAAGGTGCCGTCATCATTGACGGTCTCGGGAATATCAATTTGCTTCGTTGGATCGTTCGAGACAGAAGCATTATAGGTGCGGACCAGATTGAAGTCATCTTCACCATGGCCTGGCGCGATATGCACAAACCCCGTGCCGGCTTCGGTGGTTACGAAATCGCCCGGCAGCAAAGGCACGTGAAAGACATAATCTAGGCAAGAAGCGAGAATCTCCATGCCATTCGGGGGAAGCTTCACTTGCGAAAATTGGTCGCGCGAAAGAGGGTGCGCGGCAAGCGCGCCTTCAAGTTCTAAGCCCTTGAAAATCTTCCTGACGGTATGGGCTCCGATATGCGCATCCTTAAGAAAATTCGGCAAAAGTGGCAACGCGACTACGAGTAGCTCCCCGACATCTAGCCTTGAACCTTCGTTGACCTGCTCAATGTGAACGAGAGCATAATCAATGTCAGGGCCGTATGCGATCGCGCGATTGCCAGGGATGGTCCAGGGTGTTGTGGTCCAAATTACAATGCTGGCATTGAACAGGTACGGCTTCGCCTTCCGTAGCGGAAACTTCGCATGCAGCGTCGGGCTGACATGATCGTGATATTCAATCTCCGCTTCCGCCAGCGCGGTTTTCTCAACCGGGCTCCACATCACCGGGCGCAGCCCGCGATAGAGGGACCCATTCATCAGAAACTTGCCGATCTCAGCGGCGATGGCGGCTTCCGAGGCGAAATCCATCGTCGCATAGCGATCCGCCCAATCACCGGCGACACCAAGACGGATGAATTCTTCCCGCTGCACTTGAAGCCAATGTTCGGCATAGGCGCGGCATTCGGCGCGGAAATCCAAAACCGGCACCGCATCCTTGTCGCGGCCCTTGTTGCGGTATTCTTCTTCGACCTTCCATTCAATCGGCAGGCCGTGGCAATCCCAACCGGGGACGTAATTCGCATCAAACCCCGCCATTTGCGCGGCGCGGTTGATCACATCCTTCAAAATCTTATTCAGTGCATGGCCGATATGCAGATTGCCATTGGCATAGGGCGGGCCGTCATGCAGCACGAAACTCTCGCGCCCCTTGGACCCAGCGCGCAGCCTCTCCCAGAGTTTCAGGCGGTCCCAGCGCGCCAGCATATCTGGCTCACGCTTCGGCAAATCGCCGCGCATGGGAAAGCCGGTCTGCGGCAGGAAGACGGTGCCGCGATAATCGCGGGCCTCTTTGGGGCTATCATTCATGTTTTTGAGCCTTGCGGGCTGAAAGGGGCCACCGGAGCGCGGCGGCGAAGGTGAAAAATACGGGGCTGGGGCTTCCCGGCCTTCAGCAGAAGGCCGGGCGGGTAATTCGCGCCGGTATCATCACGATTTTCATGAGGGTCATATGGGCGCGCGGTGTGCGGGTGGTCAAGCCAGCGCCGCGCGGGCATTCGCCACATCCTGTTCAATGGCGGCCTTCAGCGTTTCCAACCCGTCAAACTTCGCATCTGGGCGCAGGAATTGCACCAACCGCACGCCGATTTCCTGGCCGTAAATATCGCCCGCGAAATCGAAGATATAAACCTCAAGCCGCGTCACCTTATCGCCACCCAGCGTCGGCCGACGCCCGACGTTTGCGACCCCCTTCGCCACCCCGCCGCCCGGCAGCGCCACCGTGACCGCATAGACACCGCGCGCCGGTTCCAAATGCCGATCGAGCCAGATATTGGCCGTCGGCCAGCCGAGTACACGGCCAAGCTTATCCCCATGCACCACCGTGCCGCGGATTTCCCATGGCCGCCCCAGCTTTTCCGCCGCACGGTCGGGATAGCCATCCTGCAACAGCCGGCGGATGCGGGTGGAGGAAATCGCCTCCCCCCCCTGTTCAACGGGGGGCACGATGGAAAGCCCCATGCCGCGCGCAGCGGCCTCCCGCGCCAGAAAGCGCACATCGCCGCCGCGCCGATTGCCGAAGGCGAAATCAGGGCCGCTCGCCAAATGCTTCGCCCCTAGCGCCTTATGCAGCACCTGATCCACAAAGGCTTCCGCCGAAAGGGCCGCGAATTCATCATCAAAACGCAGCGCATAGACAAAACGCGCGCCTGCATCGGCAAGACAAGCCGCCTTGGCCGGCAGCAGAGTCAGCCGAAAGGCCGGATCATCGGGGCGGAAATGCTCGCGCGGATGGGGCTCAAAGGTCAGCACGGCCAGCGGCAGATCAGGCCGCGCCGCTTGCGCTGCCTTCAGCACCGCGACATGCCCCAGATGCACGCCATCAAAATTGCCAAGTGCGACGGTGGCGCCACGCGCTTCCTTGGGGATGGAACGCCAATCGGCGAAGATTTGCGCTGCCATCAGGCTTCCCCGGGCTTCAGCCAGCGCGGCACATTGGGCGGCGTGAAGCGTGCCAAAGCATCCAGCGCCGCCGCGCCATCCGGCGCCAGCATGGCCGCGGCGCGCATCTCGGCCCGCACAAAACCTTCCGCCACCATGTGATCCAGCGCCCCCATCAGCTTCTGCCAATAGCCGAGGGTGTCCACGAAAACGATGCCCTTGCGCTGAATGCCAAGCTGTAACCAGGTCAGGGTTTCCACGGCTTCCTCCAGGCTGCCATAGCCGCCGGGCAGCACAATGAAGCCATCGGAAAGCTCGGCCATCAGCGCCTTGCGTTCATGCATGGAAGCGACCACGCGCATATCCTTGAGCTGCTTCGCCCCCGCTTCGCGCGCCACCAGCCCATGGGGGATGATGCCAATCACCTCAGCTCCTGCGGCCTGCGCGGCGGCGGAAACCGCGCCCATCAGCCCAACGCCGCCCCCGCCATAAACCAGGCCAAGCCCGCGCGCGGCGATCTCTCTGCCAAGGGCGGCAGCGGCGGCGGCATATTCCGGGCGGGCGCCGGCGGCAGAGCCGGCAAAGACGCAAACGCGGCGCATGGGCTTACTCCGCCGCTTTGGTGATGGCCGTGCGGGAGGGGACGGAGACAAATGCCTCCCCCTCCAGCACTGGTTCACCCTTGACGAGACACACGGTCTTCAGCGTCGCGCGGTGCTTTTCCGGATGGAGTGCGGCGACTTCGACAATGGCGGTCACGGTTTCGCCAATTTTCACCGGGGCGCGGAATTTCAGCGTTTGCGACATATAGATCGTGCCAGGCCCCGGGAGTTGCGTGCCCAGCACCTTGGTGATCAGCCCGGCGGCGAGCATCCCATGCGCGATGCGTTCCTTGAAAATGGAGGTGGCAGCGTATTCCGCATCCAGATGCATCGGGTTGGTATCGCCGGTGACGGCGGCGAACAGCACGATATCGGCTTCCGTGATGGTTTTGGAGAATTTGGCGGTCAGCCCCACCGTCAGGTCTTCAAAGAAATAGATTTCCGCCATGGTTTGGGCCCCTGCTGTGCCGTGCTGCATTGCGAAAGGGTGTTAGAGCAGATTGGCGCCGGGTGGAATGACCCCTGCTTGGCGGCGGGCGCTTCGTTTTGTCGTTTTTTGCGGGGCGCGGCGGACAGCTACGTAAAGCCCGGTAAAGGCAAGGCGTCGCATGGCTGTTCGCGCTGCCTTTCTAGTAGGCGGACTCTGCCCGGCGCCTGTAAAATCGATCTATGAGTCGAGATACTTCCAGTCGCCCGCATCGGGTGGGTACTGAGGCTTTGCTTCCCTTCGCGGAAGGCGAAGACGGCCGAATGGTGCACGTTTCAACCGTTAAGAACGGTAAGAAGTGCGGCTGCATCTGCCCTGCGTGTCGGGGGCCGCTGATCGCCTACCATCCAAGGGCCAAAAAGGCGCCCTATTTCGGGCACTACACGAATGCCGCCTGCGATCCCCCTCGCGCTCTTGAAACCATGCTGCACAAGCTTGCCAAGCAGCTGATCGAAGAGCGGAAGGAGGTCCGTGTGCCGCCCGTTGTGGCCTCCTTCGGTGAAACCCATAGCGAACTTTCCAAGGGGGGAATCTTTCGGCCTGAGAGTGTCCGGGTGGAGGAGGCGGTTCCAGGAATGCGCCCCGACATCATCGCGACCCTCGGCCGAAAGGAACTCTTTATCGAGGTGGCGGTCCGGCACAAGGTCGGCGCAGAGAAGTTGGCCCTCATCAAGGAGCGCCGACATTCTACGATTGAGATTGATTTGGCGCAGTGGCGCCACGAAACAGATGAAGCGAAGCTAGCACAAGCCATCATCTACGATGCACCGCGGGTCTGGCTGTTCAACAGTGCCGCGTCTGACAAAGAGGCGGCGCTGCTTGCGGAGCAAGAAGAGCGGGCGCAGCAACGTCGCGAGCGTGCTATTAAACTCGCTAATGCCATCCTGCCTGGTTTGTCAGAGCCCCCGCTAATGAAGGCGCCACCGGGAAGTCTATTCGCGGAGTACCTGGCCTCTGTCGAAGATGCGGGCATGGCCGACGTTGTCGGGGTTGCGATCCCAGGCTCAGGCGCATTCGGAGTCGCTGACGAGATTTGGCAGGCGGCGGTGTTGCACTTCCTGCTCCGGCAGACCGCGGTCACCGTACGTTACCTTCCGCTTGACAATGCAGAATACTCTTTGCTGTCAGCCGCTGCGACCCTAGCCCATAGGGATACAGCCGTAGATTGGACGGTTGTTGAGCGAATCACAGAAGGAAAGGTGCGCGACCCGCGCGCAGCAGTCCGCACATATCTCGATTACTTATGTGAGCGAGGAATTGCGACGTTCTGCGGCGCCGATCAGTATGCAGTTCCTTGGAATGTGATGTTTCGCGCACGAGAAGCGCAGAAGGAAAGCCAGGCTAGACGGGATCGGCTTACGACCCTCCGAAAGGCCTTTGAGGAAACTTCGCAATTAGTCGGGGGTCCATCTATGACCTTCGCGACATGGATTGACGTCCAGCACGAGGGGATTCAAGCAACGCCGCGCGAGCTCGCCTATCGCAGCGAATGGAGCTTGTCGCCTTTGCTCGACAGGATGAGACGCATTGGGAATCTCGTTACTCCTGAGGCGGCGATTGTCGAGGGCGGTCTCCTCGGCTTTCCGGCTGAGGAACATCTAGCGGCGCGCAAAGCGGACGCGGAGAGGAAGCGCATCGCGGCGGAGGAAATCAAAGCCGCGCGCGTGGCAGCGGAGCAGGTGCGTCAAGTGACGGAGGCAGCCGCGCGATTGCAGTCGATCCGAATCGCGACTCAAGAGATTGAAGGCGGGGAAGCCCTTCTTCACACGCCCCTCAAAGAACTTGACGATCGGAGTATCGAACAAACGAAGGGCTGGATGTCGCCGACTGAGTTCGTGCTGGTATGGGGTTTGATCCGAGGGCGGCAGGACATCGCCCGGAAGAAAAAGGAGCGGGAAGCCGCCACCTTCGCTGAGGCAGAGAAGTGGCGAGAAAAGCTCATACAAAGAGTAGCCGAGTTGTTCAAACCCGAGTTTCGCCATTCTGTCCTGCACTCAACCTACCCCGAAACTTTCAAGCGCAAGCTCATAGAATACTGTTCAGATGAGAAGACCTACAAAGTTTCCGTCAATGTTGCCGAACGCGTGAGGGTGGGCCGCAACTAGGGCTCCCATCAATCGCGCGGCATTCAATGGATGAATTGATCAAAGAGAGAAAGTTCCTTCTCTTTGACAGATAGAGAAAATCGTTTGGCATATCCCATAAATAGAAAATAAAATCTTTTTTCTTGATGTTTTTCGTGATTTGAGAGAAAAACTTTTCAAACAAACCTGGATTTCACCGCCATGACCCTCCGCCGCGACCTGCTGCTTCGCTCCGCCCTTTTCGCTGCCGCCGGCATGCTCGCCACCCCCGCCCAGGCCGATACCGCCTGGAACCCGGACCGTGCGCTCCGCATCGTTGTCCCGGTCGCCCCCGGCGGCAGCCTGGATATTCTGGGCCGCCTCCTGGCGCGGCATTTGACCGAGGCTTTGGGTCAGAATGTCGTCACGGAAAACAAGCCCGGCGCGGGCAGCAATATTGGCTTTGAATTCGTCGCCCGCGCCGCGCCGGATGGGCTGACGCTGCTGGTGGGTTCGGACCCACTGACTATCAACCCAGCGCTTTACCCGCGTGTTGGCTTTGACCCTGTGCGAGATTTCAGCCCGGTGATTGAAGCGGTGCGCGCGCCGCAGGTGCTGGTGGTGAACCCCTCGGCCCCCGTGCGGGATGTGGCGGGCTTCATCGCCTGGGCGCGGCAGGCGGATGGCAAGCTGACGCTGGCGTCACAGGGGAATGGCTCGATCGGGCATTTGGCCGGGGCGTTGTTTGCGCAGGATGCCGGGCTTAGTTTCACCCATGTGCCCTATCGCGGCGGCGGGCCCGCCGTGATTGACCTGGTCGCGGGGCATATCCAGGCGCTGTTCGTGACCCTGCCGGCGGCCATTGAACATATCCGCGCCGGGCGCCTGCGGGCCCTTGCCGTCACCAGCGCCAAGCGCGTCCCCGCCCTGCCGGAGGTGCCTAGCATTGCCGAATCAGGTTTTGCGGAATTTGAGGTGATCACCTGGCAGGGCATTCTGGCCCCAGCCGGCACCTCCCCGGCGGCGATTCGACGCCTGGCTGGCGCCTTGGAGCGTATTTTGGCGAAGCCCGAGGTCGCGGAACAACTCACCGCGCAGGGTTTTGAGGTCACCAGCCAAGGCCCCGCCCAATTCGCGAGCCTGATCCAAGCCGAAGCGCGGCGCTGGCCCGCTTTGGTGCGCCGCACCGGCGCGCAACCCGATTAAACCTGAAGGAGAACCCCTATGCCCGATAGCCTGAACCCGATTGATTGGCGCAACCGCGGCATCAAGCATGTCGCTGCCAGCGCCAAAAGCGGCGATACGCCGGAAACCCTTGGCATGAACCGCGAAGTCGCGATCAGCGGCGCGCGCACCGGTTCTGTCGCGCTTTGGGCCGGCACCAATCGGATTGAGCCCAATTCGCGCACCGGCGCGCATCATCACGGCGCGCTGGAAAGCGTGATCTACATCATCAGCGGCACCGCCCATATGCGTTGGGGCGATCGGCTGGAATTCATCACCGAAGCGCGCGCGGGCGATTTCTTCCTGGTGCCGCCTTACGTGCCGCATCAGGAAATCAATGCCTCGGCGACCGAGGTGCTGCATTGCGCGCTTGTGCGTTCGGGCACCGAGGAAGTGGTGGTGAACCTGCCGGATCTGGTGGCGGTTGATGAACCGGAGTGGATCCATACGCGCTGAACCGCGCCGCGCGCTTCAGCACTTCACAGCAAAGGACTAGCCAAATGAGCCTGCAACTCGGCCAGATCGCCCCGGATTTCACGGCGGAAACCACCACCGGCCCGATCCGCTTTCATGAATGGAAGGGCGCTTCCTGGGTGGTGCTGTTCAGCCACCCCAAGGATTTCACGCCGGTCTGCACCACGGAATTGGGCGAGGCCGCGCGGCTGAAGCCGGAATTCGATAAGCGCGGCGTGAAGGTGATTGGCCTTTCGGTTGACCCGCTGACGAACCATGCCGGCTGGGAAGCCGATATCAAGGAAACCCAGGGTCATGCGGTGAATTTCCCGATGATCGCCGACCCTGATCGCAAGGTTTCAAACCTTTATGGCATGGTGCATCCGGATACCGACCCCACCATCACCGTGCGCACGGTCTATGTGATTGATCCGGCGCATAAGGTGCGGCTCACCATGACCTATCCGCCGAGTGCGGGGCGCAATTTCGATGAAATCCTGCGCGTGATTGACAGCCTGCAATTGACCGATGGCGCCAAGCTGGCAACGCCGGTGAATTGGCGCCCCGGTGGGCGGGCGATCATCCCGCCCTCCATCCCCGATGCGGAAGCGGCGAAGCTTTTCCCGCAGGGCTGGAAGGCGGATCGGCCCTATTTGCGCTGGGTGGAAACCACCCCGGGCAAGCAGGGTTGAGCCCCGCAGGCAGCCCGCCTATCGCCAGGGCCAAACTTCGCGGTAATAGCCTTGTCATGAAGGGGGACAGGGCCAGCTAAGCGCGGCTGGCTTTCCTTTGGCAGGCTTGGAGAGGTTTTGGGGTTTTATGGGCGCGCCGCGGTTTCAGATTCTCTATCGCATCACCCCGGATGATGCCCGGCCGATTGAAGCCCATGCCAAGGATATCTGCCTTGAGGAAACGGTGGAAATCCCGGCCGATTGCGTACCGCCCGCCATCTGGGAAGCCGGGATTGTGGGCCAGGTTGAAGCGATCACGCCCTGCCCGCCGCCATCGCGGGCCTTCGATGTCGCCATCAGCTACCGTGCCGATATCGTCAATAACTCCATCCCCAATCTGCTGAATGTCATTTTCGGCAATATCTCGATCAGGCGGGGCATTCGGATCATTGATATCCGCCTGACGCCCGAACAGCTGCGCGCCTTTGGCGGGCCGGGCTTCGGGGTGGCGGGGTTGCGGGAACGGCTTGGCGTTTTTGGCCGGCCTTTGGCGGCGACCGCGATCAAGCCGCTTGGGCTTTCCGTGCCGGAATTGGCACGGCTTGCCAGTGGTTATGCCTTGGGTGGGCTTGATGTGATCAAGGATGATCACGGGCTAATGGACCAGCCCTTCCACCCCTTCAAGGAAAGGGTGGCGCGGCTTCAGGAAGCGATCTGCAACGCCAATGCCAAAACCGGGCGCAAGACGCTCTATTTTCCGATGGTGTCTGGGCGGTTTGATCAGATCGAAGACCAGATGGCCTTTGCGGCTGCCGAGGGCTGTGCCGGCGCGCTGATTGCGCCTTTCCTGATCGGGCCCGATACGGGTTTTCATTTGGCACGCAAATACGGCCTCGCGGTCATGGCGCATCCAAGCTTTTCGGGGACGCATTTCCATGACCCCGAACATGGCATGACGCCGGCCATGCTGCTCGGGCGGTTGTTTCGGGTTTTTGGGGCGGATATCTCGGTATTTCCCAATGCTGGTGGGCGCTTCACCTTCACGGAACAGGAATGCCGCGATCTGGCCATTGCCATGCAGGAGAAGCTTGGTGATGTGCGGCCCGGTTTTCCTTCTCCGGCGGGTGGCATGACGATTGAACGGATTGACAGCATGGTGACGGCCTTTGGCCATGATGCCGTGTTTCTGATTGGTGGCGCGCTGATGCGCCATTCGCCCGATCCTGAAATTGGCGCGCGCGCCTTCATCGCGGGGATCGAAAACGCCGTTGCCACCGGAAAGGCCGCCGAATGACCGTGCGTCGCTTCAATGCCTTCGGCTGGGAAAACGTGCCCGTCCTGTCCTACAAGGAAGGCGGCCCCTATAAGGATGTGACGCGCCAGATCCTGTTTGAAGGTGCCGAAAGCCTGCCCGTTCAGTGGCGCTATTTTGAGGTGCAGCCCGGCGGCCATTCCACCTTGGAACGCCATGAGCATATTCATTGGGTGCTGATCCTGCGCGGGCGTGGCGCCTGCCTGGTGGGTGATGAGATCACCGATATTGCCGAACATGATCTGGTCGAAATCGCGCCCTTGCAATGGCATCAGTTTCGCGCGGCGGAAGATGCGCCGCTCGGGTTTTTGTGCCTGGTGGCGGCTGAGCGTGACCGGCCGCAATTGCCCGGCGCGGAGGATCTGGCGGGATTGCGGCGGGACGCGAAGATCGCGGATTTTATCAGAATCTAATGGTCCGATCGCCGCTTTCGGTTCCCGACAGCGGCATGAAGCGGCCCACCAAATATACTGCCAGTGGTGCGCGGGCGCTTTTTTGGCAGGGGGTAGGTCATCATGAATCGCACCACGAGCATCGCGGCTGCACTGAAGGCCAAAGCGTGTTACCCGATACCCTTCCCGTATCGGCGAACCGGATCGGAGCGAAGTGCATGAACCCAAGCCCAGGCACCAAGACGCCTCATCGCATTGTTGTCGTTGGGGGCGGGGCGGCGGGGCTGGAACTCGTCACCCGGCTCGGCCACCGCTATGCCCGGAGCGGTGAGGCCGAGGTCACGCTTGTGGAACGCGCCCGCACGCATCTGTGGAAGCCGCTGCTGCATGCGGTGGCGGCCGGCAGCCTCGATCGGGACCGGCACGAACTGCACTACCTGCGCCAGGCCCATAACCACCACTTCACTTATCGATTCGGACCCATGACCGGTCTTGACCGGGAAGCGCGCGAAGTCCTGGTTGGCGCCACGATTGACGATGAAGGCCGCCAGGTGACGCCACCAAGCCGCGTGCCCTATGACACGCTCGTGATCTGCATTGGCAGTGTCACCAATGATTTCGGCACGCCAGGGGCGGCAGAACACGCGGTGCCGCTGGAAAATGTTGCGCAAGCAAGCCGTTTTCATCGCCGCCTGGTCAATGCGTGTCTGCGCGCCAATAGCCAATCCGAACCAGTGCGCCCGGGCCAGCTTCATGTTGCCATCATCGGCGCAGGGGCCACCGGCACGGAATTGGCTGCTGAACTCCACAGGACTTTGCGCGCCGTAGTCGCTTATGGTTTGGACAAGATTAACCCGGCGCGCGATGTCCGCATCCGGCTGATTGAAGCGGCGCCGCGCATCCTGCCCGCCTTGCCCGAGCGTATCTCCGCCGCCACGGTAAAGCTACTTGAAGATCTGGGCGTGGAAGTGCTGGCTGGGCGACGCGTAGCAGAAGTGCGCGCCGATGGCGTTGTGCTGGCCGATGGCGCGGTCATTCCGGGGGAGCTTGTGGTCTGGGCCGCCGGCGTGAAAGGCCCAGCCGTGCTGCGCAATATCGGCGGGCTTGAAACCACGGCGACAGATCAATTGGTCGTATTGCCGACCCTGCAAACCACGCGTGACCCGGACATTTTCGCCCTTGGCGATTGCGCCGCCTGCCCGCGCCCTGATGGCAAGGGCAATTTGCCGCCGCGCGCCCAGGCCGCGCATCAGCAGGCAACGCATCTTTTCCGCCAGATTGACCGCAAAATCCGCGGGCTGGACGTAGAGCCCTTTGCCTATCGCGATTTCGGATCGCTGGTCTCGCTTGGGAAATACTCAACCGTCGGCAGCCTGATGGGCTTTCTGGTCGGGCGCAGCATGTTCATCGAAGGCTATTTCGCGCGGATGATGTATCGGTCCTTGTACAAAATGCACCAGACCGCGCTGCATGGGCATGCGCCGGTGCTGTGGAAGACGCTGGTTGGGCTGATTGCGGATAGGGGGCAGCCGCAGGTCAAGCTGCATTGAGGGTAACCGCTGTCTGCGCCCCACTGTTCTTCTGGCGGTGCAAGTTTAGGATCGGTTTGGCAACTTGTGCTGGCTTGCCAACCTCCTTCTCAACTCCCGCACTGCGCTGATGGGCGTGGAGAAAATGGGCTTGCCAAGCTCGGCCTCAAGAAGTGGTGCAACCCGCGAAAGACTGAACTGCGCCAGGGCGAAGACCTTGCAATCCTCCATGGCGGAAGCCGTGGCGAGAACCCTACGATCATGCTCCGCGAAGTCACCCGCAAGCAAGGCTTCAAAAGCACCTTCGACCAATACAGGTCTGACGTCTGTACCAACGGGAAATTCGCCAGGCATGGTATTCAAGGTACCGGCGAAGCTAGCCAGCAAGCCAATGCGTCCGCCAGCAGCACAGGCTTCGTCAATCATCGCCTCATTCGGTTTCAGGACCGGGATGGGCGCCAGATCATTCGCGCAGGCTTCGATGCAAGGGCCAAAGGCACTGCAGGTGAAAAGAATACCTTGCGCGCCACTTTGCACTGCGTAACGCCCAAGAGTAACCAAGCGATCCGTCATAAAGGCAGGTAGCGCGCCCTCTCCACGATCGGAAAACAGACTGTCATCCAGAATATTCATGAGCTGCGCTTCCGGCCACAACCGACGGAAAGCATTTTCGATCGGCTGGATGGAAACCGTGCCTGCATGAATCAGCGCAATGCGCATAATGGCCTAATCCGCCTTGATCGCATGGGTTCTGATGACATCTCCCCAGCCAGTGATCTGTCCGGCAAGGAAGCTGCGCATGGGTTCCGGCCCATCCAACCTTAAGCTTGCCTGCTGCGTTTCTGTCACCTGTTTGGCGGTGGCTTCATCACGAAAGATCGCTTGGATCTCTTCAAGCATCCGGTTTATTGCCGTTATAGGCGTACGCGCGGGCGCCAAAACGCCCCACCAGGTTTCAGCAAGGAAATCGGGAAAACCGGCTTCGGAAGATGTCGGTACCTCGGACAATGCGGGCAATCTTGCGCCACCGAGCTGCACGATCGGTCTCAGTCGATTTGCCGCCAGCATGGGTGCCAAAAGTGCAGCGCTACCAATAATCATATCAACATGCCCGGCCACCGCATCATTCAAGGCAAGCCCGCCGCTACGATAGGCTGCATGCGCCAAGGTGACGCCATTGGCCGCAGCAAATCGCGTCATGGCCAAATGGCCAGTCGTACCATTTCCAGTGGAAGCATAGGAAAGCCGCCCGCCGCGTGCTGCGGAAAGCATGTCCCCTAGATTTTGCCACGGCCTGGAAGGATGGACCGCGATAACATTAGGCGCAGTTGCGATCAGCGTGACAGGTGCGAAATCTTGCGTGATGTCAAAGGCTAGATTGGGCACCAATGCGGGCAAAACCGCAAAGCTATCGGATGTGACGAGCCAATTCTGACCATCGGGCGCAGCGCGTGCCGCTTCCCCCGTACCGATAGAGGTTGCGGCGCCACCGCGATTTTCCACCAGGACCGAAACACCAAGCCGTCTTTGCAAGCCCGTTGCCAGCAGGCGACCCATAACATCCGTGGAACCGCCGGGCCCAAATGGCACCATCAGTCGCAGATTTCCGGCTGGCCAGGCCTGCGCGCGTACAGGCGGTACGCCACCAAGACACGGCAATAGTGCCAGGGCTGCGCGACGCCCGAATGCCAGTGACCTCATTTGCGTCCTCCCCACACGTGTTTATTTCATCCGACATGGTGTCCCTTCAGCGCGGCCTGCGTCAAGCGATCCACCCCTGAATAGAACGCAGGAAAATCCTGAATTTATACCCTCGGAGGGTCGCTTGCGTTCAGCCCTGGGTTGGATGCAGTCTATCCTGGCATGTGGCACCCGGCGGAAACATCGGGACATCCACGACGAGATTTGGGGAAAGCCATGATAAAGTATAAGCGCGTAGAGCATATTGCTGTTGCGGTGCGTAACCTTGATGCGGTGCGTGACACGCTGGGCCGCATAGGGTTGCACTGCTCCCATGAGGAAACGCTGCCTGGCCCGGGTGTCCGCTTGGCTATGTTGCCGATAGGAGAATCAGCGCTTGAGCTGATCGAGTCAAACAATCCAAACAGTCAGACTTCCCGTTGGATCCAAGATCGTGGCGAGGGTCTGTATCATATTTGCCTTGAGGTGGATGATATTGAAGCGGCGCTTACTGAATTACGCGACAAAGGTATCAAGCTGATAGATCAGGTGCCGCGCAGTGGTCATGGTGGACATCGGATTGCCTTTCTTGATCCATCCAGCACGGCCGGACTCCTGATTGAATTGGTGGAAATGTCAGCCGAAGCAGCGCATTGACTGTAGCTTTGTCAGAGACCCGCGCATATGAGTGTCGCCTGGTATCCAACGTCCGATATCATTGAACACGCGAATTGGACGAGCTTCATTCGCCATTGCGGTCTGCGCGATTACCAGGCGCTGGAGCAGTTCGCGTCACAGGACGCTGAGAATTTCTGGCGCCAGCTTGCTGACTGGCTTGGCTTTCGGTTCATGAAGCAGCCTTCGCGGATGTTGGACCTTTCGTCCGGCATCGAACATCCACAATGGTGTATTGGTGGTACCACCAATCTTTACGTGAATACCCTTGGACGTGCTGCGCGCGAAAGACCTGCTCAACCCGCCGTTATATGGCAGGGAGAAGATGGTCGGGAACGATATGTTTCCTATGTGGAGTTGGATGGACAAGCCGAAGGATTGGCTGCCGGCCTTGATGCCTTGGGGTTGGGTATTGGCGATGTGATTGCATTTTATATGCCGATGCTGCCCGAGACCGCGGCCGCTTTCATGGCCTGCGCGCGCTTGGGATGTATTGTACTACCATTGTTTTCCGGGTTTGGTGCGGAAGCGATTGCGCAGCGCCTGAACCTTTCGGGCGCCAGAGCTGTTTTCACCGTGCCGAAGACCCAAAGGCGTGGTCAAACCCTTGCCATGAAGTCGGTATTGGATGAGGCGTTACGGACAAATACGCAGGTGCGTCACGTCATCGTATTTGACAGCCCTGATGCGACGCAACCTAAAGCACAACCGCGCGATATTTCAGTTCATCATCTGACATCTGTGTCATCACAGGCACCGATACGTGAATTGCCAGCCGAACAAGCGGCACTGTTGATGTATACTTCCGGCACCACCGGGCTCCCCAAGGGGGCGGTGCATACTCATTGCGGGCTCGGCATCAAGATCGGACAGGATGCGCGCCTTAGCCTGGATTTGAAGGCAGGCGAGCGGATGCTCTGGCCGACCGATTTTGGTTGGTTCGGTGGCACCGTGACCGTACTTGGATGCTTAAGCGCTGGCGCAACCTTGGTCATTGCCGAAGGCGCGCCAACCTTTCCAGATGTTGGTAGATTATGGCGGCTCATGGAAAGGCATCGCGTCACTCATTTTGGTACGGCACCTACGCTTGCCCGCCTGTTGCGACGCGACGCCGAAGCCAGTTTGGCGGAATTCGATCTTTCGTCCTTAAGGGTCATTCCTTCGTCAGGGGAAGCTTGGGATACCGAAAGCTGGTCCTGGGTAATGCAGAAGGTTGGTGGTGGTCGAGCGCCGATCATGAATTTTTCGGGTGGCACGGAAATGTGCGCCATCGTCGCTTCAAATATCCTATTCCCACAAAAACCAGGTAGCTTCAACGGACCAGTTCCCGGTGTTGGTGGGGATATTGTGCGCATGGATGGCACAAGTGTTGGCATTGACGAACAGGGCGAATTGGTGATGCGCCAGGCCTGCATCGGAACAACGCGTGGCCTTTGGAATGATGAGGAACGCTATCTTGATAGCTATTGGCGCCAAATCCCTGGGCTATGGGTACAGGGCGATTTGGCTTCGCGCGATCAGGATGGCTATTGGTTTTTGCATGGGCGATCAGACGATACAATGAAGGTCTCCGGCAAGCGTGTCGGCCCAACCGAAATCGAAAATGCAGTCATCGCGAGCGGAAAAGTGAGTGAGGTCGCGGCTGTGGCAATACCCGATTCCATACAGGGGTCCGCCATCATTTGCGTGGCCGTCACAGCACCCGGCATTGGCGCGACGAATGAACTGGCGGCGGAACTGCGTGACAGGGTTGCCTCGGTCATGGGTGTCTCCTTTCGGCCAAGACGCGTCGTCTTTGTGCCGGATTTGCCGAAAACCCGTTCCATGAAAGTGATGCGGCGCATCATTCGCACCACGCTTTCCGGCATGCCATGGGGGGATCTCTCAAGCCTTGTCAATCCGGAAGCCCTTGCTCATCTTGCTGAATTGGTGCCGCTTGTAAAGGAAAAAAGATGACAGATCGTTATGCGAAATATCAGCGCCTGCGCTTCGATAGGCCCCATCCGCGGGTTTTGCGGGTGACGATGGACAACGGCAAGATGAATACTGCAGATGCCGTCATGCATCAGGAATTGGTACAAATCTGGCGGGACATAGATGCCGACCCAAGTGTCAACGCGGCCATCATCACCGGTGCTGGGACAGTGTTTTCCGCCGGAGGCGATTTCGCCATGGTGGATGCCATCGCCAGTGACTTTGAAGCGCGCGCGCGTGGCTGGAAAGAAGCGCGCGATATCGTCTACGCCATCATTGATTGCAACAAGCCAGTCGTCAGCGCCATGCGGGGTGTCGCTGTTGGTGCCGGATTGGTTTGTGGTATCCTCGCGGATGTTTCGATCGCAACGCAGGATTGTCGGATCGTGGATGGCCATACGCGACTTGGCGTTGCGGCGGGTGATCACGCCGCAATCATTTGGCCCCTACTCTGCGGTATGGCAAAGGCAAAATACTATCTTATGACCTGCGACCAATTGCTGGGTGCCGAAGCAGAGCGTATCGGCCTGATTTCAATGGCGGTTGAAGATGCCGCCTTGGATGACAAGGCTGTTGCTGTGGCGACACGTCTGGCAGAAGGCGCGCAAAGTGCCATTCGGTGGACCAAATACTCGCTCAACAACTGGTTGCGTCAGGCCGGGCCAATTTTCGATGCTTCACTGGCGCTTGAATTCTTGGGCTTCAGTGGGCCCGAGGTGCATGAGGGCCTGGCATCACATCAGGAAAAGCGTAAGCCAAATTTCCCTCCTGATAGCCCAGTCTGAGGAGCCAATCAGAATACTGAGCCTCGATTGGCAGCACCGCCATCAATCGTGACAATAGTGCCAGAGATGTAAGACGCCCGATCGGATGCAAGAAAGGCTGTCATAGCCGCGACTTCATCCACATGCGCAGCGCGGCCAAAAGGAAGTGGGCTCAGAAATTCCTGCCAGCGCGATTCATTGCCATAGGCAACCTGTGCCTTGTTGCGCAGGAGCGTCTCCAACCTTTCGGTCAATACCGGCCCAGGATTGACGCCCACCACGCGAATATTGTCAGCCGGGCTTGTGCCGCCCAGCGCGCGCGTGAATGCCATGAGCGAGGCATTGCCAGCGGACCCCGCGATATATGCCGAATCCGGCTTTTCCCCCGCCAGCCCGAGCATATTGATGATTACGCCAGACCGCCTTGGGCGCATCAGCGCCAGATATGCCCGCGTCATATTGATATAGCCAAAGACCTTCAGATCCCAGGCATGGCGCCAGCGCGCCTCATCAACCGCATCAATCGAGCCACCAGGAATGGCGCCCGCATTATTCACAAGGATATCAATATGCGGATAGTTTGCAGTCAATTCGGTAATGGCAGTGCTGACCGAAAGATCAGCGGCGTGACAGATGACGCTCACATTGCTCTTGCTGCGAATATGCTGCGCGGCCTTTTCAAGATCCGCCGCATTACGCGATACCAAAATGACATCACAGCCTTCTTCAGCCAGGGCCGCGCTACAGGCAAGCCCAATACCCTTGGATGCCCCAGTAATCAGCGCCCTACGTCCGCGCAGCCCCAATTCCATCAGAAGCGGTTCCCTGCTGGACACTTGCTTTCTTCGATCTTCCGGAAGGCTTCCGTTGCTGGGACTACGCCGAGAACCTCATAATAATCCCAGGGATATTTTTGTTCAGATGGCTTCTTAATACGCCCGATCAGCATGTCATGAACCAGGCGTCCATTGGGAAGCAACTGAGCATTCCGGGCGAAAAAATCCTCAAAAGGCTTGGCCCGAATATGGGCACGTACAGCCTCGGCCTGGGTGCTGCCGGTTTCCTTAACGGCTTTCAGGTACTGGGAAACGGCCGAATAAACGCCCGCCTGGAA
This sequence comes from Roseomonas sp., assembly GCA_020249465.1. Taxonomy (GTDB): domain Bacteria; phylum Pseudomonadota; class Alphaproteobacteria; order Acetobacterales; family Acetobacteraceae; genus Neoroseomonas. The sequence goes on along the minus strand of JADCFP010000105.1, from coordinate 30,229 downwards.
CATCGTTGGTTGCTTCTGGCGAATGGGAAAGAAACGCCGTGCAAAGGCACGCGTCTGATCATCGCGATCCCAATAAAAGGCGGTCACAAAATTCAAATCCTGCAGCGCCTCAAGCCCAATGCTGTGCACATCCGTGATGACCGTAAACATCGTACCAACTTGCTGGCCGCGCTGGATCAGTCCGAATTCGCGTACCTGCTTCAGCAGGTTGATCAAATCCGATCCACCCGCGGTCAACATGATGAATTTCGCGCGACTGGCCTGCGCCTGTAGCAGGAAGGCGGAATAATCAGTGGCACCCAGCGGGTGCGCGACTTGGCCCACCACACGTCCGCCTTCGGCTTCCAATGTAGACCGCGCCATTGCTGCCATCGCGGTGCCGGCCGCATAATCCTGATGGATCAGGAACCAGCTATCCATGCCACGACGGCGCTGTAATATGACGGAGCTGCGCGCCACGGAATAAATATCCCATGTCCAGGAAAGCCCATAGCCATTGCAATCTTCCTCTGTAAGGCGATCAATGATCGCTGTGCTGAAGAAGACGAGCTTCTTGGCCTGACCGGCAACGGTATTGACGGCAAGCGCAACCGAGGATGTCGGGCAATCAAAAATCGCATCAACGCCCTGGCCGCCAAACCAGGTTCGCGCAAGTGTAGAGCCAACATCGGGCTTGTTCTGGTGGTCAGCAGAGACAAGCTGCACCCGATCCTGAATGCCGGAATCCGCAATGGCAAGGCGTGCCGCTTCAACCGAACCCTGTCCGGCATAGTCGGCGTAGACGGAACTCATATCTGTCAGTACGCCGATTTTCACCTGCGGTGCCTGGGCACGCAGCGTGGACGGTGCTGCAAGCCCCGCCGTGGCGGTGGCGCCAAGGATCAGGCGGCGGGAAACATGATGATGTGCCATTGGCTTTCCTCCTCGATTACATGGATGTTGGGATCAAAAGTGCAGTCTCCGCAAGCCCTTCCCTCACCAGATAGGGCGCTTGCCGAAGCGGCAGCCACAGCGTCATACTTCGGAAGGATTGGGGAGGACGTTCCATGGCGCGTCTTGCAGGAAAGATAGCTCTCATTACCGGGGCGGGAACAGGGATCGGGCGCAGTACGGCCGAAGTATTTGCCGAGGAAGGGGCAAAGGTCATTATTGCTGAGATCAATGCGGTGACCGGCGAGGAGACAGCACAACGCATTTCCCGTGCGGGCGGCGAAGCCATTGCGATGCAAACCGATGTCAGCGAGCCGGATAGTATCGCAGCGGCAATTCGCAAAGGCACCCAGCATTACGGCGGCCTGCATGTTCTGCACAATAATGCGGGTGGCTCAACCGAGATTGATGGCGATGTTACTCGCGCCCCAATCGAGGAATTTTGGCGCGCTATAAAACTTGATCTTTTTGGCACCTTCTTGGGCTGCCGCTTTGGCATTCCGGAGATTGCCAAAAGCGGCGGCGGATCGGTCATCAATATGGCGTCTGTTGTTGCCCTCATTGGGTTTCCTGGTCGGGATTGCTATACTGCGGCGAAAGGCGGGGTGCTGTCCCTGACACGCTCACTGGCGGTTGAATTTGCCCCACAAAAAATACGCGTAAATGCCATAGCGCCGACTATCACTTTGACGGAACGCGTCCAAAAGATCGTTGCTGGAAATGCGGCGGCGCAGAAACTTTCAGATATGCATCTTCTTGGTCTTGGTCAGCCGATAGATATGGCGCAGGCTGCCCTGTATCTTGCATCCGATGAGAGTCGCATCGTGACTGGCATTGTCTTGCCGGTGGATAGCGGGCTGGTGAGCGTGTGATGCCACAGCCTCTCAAAATTGGCTTTCTGGGTCTGGGCCAAATGGGCGCACCGATGGCGGAGCGTCTGTTTGGACCGGATATCCTTCTGCACGTGCATGATCCGCGGCCAGACGCCATGGCAGTGTTTGTGGCGCGTGGGGCACGCGCTTTCACATCACCGAAGGCGATGGCAGATGAGGCTGAAATCATTTTTGCATGCCTGCCAAGTGCAGAAATCAGCGAAGCAGCAGCCTTTGGTGCAGATGGCCTTATTCATGGTAAATCCGTTCGCATCCATGCGGAGATGTCCACTATTGGCACAAGGGCAGTGCATCGCATCGGGCAGCAGCTTGAAGGCCGGAAGATAGGCTTTGTTGACGCGCCCATTAGCGGTGGTCCGCCAGGCGCACGTGCAGGCAGTCTCGTAATGATGGCGGCTGGCAAGGCGGCGCTGATAGATGAATTAGGACCTATTCTTTTGAAGATGGGCAAAAAAGTCTTTCGGCTGGGCGAGGAAATTGGCGCGGGGCAATTGATGAAACTTGTCAATAACATGCTTGTGGCAGCAAATATGGTAACGGCGTTTGAAGCCTTCGCGATGGGCGCCAAGGGCGGCCTTGACGCAGATCTGATGGTAGATGTGGTGAATGCCGGCACAGGCCGGAGTTATGTTTCGGAACAGGTCATGGCATGTATTCTATCGCGCCGCTTTGGCTACGGTGCCACCATTGATGTGCTAGACAAGGATGTGAGTCTCGGCCTTGAGGAAGCCAAACGGCTGAACGTCCCAATGTGGGGGCTTGAACAGACATCGCGCTTATGGCGCTTCGCTGCAAGCCAGGGTGCTGGCGCTCGCGATATGTCGGAACTCGCGACCTTCATGGAAGCCTGGGCTGGTGCAGAGATTTGTGGGAAGCCCCCGAAATGAGCGAGGTCTGGCAGCCGCCGCAGGAGATAATTGAGCGCGCGCAGGTCACCAAACTGATCCGACGGCTTGGCTTGCCGAATTATGATGCGCTTTATCAGTTTTCCATTGAAAATCCCGCTGCCTATTGGCAGGAAGTGAACCGCTTTCTTGGTATCAAGTGGCGCTGTGCCCCTGAAGCCTATGTGGATTTATCAGAGGGCTTGCCTTTTCCGAAATGGTTCCCTGGCGGCGCATTGAACTGGGTGGATACCATCCTTGCCTATGCCGATGATCCTACCACGAAGGATCAAGCGGCCATCGTGGCTGAATGCGAAAATGGCCGCATCATTCACCTGAATTATACGGAATTGCGGCAACGCGTCCTTGGCTTTGCCGCCGGCTTACGACGCCTTGGCTTGGGGCGCGGTGATCGTATAGGCTTGCTGATGCAAGGCGGGATCGAAGCGGTAATTTCCTTTCTGGGCATTTCTGCCCTTGGTGCAATTGCTGCACCGCTTTTCAGTGGCTTTGGTGTGGATGCGATTCGATCACGCCTTTCGGGCTGTGACGCCAAGGCGTTTATTGCCACGGCGGGCTTCATGCGGAGAGGCCGCTTTGTTGATATAGCGGCCATCATTCGTGATGTACGCCCAATGCTGCCGGCGCTTCAATACCTCATCCTGCTTGGCGATGCACCGGAAGGTTCCACCATACCAGATGCGATTCCTTGGAGGGAGATTGAAACTTCCCCTGATTCTGATTTACCCATCTCCATGGATCCGAATGATCCCATGATGGTCATCTATACCTCAGGCACTACCGGCAAGCCTAAGGGTGCGGTACATACGCATGGCAGTTTTCCGCTTAAGATTGCCCATGATGCTACAATTCATTTCGATATCGGACCAGGCGATCGCTTTTGTTGGCCCGCCGATATGGGATGGATCGCCGGGTCGCTGATACTGACTTCTGCTCTTATGCGCGGCGCTACCTTGGTTTGTTATGACGGCGCGCCGGATTTTCCGGATTGGTCGCGCATGCTTGGCTTGATTGAGCGCCACCAGGTCAGCCATTATGGAGCCTCACCCACTCTGATCAGGGCGTTGCGGCTACATTGCGATCAAGCTCTTAAGCCAGACCGTTCGTCATTACGCCTTTTGATCACGGCGGGGGAAGGCATTGATCCCGAGCATTTCCTTTGGTTCCAAAACGAAGTGGGTGCCAGGCATTGCCCCGTGATCAATTATACCGGTGGCACGGAAGTATCAGGTGGCTTGCTTTCGAATGTAGTAGTGCGACCTATCATACCCTCCGGCTTCAATTCCATCTCTCCGGGGATACGCGTTGATGTGCTTGATACGCAGGGACAGTCGCTGCGTGACGCAGTGGGCGAGCTCGTCGTAATCGCCCCTTTTGTTGGTATGACGCAGGCCTTTTGGCGCGATCGGGACCGTTATCTTGAAACCTATTGGTCGCAGTTTCCCGATACCTGGGTGCATGGTGACCTCGCCATTCGAACCAAGGATGACTTGTTTTTCCTTCGCGGCAGATCGGATGATACGCTCAAGATTGCTGGCAAACGGCTTGGATCAGCGGAAGTTGAGGAGGTTCTGCTGGGCGTGGCAGGCGTTGCCGAGGCCGCGGCAATTGGCATTGAGGATGCTGCCAAAGGTCAGGTATTGGTGGTGTTCCTGGTACCTAAGCCAGATGCACCAGAGGAATTACCAGAACTTGCGGCGCGCGCCATTGAAGCGCGCCTCAGCCGCGCTTTCCGTCCGGCAGCAGTGCATCTTTTGAACGAATTGCCGAAAACGCGCAGCCAGAAGGTCATGCGGCGTGTCATCCGGAATATTTATACCGGAAAGTCACCAGGCGATCTTACCGCGCTTGATAACCCGACTTCCATTGAGAGCCTTGAACACTTGGCTCCTCGAAGAGCGCAACATATCAGGGCCTAGGTCCTGGATCATTTAGGTTGGGCGAATGCACTGCACGTGACAGTGCTGATTTTGCTTACTGGTCGCTAGGTGCCGCACTGATCATCTAAAGAGGCGCCGTCACGCGAGGCCCCGCCCGACGCAACCGAGACTACTGATCCATAATGAGGCTACTCCGGCCATAGATTGATCACGAATAAGGTATAATCGAAGACAAAGCTCACGATACCAATATGTCCTCGCAGCGCGTTATGCGCAGACCGCGCTACTGCGAGGTATACCCAGCCTTTATATCATCCTCACGCGCCAGCCTATCGCGTTGCTCGGAATCACCATGTCCGCCGCCGCCTGGTGTTGCCAGGATGACGGTATCACCTCGCGACAGAACGTATTGCTTTTTGGGATCCACCTTATCCCCATTGATGCGCAGCACGCCGGGTGCGCCGGCTTGCCCACCTTCAATGCCAAAGGCCGGAAAGATTGTGCGCTCTGCAAGGAATGAAACAGCAATCGGCGTTTCTGATCGGCTTTCCAGTGCGATTTCCTGACCAAGCCCACCACGATGCCGCCCCTGCCCGCCGCTATCTGGACGCAGACGCTTATAGTGAACACGCAGGGGCGCAATGTGTTCAGTGATTTCGATGGCGGTAGATGAAACATTCGAAGGCCAGGAAAGGCAGGATATGCCATCGCCACGCATATTGGCACCCATGCCGCCATTATAGAAAAACATATTGGCATAGGGCTTGCCATGCGCATTGACGCCTGACTGGTTCATGCCCCACATGGGCGATCCGCAAGCTGCCATGACACGTTCGGGTACAATCTGCCCAAGGCAGCCAAATACCAGCATAGGAAGATAATGCCCGATCAGCATCCGCGAACCACCTGAAGCGGGAAATACCGGGTTCACAATGCAGCCATCAGGCGCAATGATGGAAATCGGGCGCCAGGCGCCTTCATTATTCGGCAGATTGGGACTGGTACAAACCTTCACCCCATACATGGTCATTGCATAAGTGTAGCAGAGCGCACAATTGATCGCCCGATCCACCTGTGCATCCGTCCCGGTATAATCGGCAATGATCCGATCACCCTCAATCGTGAGGGAAAGCTTCAGTGTGACGGGTTTATCCATCAGGCCATCGGTCTGCAATTCACTGCTGTAGGTACCATCAGGTAGGGCAGCGATGGCGGAACGCATTGCCGCTTCGCAACGCGCATGAATTTCTGCAGCCAATGTAGCAAGATCATCAAGCCCTGCCTGCTCCATCAGGATATGAAGGCGTTCTTCCATCAAATCCAGGGCAACAACCTGCGCCCAAAGATCGCCCATGGTCTGTTCAGGGGTACGCACATTCTTGCGCAGGATTGTGGCAAGCGTCTCATCCACTTCCCCGGCACGCATGAGTTTCAAGGGGGGGATTTGCAAGCCTTCCTCAAAAACTTCTCGCGGTTCGGGGCTACGGATCTTGCCGCCTATATCCGGCGCATGCGCGGTAGACGCACTAAAAGCCACCAGCTTGCTGTAACGGAAAATCGGCTTGGCGACGGTGATATCGGGCAAATGCCCAGTACCGAGCCAGATATCATTGGTGATCAGGACATCACCCGGATTGAGCGTTTCCGGCGGGAAGAATTTGAGGAAGTGCTTCACCGTTTCCGGCAATGTGCCGATAAAGCTTGGAATGCTCTCTGTTGCCTGCACTAGGCTCTGCCCGGTTGCATCTGTCACAATGCAGGAAAAATCATAGCTCTCACGGACTAGCGTCGAAAAACTTGTCCGCACCAGTGCCGCCGCGGCTTCATCCACAAGTGATATCAGTCGGCGCCAGAGCAGTTCAAGTTCCACAGCATCAAATTGGCGTGGCGTCTCCCTCATCATGACACATACTCCGCCATGATTGATCCCTCAGGTAAAAGCGAAATACGCGCGCCGGGACCAACGATGAAGGTGCTCTCATTTTCCTCGAATACCGCAGGACCGGTGATGTGTGTGCCGGGCGCCAGGGCATAACGATCATAAACAGGCGTGCTGCGCTTTTCTTCAAGATCGGCATAATAGACATCGCGATAGCCCTTGAGCGCCGAATCACCGGAGCCCTGCCCATCCAAGCGCAGCTTACCCCCAGCACCAGGCATGAGGGCAGTTACAGATACGCGAAGGGCAACGAATTGCACCGCCGCCCCTGGTGGTGTTCGGCCAAATAGCTTTCCATAAGCTGTTTCAAACGCGGCAAGTATGCCCTGCTGATCGAGTTCCGCATCGAGCATCACGGTGATTTCAAAACCCTGTCCGATATAGCGCATATCAGCCAAACGCCGCAGACGAGCCTTTGCCATATCAGCGCCCGTTTCGTGAATAACCGCCATGCCATCCTTTTCCAATCCGAAGAAGATCGCATCAACCGCACTTAGGTCTGCGCTGGCGAGCGGCATGTTGAAGGACGCTACACGATCAATACGGGCGGGCGCCATCAGCATACCAATCGTGCTGCCGGCACCGGCGCCGGGTGGGCAAATGACACGCTTGATCTCAAGTTTGCGCGCAACATGCCAGGCATGCACCGGCGCGGCGCCGCCTGTGGCAAGCAAGGCGTAGTCCTGCGGCACACGGCCGCGCTCTGCGATCGCCACACGCGCGGCACCTGCCATGTTTTCATTCACCACATCATGGATGCCAGAGGCTCCCCGCAAGGCTTCCAAGCCCATGCTACTGGCAAGCGACCCGAGTGCCCGTTCCGCGCCCGCTAAATCAATCTGCATTGCGCCACCAAGGAAGAAATCCGCATTCAAATAGCCGAGCGATAAATCGCTATCCGTCACAGTCGGTTCCTGCCCACCCCTGGCATAACAGACTGGCCCGGGTTGAGCACCTGCGCTTTCGGGCCCGACATGCAGCGTGCCAAGGTCACTGCGGCGCGCGATGGAACCGCCGCCGGCGCCGATTTCGATCAACTCCACGGTGGCAATTTGAATGGGTAGGCCGCTGCCGCGGAGGAAACGTTTGGTGCGCGCTGCCTCAAAGCCCCAAGCCACCAGGGGCTCACCATCATCCACCAGGGCAAGCTTGGCCGTGGTTCCGCCCATATCGAAAGCCAGGACACGATCCAGCCCGGCATGCCGGCCAAACCACGCCCCGGCAAGCGCGCCAGCCGCCGGGCCGCTTTCCAGCAACTGCACCGGCGCGCGCTTTGCCTCAGCAACATGGGTTAAGCCGCCATTGGACAGCATCAGAAATAGCGATCCAGCTACGCCGACTTGTTTCAGCGCCCTCTCCAAATTCTCAAGATATATTTCGGCGATTGGCCGCACATAGGCATTTGCGACGGTCGTCACGCAGCGTGGATATTCCCGAATCTCTGGCGCAATATCCGATGATAAGGTGATCGAGAGGCTTGGAAATCTTTGTCTGATCGCCTCTGCCGCCATGCGTTCATGGATTGGATTGGCGTAAGCATGCAAGAAGCAAATGGCAAGGCTGGTGACACCAGCATCTACCAGAAACGCGACCTCTCGTACCATCGCTTCCATATCGAGCGGAATTTCAACCTGCCCATCTGGCGCCAACCGCTCATGCGCTTCTCGGCGCAGGGGCCTTGCTACTAAAGGCTTCGGCATTTCCAGGAACAGATCATAGAGTTCGTATTTACGTTCACGGCCAATCTCAAGAACATCCGCAAAGCCGGCGGTGGTCAAAAGTCCTGTCAGCGCACCCTTTCTTTCGATCAGCGCATTCGTAAAAAGCGTAGTGGCATGCACCACACGGCCAATGGAAGCGGGCGCGATATTACCTTTTTTGAGCAGATGCTGGAGGCCGAGCATGGTGCCACGCGCCGGATCATCGGGCGTGGTACTCTCCTTCCAGATGATCGCGCGGCCATCATTTGGGTTCAGAACAACCAAGTCCGTGAAGGTGCCACCAATATCAATACCGAGTGAAAGAGGCGCAGACATATTTCCAATCCAATCGAGAGAGAAGACTTCGATGTAAAAGGGCGTCAATCGCCGCGAATGTTATTGGCTTGTACAACACGGCGCCAGGCTTCGCGATCACGTTTGATACGCTCCTCAAACACTGCACCGTTTTCGCTAAGCGGCAGCAAGCCGCGTTCCACCAAGGTGCGGGCAGTTTGAGGGTCCGCCAAGGTTGCAGCGAAGGCGGTCGCAAGGCCATCGCGGATTTCCCTTGGCAATCCTGCAGGCCCCGCCAAGCCGAACCAATTATTGATTTCAAGCGCCGGCAGCTTTCCGGCCAATGGCGGCAATTCCGGCATCAGGGGCGAGGCTTCCCTTGCGGTGACGCCGATGCCCTTTAATTGACCTGCGCGAATGGCGGGTGCCACTTCAGCAACATTGGCAACCATGATGTCAATACGCCCGGCGGAGACATCCAAGGCGGCGGGCGCACCACCGCGATAGGATACATGCGTCATCTGCACGCCAAGTGCGCCCGCAATCAGGGCGCCGCCCAAATGATTGATGGAGCCATTCCCAGCCGAGGAAAAAGTTGCAGCCCCGTTCCGAGAACGCGCAAAAGCGGCAAGGCCTTCAAGATCATTGAAGGGCGCGTCCGGGCGCGCGACAAGCGCCATGGGCGTTCCGGCAAGCGCCGTGACCGGGGTAAGATCACGATCGAGGTCAAGTGGAATCGGGATGCCTGGTATGGCAGGCGCCACGCACATCATGCCCATAATCGCACTCGCCAATGTATACCCATCCGGTGCGGCGCGTGCCGCAGCCTGGGCTGCAATGAAGCCGTAGGCGCCGCTGCGGATTTCGGGGATGACGCTGACGCCGCGGACCCGTTGCAGCCCCTCAGCGACAATACGCACGAGAATATCCACAGCACCGCCAGGCGCATAGCCAATGAGGATACGAATGGGTTGCTGTGGCGTCCAAACTGCTTGCGCCTTGGCAGCAGCGCCAACAAAGGTAAGCGGTGCAGCGGCGAGCAAGGCGCGGCGCGGCATTTTGATCCCAATCTTAGGCATGATCTCTCTCCGTTCCATGAGGGCTCACCATTGTTCAATCTTGAGCACAAGGCTTATCGGTAACACGACCAAATCCGTCCCGGATAAGCCCCGCGTGCATCAGGTTTTTTCAACCTGCCAGAACATTGGATAGGCGGACTCGATCATATTCTTCAGCGTTGTTCGATATCCAGCGGGGATCGAAAACTGTCCCCACATCACATTTGGCGTCAGGCGATACATGGCTTCCTGTAGTTCGGATGCAATCCGCTTGCGGGTGGCATCATCTTCAGCCCGCGCAAAAGCCTGAAGCATTGGCGGCACAGCATTGTCGCAGGACCAGCCGGGAAAATCCGCGCAAGTAGAGGCAACATAGAAATGCGTCAGCGGCGACAACATATCGGTGCCATTCGAATAGACAGAAAACATTGACCAATTATCCCGCCGAGCACGACGCGCCAGAACCGTACCCCAATCCATCACCTGCTCGTCAACGGTGAACCCAACTTGGCGCATATTATGCGCCAAAACCATCGCAGCTGTCTGGCTGATGGAACCACCAACTTCCAGGATGATAACGGGTTGCCCCCGATAGGATGTCGCGCGAAGTTCCGCCCTGGCCTCTTCAATGTCCAGTCCCGCGCCTGCCGCGCCAGCACCTGTTGTCAGTGGCGCACCGCACATCCAAAAGGAAGGGCATTGCGGCGCACGATGTTGCGGCGGCACGCCAATGGCCGTCAGCACGGCGTTCTGATCCACAAGCTTCCAAAGCACCTTGCGGATCGCGGGATCATCAAAGGGTGGAGCCGCGTGATTCAGCCGGAAATTTCCCTGAAATTGCTCGACACCGCCGAAGCTCATGAGCTTGACGCCACGCGCACGTTCCAGCCGGGACAGAAGATCGAAGGGAAGGTATTGTTGGTAATCAATCTCTCCCGCCATCAAGGCGGTCGCGCCGGTTGCCTGATCCGGCATGACGCGCAGCAGAAGCTGATCAATCTTCACATCCTTGCCGCCTGCGAGAAAATCCGGGATCTCACGGCGGGGGATGTAATCCGGATTCCTCTCCAGCACCATCAGGCTACCAGGCCGCCACAAATCCGCACGGAACCTGAATGGCCCTGACCCAAGTACCTCGGTGATACGTTGATCGCCCGGAATGCGCGCCAGCTTTTCCGGTATCATAACGGGCAGCGGCGCATTGGGCTTGCCCAATACCTGGAGCATCAGTGGAAAGGGTTCCTTCAGATGAATCGCAAAGTTGCGCGCATCAGGCGCTTCGATGCGTTCATGCGCAGCGCGCAGCGTACGCCCCAAAGCATCACGCGGCATCCAACGATTGAGCGAGGCGACACAATCCGCCGCGGTAACCGGCGTTCCATCATGCCACTTCAAGCCTGCACGCAGGCGAAAATCCCAACGCAGCCGGTCTGAGGATAGCTGATGCGCTTCCACCATCTGGGGCTGGATATTGCCCTTCGAATCCATGGCGTAGAGCATGTCAAAAACATGCAACCCGAAAGTCCGGGTAATGGCGGCAGTGATGAAATGGGGATCAAGAATGGTAACTTCGGATTCCAAGACGACATTCACGGCCTTGCTGGCGCGCGCTTCACGCGGGCGGATCAATGCGGCGGTCATCAGCCCCGCAGTCCCAGCAAGAGCTGTACGACGCCCAATCATGCTTCCAACCATTTTTCGGCTCCCCTTATTTTTCTTCCGTGCTGGAAGCCTATCGTCACCTTGGGCCTTCCACAATGCCCAAATACGCGTTTAGGCTGGCGACATGGTAGCGGAGGCAGCTATGGCCCAAGACGATCTTTTGTTCATGACCGCAACGCGCGCGGCGATGCTGATACGAATGCGCAAACTTTCACCAGTGGAGTATCTTGAGGCGATCCTCGCCGCCGCCCATCAACAGCAGGAGCGCCTGAACTGCTTTACCATGATACTGGATGAAGAAGCGCGTAGTGCGGCACGGCGTGCCGAGCAGGCCGTGACGGATGGCGCAGCACTTGGTCTGCTGCATGGTGTACCAATCAGCATCAAGGATCTATTGGATGTGCAGGGCACACCTACACGGCATGGTTCAGCGATTTTTGCAGATGCAGCGCCGGCCAGCCAGGACGATGTCTTGGTGCGGCGGTTGCGCGATGCTGGCGCGATTGTTTTTGCAAAAACCACTACGCCGGAATTCGGCGTTAAGGGCCTGACGGATGGCCCCGCTTTTGGTATGACGCGCAATCCGTGGAATCTCGAGCGAACGCCAGGAGGATCTTCGGGTGGTTCCGCCGCAGCCGTTGCCGCCGGCGTTGGGCCGATATCGCTGGGTACGGATGGTGCCGGGTCCGTCCGCGGTCCGGCCGCTTGTACAGGCTTGGTGGGGCTTAAGCCCACTTTGGGCACTGTACCTTATGAAACCGCGCGGGATGCCTTTGGCAATAATGTCTATGCAGGTCCCCTAGCCCGCAGCGTGACCGATGCGGGGATCATGCATGCAATTCTGAGCGGCCCGGCACCGAAGGATCCGTGGAGCCAAGCGGGCAAGGACCAGCAGCGCTTGTCGCCCGCACTTATGGGCGATGATCTTTCCGGTATTCGCCTTGGCTATATAAGACGCTGCGCCAATCCGCGTGTCTCACGCGACGTACAGGCTAATACCGAAGCTGCACTGAAAGCCTATGAGGAACGCGGCGCCATCATAGAAGAAATTACGGACGCGATTGACTGGATTGAACTTGAAGGACGCATTCTCTACCAGGCGAATTTTACGGTCTTTTGTGCGCAATACTTGCCGCGCTGGCAGAATCAGATGGACCCGGTGACACTGGCTTTCATGGAACGTGGCGCGCAATATTCGGTTGCTGATTTTCGCAACGCGCAGTTTGCGCGCGGGCGACTTTATCGTGCCATCCAGAACCTTCTTGCGCGCTATGACGCCTTGGTGATGCCAACAACAACACGTACAGCACTAGATGTTGGTTTCGATGCTGCCAATGACGAGGTGGAAGTGGATGGTGTGAAATGTGGCATCACAAGGCTGGGTTGGAATTCGGCTTTGTATCCGTTCAATCTGACTGGTCATCCGGCGATAAGCATACCCTCGGGTTTTGCCACAGATGGATTACCGACGGCGCTTCAAATCGTTGGGCGCTGGGGTGCCGAGACGGATGTGATGCGCTTGGCGGCCGTTCAGGAAACGGCGCGGCCCTGGGCTCAGCTTCGGCCCCCTACATAGGCGATGCGTCCGGCTTAATTCTCCCTTGCAGCAAAGTAATGGCATCAAATCCCATTGACCCTATGCCCTCAGGATTTGAAGAAACATTACTCCGGACGCGCGCCCCAAGGGCTGCGGATATGCTGTGATACGCCAGTGCGCGCTGGCACGTTCTCAAGCCTTTCACTCACCACCCTTACGCCCATAAAGGCGGGCGAGAGTCCGACAACACCTGGTGTCGGGGGGGTATAGACCAGTTGGAAGGTCTGGCGGTCATGCATACCGCGCAGACCATACACATGCGGATTGAAGCCGTTCTCATCAAAAAAATGAATGGCCTGGGGCGGGATAAAGCTGCGCCGCGCATCGGTGGTATGCGGATCATTGATGGCGAGAAAATCCGCAAAAGCTGCAATCAGATCGAAGATAATGATGACAAATGGACTGATGACGGCAAGACGATGCCGCCGAAAGCGCCACCAGGTCAGCTTCAGTTGCGTGGCTTCTGCCCAGCGATCCTGCGCTGCGCTGGCTGATGGGTCCGCGGCTGTCATGCGCGTCCCTCCAACCTGATTCGTGGGTCTATCCATATCAGGAGTACGTCGGAAATCAGGGTACCAATGACAGTCATGACGCCAAGCAACAGCACAATGGCACCGGCCAGGAACATATCCTGCGCAACCAATGCTTGCAGCAGCAATGGGCCCGCGGTTGGTAACCCCAAGACCAGGGACACGACGATACTGCCAGAGACCAAATACGGAAAAAGATAAGCCACAGAACTGGCAAAAGTGTTCAGGACCGCGCGCACGGGATATTTCAGGACCACGTGCTTTTCTGTAAGCCCTTTTGCGCGAGCGGTTACCACATAGGGCCGCCGCAATTCATCGAAAAGATTGGCGCGCATGATGCGAATAAGAAACCAAGCGTCGTGAAGATATAATCGCTAATCGAATATTGTCGAACCGCTGAATAAATGCCGATGGGCAGGGCAATCGCTCAAGTCAAGAAAAGCGCGGCGAGGGATACCACCATGGTGAGCCAAAGCCGATCGCCGATGGCCTACGCTACGGGGCGACGCCAAACCATGGAAACGCCGAAATCACCCTGGATGACACGGCCCATCCAGTGCGCATATTGGATCAAGACAGGCTGGTCCAGGCCATATTCACGGCGCATCGCCTCGGCCTGTTACTGCTATACGGAAATGCCGCTCGCGGTCAGATTGGCGATATAGGCGTCCACGAAATCGCCCGGTAGCAGGCGAATAATCACGAAGGTCAATGCCGAAATGAACAGGCACGTGACGAGCACAAGCCCAAGCCGCTGGAGCAGGTATCTCACCATCTCACCTGTATGGGGACTTGTGTCACGGCCCGCTTCCCCTGTTCGATCCGGTGCGTGCCGGAAGGCTTTCAAGCAAAGTAAACACCTGATGGCATCGGACTGCAAGCGCCAAGCAAAGGCCTGCCCTAGATTTGCGCGCTTGTGCATCTTTGGGCGAATAGGTAACGACAAACCCGACAATGTTTCGCCCGCGTGATCTGCACGTCCGTGCCTGTGTCGCGACGGGCGAGACCAAACGAAACCCGAAGCGACAAGCCTATCTCCCTGGTTGGGCGGGTTACTCCCCCTTGATGCCAGCCGCGGCTATAACCGCTGCAAAACGCTTCTCAGCATCCTTCAGTACCGCATCAAACTGCATGGGGGTGGTTGCTTGAATAACAAAGCCAAGGGCTTCCAGGCGCTGCCTCACGGCCGGATCATCCAAGGCCGCCTTCCATGCCCTGTACCACGCGTCTATAATGTGATCGGGGGTTTCTAACGGCACCAGAACGCCTTGCGTGCTGGGTACATCAAAGCCTGGGATACCGCTTTCCGCAAATGTGGGCACATCCGGCATGGCAGGATCACGTTGCAGCGTGGAAACCGCCAAAGGTATCAACCGTCCGTCGCTGACATAAGCGGTGACCGCTGGTAGCGTGATGATTTGTGCATCCACCTGCCCCGACAGAAGATCAATGGTTGCGGGCCCCCCGCCGCGATATGGCACATGCGTAACCGCAAGCCCGAGGGCGCGATTGACCATCTCACTGATAATATGCGCGATGCCGCCAATGCCAGGTACCGCCAGCGTCACCTTGTCACCACGCATCCGTAAGGCAGTAAAGTAGTCATTGATGGTACGAATGCCAGATTTGGGATGGGTACATAAAAGCTGCGCTGCCGTTATGGTCATGGTTACTGGTCTTAACCTTGATGCGGGCCTTCCATGTCGTGATCCAACCAGAATATCTTGCAATATAAGCCCGTCGCCGGAAGCGACCATGAGCGTCAGGCCATCGGCTTGCGCGCGGGCGACTGTTTGGCTTGCGACCAGGCCCGCACCGCCGCCTTGATTTTCCACAATCAAGGATTGTCCGAAATATGTGGACAGAAATGATTGCGCAGCACGCGCATGAATATCCAGAGTACCTCCAGGTGCGGCAGCCACAATGATCCTCACCGGCTGCGCAGGACGCCAATTTTGCGCAGCGGCATGGCGAGACATTATGGGCATAACCGCAGGCGCCATGAGCAAGCTACGCCGCTTCACAATCTGTTGCATGGCATTCCTCCCATTCGGAAGATTGTGTACCAGGGGGTTTACCAAAGGCGCGCTTACGTTCCTTATGGTGAGCGTATCATCATACTGCCCATCCTGACCGTGCCCTTGCCTGACCCACCTTCAATTCGCCGGCTTCACCGCCATCGCCGTGGTCCGTTCATCCATCCGCGGCGTATAGGCAAAGCCGCGCCGGGCGGCCCAGACATTGACCAATTGGAACAGCGGTATCATCACCTGTTCATCTGTGGTCACGATTTTCACGGCCTCCCGCAGCAGTTTCTCGCGTTCGGCGTCATCTAGCGTGGCGGCGGCGCGTTCGGTGAGGGCGTCAAGGGCAGGGTTTGAATAGCGCGATGAATTGGCAGCACCGCGGCGTTTCTCGCGGTCGAATGTGCCGAAGATATTGACCAGCATATAGGATGCCTCGCCGGTCACGCTGCCCCAGCCGCCCATGCGGGCGTTGAATTCCTGGCGTGAATTGCGTGCGGCATAGGTGGTCCAGGGCAGGGTTTGCACTTCGGTGCGTAGCCCAACGCGCGTCCACATTTGCGCAACGGCTTGCGCGACTCGGGCGTCATTCGGCCAGCGATCATTGGGTGCTGCCAGGGTCAGGCGGAAGCCTTGCGGGAAGCCGGCTTCAGCCAAAAGGCGCCGCGCGCCTTCGGGGTCAAAACGCGGTACCGGGACATCGGGGTTATAGGAAAAGGCACCGGGTGGCAGCCATTGGCCGGTCGGCTTGGCGGTGCCTTCCATGACGCGTTCGGTAAGTGCATTGCGGTCTATCGCCATGGAAAGCGCGCGGCGCACGCGCACATCATGGAAGGGGTTGCGCGTGAAGGGCTTGCCTTCATTGTCGCTGACCAGGATGGGGTTTTCCGCGCGGGAATAATCAAACCAAAGATAGATCAGGCGCAGCCCTTGGATTTCATAGAGCGTGATGCGTTGATCGCGCCGCAGGCGTTCCAGGTCGGATGAGGGCACCTGGTCAATCACATCCACATCGCCGGCCAGCAGGGCCGCGGTGCGTGACGCGTCATTGGCGATGAAGCGATAGGATACCCGCGCCCAGGGCTGCGGACCGGCCCAGTAATTATCGTTACGGGTGAATTCAGTGCGGTCGCCATGGCGGTAATTCGCCAGCCGATAGGGGCCGGTACCAATCGCGGCGCGGCCAGAATTGTAATCCTCGGTCTCCGCCCCGGTGCCGGCGTGACGGGAGATGATCTGGACCGAGGCTAATTCGGTCGGCAGCAGCGGATGCGGGGCGGCGGTGTGGAAGCGTATGGTCAGCGGGTCAATGATTTCAGCGCGGGTTATGGCGCGGATCATGCCAGCGAAGGTGCCGGGGCTGTTACGCACATTGGGCACGCGTTCGATGGTGAAGACTACATCATCAGCGGTGAAATCCCGCCCATCATGCCATTTCACGCCGGGGCGGAGCTTGAATTCCCAAACGGTATCGGAAATGGGCCGCCAGCTTTGCGCCAGCATGGGTTGCAGCCGTGCCTCGGCATCCTGTTCCACCAGCCGGTCGAACATGTGCTGCGTCAGGCTGATATTGGGAGAGGCATTATAGAAATGCGGGTCAAGTGCGGTGGGCGACCCGCCGATCCCGATGGTCAGGTTCTGCGCCAGGGCGGTTGAAGTGCCGATGGAGGCCAGCAGGGCCGCAGTCAGCGACAGGGCAGGGAGCAGGGACGGGGAGGGGGGCATGCCGGCAATCTCCTGGTACGGTTCTGGGTGGATGCTAGCGGTGCCGAGCGCTGGCTGCTAGAAGGAAGTGAGGTCTGGCTCAAGAACAAATGGGGGTCTGGGATGACGGGAAAACTTCGCAAGCTGGCGCTGGCCGCTGGTACGGCTTTGGTTGGCCTTTCGGCGCAGGGCGCGTTGGCGCAAAGTGTCACCATGGCGGTGGCCGCGCCGGTGACCTCGCTTGATCCGCATTACCACCAGCTTTCGCCGAATAATGCGGTGGCGGACACGATTTTCGACAAGCTGGTGAATACGGATGCCAAGTCGAACAACCTGCCGGGGCTGGCATTAAGTTGGCGTGCGGTTGAGCCCAATGTCTGGGAATTCAAGCTGCGGCCCAATGTGCGGTTCCATAATGGCAATCCCTTCACGGCTGAGGATGTGGCCTTCACGCTGCAGCGCCTGCCCAATGTGCCGAATAGCCCGTCATCCTTCGCGGCTTATTCGCGGCCCATCCAAGCCATGGAGATTGTGGACCCGCTGACCATCCGCTTCCGCACCGCCGCGCCGCATCCGCTGATGCCCTTGGACATGACCAATGTTCGCATCCTGGACCGCGAGACGCATCAGAACGCGACGACCGAGGATTTCAATGCGGGCCGTGCAGCCATCGGCACGGGCCCCTATCGCGTGGTGTCGCATCGCAGCGGTGATCGGATTGAATTCGAACGCAACGACAATTATTGGGGCGACCGTGCGCCCTTCCAGCGCGTGATCTATCGCATGATCACCAATGACGCGGCGCGCACGGCAGCGCTATTGGCGGGCGATGTCGAGTTCATTGACCAGGTGCCGACATCGGATCTAGCGAAGCTCCGGCAGGATAACCGGATTGCGCTTTCTGAGACGGTTGGGCTCAGGCTGATCTTCCTGGGCCTCGATCATTTGCGCCAAGCCAATGAGAACTCGCCCTTCATCACGGATAATGACGGCAAGCCGCTCGGCAAGAACCCGCTCCAGGATGTGCGTGTGCGGCGCGCGCTTTCCATCGCGATTGACCGGAAGGCGATTGTGGACCGCGTGATGGAAGGGGCGGCCGTGCCGGCAGGGCAATTTCTGCCCGAAGGTGTCTATACCCATGTGCCGGGTGTGACCCCGCCGGCCTTTGATCCGGATGCCGCCCGTCGTTTACTGGCCGAAGCCGGCTATCCGCAAGGTTTCCGCATTCAATTGAATGGCCCGAATGATCGCTATGTGAATGATGCGCGTATCATTCAGGCTGTTGGCCAAATGTGGACACGTATTGGCGTGCGCACCACGGTGGAAGCGCAGCCCTGGACCACTTTTGTGGGTCGCGCGGGCCGCGCTGATTTCTCCGCGCATTTGATCGGCTGGGGGTCCAACCCGGATGGGTCACATCCGCTGCGCAATATCCTGGCGACCCAGACGCGCGAAAAGGGCTGGGGGTCTTCCAATCGTGGGCGTTATTCCAACCCGCGGGTGGATGCGCTGCTGGATCAATCCCTGGTCGAGCTGGATGAACCCAAGCGGGTGCAGCTGGTGATTGAAGCGCAGCGCATTGCGGCTGAGGATGTGGCGGTGATCCCGCTGCATATCCAAACCAATATCTGGGCCATGCGCCGGCATTTGGCGCATGATGCCCGCAATGATGAGCTGACGCGCGCGCAGGATGTGCGCCCGGCGGCGCGCTGAACCGGATAGGGGCTCATGACCGTATACCTCGTCCGGCGCGTCTTGCAGGCACTGCTTGTTGTGCTCGCGATGTCGCTGATTGTCTTTATCGGCGTCTATGCCATTGGCGATCCGGTGGAAATCCTGATCAGCCCGGATGCGGACCAGATTGAGCGTGAACGTGCGGTGCAGGCGCTCGGGCTCGATCTGCCGCTCTGGCAGCAATATGCGGTGTTTCTGACCAAGGCGCTGCAGGGCGATTTGGGACGGTCATTTGTCTATAATGAACCGGCGCTGAAGCTGATCTTGCAGCGCATGCCAGCGACGCTGGAATTGGCGTTCGGGGCGACCATCATTGCGCTGATCATTGGCCTGCCGCTTGGGCTTTATGCGGGGCTTCGTCCCGAAGGCCGCTTCAGCCGTGTGATCATGGCAAGTTCCATCCTTGGCTTTTCGCTGCCCACCTTCTGGGTGGGTCTTATGCTGATCATGGTGTTTGCGGTTTATCTGGGCTGGTTGCCATCTACCGGGCGGGGGGAAACCGGCAGCCTGTTTGGGCTGCAATGGTCCTTCCTGACCTGGGATGGCCTGCGCCATATGGCGATGCCGGCGATCAATCTTTCATTATTCAAGATCAGCTTGGTCATTCGCCTGACGCGTGCGGGTGTGCGCGAAACCATGCTGATGGATTACGTGAAATTTGCCCGCGCCAAGGGGCTTTCGCCAGCGCGCGTGACCTTTGTGCATGTGTTCAAGAATATCCTAATCCCGGTCGTGACCGTGGTGGGGCTTGAGCTTGGCAGCACCATCGCCTTTTCGGTGGTGACGGAAAGTGTCTTCGCCTGGCCCGGCATGGGCAAGCTGATCATTGATTCTATCAATGTGCTCGATAGGCCAGTGATTGTCGCTTATCTGATGATGATCGTGCTGATGTTCATCGCGATCAACCTGATCGTTGATCTGACCTATTCAATGCTTGACCCGCGCGTCCGGCTGGAGAGCAAAGGCACATGAGCGACGCTGTCATCCCCGCCAAAATCGCCGATAAGGTGGAAACGCCCTTTCGGCGCTTCGTGTCCGAATTCGCCGAAAGCAAGGTCGCCCTTGGCGCGCTGGTGGTCTTCATCATCATTGCGCTGCTTGCCATTTTCGCGCCCTGGATCACGCCGCAGAACCCCTATGATTTGGCTGAGCTTGACATCATGGATGGGCGGATGGAGCCCGGCACGGTGGGTGGTGCGGGTTTCACCTATTGGCTCGGCACGGATGATCAGGGGCGCGATATGCTTTCTGGCATCATCTATGTCTTGCGGATTTCGCTGACCGTCGGCGCGGGTTCGGCCTTGATTGCCTGCCTGATTGGCGCTTCCCTTGGTTTGCTCGCGGCCTATGCCGGTGGGCGGACCGATAGCGTGATCATGCGGCTGGTGGATTTGCAATTGTCCTTCCCGACCATCCTGGCGGCGCTCATGATCCTGGCCTTTTTGGGCAAGGGCATCATGAATGTGGTGATCGCGCTGGTGCTGGTGGAATGGGCCTATTATGCGCGCACGGTGCGCGGCACGGCGCTGGTCGAAAGGCGGCGCGAATATATTGAAGCGGCGCAATGCCTGGCGCTTCCGACGCATCGCGTATTGTTTCGCCATTTGCTGCCCAATTGCCTGCCGCCTTTGATTGTGGTGGGCACCATGCAGGTGGCGCGTGCCATTGCGCTGGAAGCGACGCTTTCCTTCCTTGGCCTTGGGGTGCCGATCACGGAACCATCACTCGGCCTGCTGATTGCCAATGGCTATGAGTATATGCTGTCAGGCAAATACTGGATTTCCTTCTATCCCGGCATTGCGCTGCTGATCACGATTGTCGCGATCAATCTGGTTGGCGATCAATTGCGTGATGTGCTGAACCCGCGGCTGAAGAAATAAGCAGATGACGGCACCTACACTCGAAGTTCGCGATCTGCAGACGCATTTCTTCACCCGCGCTGGCGTGGTGAAGGCCGTGGATGGCGTTTCCTTTTCTGTTGGCCGCGGCAAGGTGATGGGGCTGGTCGGAGAATCCGGTTCCGGCAAATCCGTCACCGGCTTTTCCATCATCGGCCTGGTTGACCCGCCGGGCAGGATTGCGGGCGGGTCCATCCTGTTTCAGGGGCGCGATTTGGCGAAACTCTCGGAAGAGGAAATGCGCGATTTGCGGGGCAACCGCATCGCCATGATCTTCCAGGACCCGATGATGACGCTGAACCCGGTGCTGCGCATTGATACGCAGATGATCGAAACCGTTCTGGCGCATAAGAAGGTCTCGAAGGAGGAAGCCCGCCAGCGCGCGCGCGATACGCTTGGCATGGTGGGCATTCCATCGCCGGACGAGAGGCTGAAAGCCTATCCGCATCAATTCTCTGGCGGTATGCGCCAGCGTGTGGCGATTGCAATCGCGCTATTGCATGAACCGCAATTGATTGTTGCCGATGAACCGACCACCGCTTTGGATGTCACGATTCAGGGACAAATTTTGGCTGAGGTGCAGAAGCTTTGCGCCACCACCGGCACTTCCATGATCTGGATTACACATGATCTTTCGGTGGTCGCGGGCCTCGCGGATGATATTGCGGTGATGTATGCTGGACGCATTGTGGAAAAGGGCGCGGTCGGCGACGTGCTGGACAAGCCCTTGCATCCCTATACCCATGGGCTGATCGGGTCCGTCCCCAGCCGCAACAAGCGGGGTGAGGCGCTGCGTCAGATCCCTGGCATGACGCCTTCATTGTTGAATTTACCACAAGGCTGCGCCTTTCGCGCGCGGTGCCCGCGCGCTTCCGAAGCTTGCTTGGCCGAACCCATATTGGCGGAAATTCTGCCAGGGCGCGAAGCGCGCTGCATCCACCCCCATCTTGACGCGTCGGAGGCCGCATGAACGACGCACCGATGCTGGAACTGCGCGACATCACGCGCCGTTTTGAAAAGAAGCTCGATTTTGCTGGGCGTATCGCGCAGCGCCTGGGTGCGCCGGTGCGCGAAGAAGTGGTGCATGCGGTGGATCGCGTGAACCTGACCGTTCGTAAGGGTGAGGTTGTCGGGCTGGTGGGCGAATCCGGCTGCGGCAAATCCACGTTGGGGCGCATGGTGGCGGGCATATTGCCGCCAACCGAAGGCACTATTCTGCGTGATGGGCGCGACATCAAGGCGCTGACGGGTGCGGAAGCGCGGCAGATGAAGCTCCGCACGCAAATGATTTTCCAGGACCCCTACGCGTCGCTCAATCCGCGCATGCGCGTTTTGGATATTGTGGGCGAGGCACCGCGCGTGCACGGGCTTTTGGCTGGCGCGTCCTTTGATGATTATGTGGATGAACAAATGCGCCGCGCGGGTTTGGACCCGGCCTTCAAGCGGCGCTATCCGCATCAATTCTCGGGCGGGCAGCGCCAGCGTATCGGCATTGCGCGTGCGCTGGCGGTGAAGCCGGATTTCATTGTCTGCGATGAAGCCGTGGCGGCGCTGGACGTTTCGATCCAGGCACAAATCCTGAACCTGTTCATGCGCCTCAGGAAGGAACTTGATCTGACCTATCTGTTCATCAGCCATGATCTTGGCGTGGTGGAACATTTATCGGATCGCGTGGTGATCATGTATCTCGGGCGCGTCGTGGAAGAAGCGGATACGGAAACCGTCTTTCGCCGACCCAATCACCCCTATACGCGGTCCTTGCTGGATTCCGTGCCGCGGATTGAAAACCGCAAGCGCGCTTTCAGCGTGGTAAAGGGCGAAATCCCGTCACCGCTTAATCCGCCGAGTGGCTGCCATTTCCATCCGCGCTGTCCGCTCGCGATGGAACGCTGCAAGGTGGAAGTGCCAAAGCTGCGAGAGATCGCGCCCGGCCAACGCAGCGCCTGCCATTTGAACGATCAATGAGGCTGCGCTTTATCCTGGCAGCGCTGCTGCTGATTGGCCTGGCCGCTTGTGAAAGCAGCGGCACGCGCGGGGGCTATGTTGGTGGCGGCGCAGGCGTCAATCGTACCTCAAACTGAATGAGCACTGCGCGGGCGTGACGCCGCGTAGAAACTCCCAGCAGCGAAAAGCGCAATCCCCAGCAGCAGCCAGGGTACCGGGCCATAGCCGCCGGCCGCGTCCCAAACCAGCGCAAGCGCCAAGGGCGCTGCGGTGCGTGGCAGCACGGCAAAGGCGGACAGCGCGCCGGATGTCGCGCCAAAACCATCGCGACCCATGATTTCCGCCACACCCGCCGCGCGCAGAATGGTCAGCAAACCATCCGCCACGGCCCAGGCGATGATAAAGGCAATGGTTAGCGCCAGGCTATTGGGCGCGAGTGCGAATAGCGCCATGCCAATCGGCAGTAGCAGCAAGGCAAAGCGCCCGACATGGCGCATGGCGACACCTCGGCCCAGCGTGAACAATACCAGTCGCGCCGCCACCTGCCCCGGTCCGTGCGCGGCGGCCAGCAACAGGACGGTCGCTTCCGGCCAGCCGCGTTCGCGCAGCAGCAACACCAGATGCGCGCCAAGCCCCGTGCCGATGAAGGCATGAGCGGCGAAGCAGAAGGCGAGGCCCAGAAACACCGGATCACGCAAGCGGCGCATCAAGGACACTGGCGGCGGGCTTTCCGCCACGCGCTTCGGCGGCCCGGCATGGCGCAGCATATACCCGGTTAGTGCCGCCGAAGCGGTTTGGATCACCGCCAACACCAGCAGCGCATCGCGCCAGCCGAGAAGATTGATCAGCACTTCCACCAGCGGAATGAAAATGGTGCCGGTAAAACCCGTGATCAGCGTAATCGCCGTGATGCTGCGCGTCACATCCCGTGCTTCCGCCACCACCACCGCCATGGCCGGCCCCCATAGGCAGGTGGCATGCGCCGCCCCCAGCAAAACCCAGATGGCAACAAAGGCGATGGGGTGCGACACAAAACTCCACGCCACCAACAAAAGCGCGCCCAATAACGCACCGCCCGTCATCATGCCGCGCGGGCCATGGCGATCCTGCCAGCGCCCCGCCGGCACCGCGACCAGGCCAGAGATCAACAAGCCGCAAGTAAAGGCGCCCGAGATCAGCACGCGCGACCAGCCAAGCTCCGCTTCCATCGGCGCGACCATCAATTGGAAGGGGGTGAAAAGGCAGCCCCAGCCGACAAGCTGCGTAATCGCGGTGCCCCAGAACAACAGCCGGGGCGCAATGCGCGGTGCGTCACTCACACGGTGAATTGCTCGGCAATGATGCGCTCCGAAAGCCCGTGATCAGGGTCGAACATCAGCGTCAGTGAGACATCGCGCGCTTCGCGCACCTCAACCCGCGTCACATCGCGCACTTCGGTGTAATCCGCCACCGCCGCGACGGGGCGCTTTTCCGCCTCCAGAATATCGAACACCACTGTCGCGTCGGAAGGCAGCAGCGCGCCGCGCCAGCGCCGTGGGCGAAAGGCGGAAATCGGCGTCAGCGGCAGCAGATTCGCACTCAGCGGCACAATCGGCCCATGGGCGGAAAGATTATAGGCAGTGCTGCCGGCGGGCGTGCTCACCAGAATGCCATCGCAAATCAATTCCGGCAGCCGCGCCTTGCCATCCACCAGAATACGTATCTTGGCGGCCTGACGGCTTTCACGCAGCAGGGAAACCTCGTTGATCGCCAGCGCTTCCACTGCTGGCGCATTGTCGCGCAGCGCCACCATGCGCAGCGGGTGCACAATCGCAGTTTGTGCGGCAGCCAGCCGCGCGGGCAGATCATCTTCCCGATAATCATTCATCAGAAAGCCGACACTGCCCCTGTTCATGCCATAAACGGGCAGGCCGCGCCGCAAAAAGCGATGCAGCGTTTCCAGCATGAAGCCATCACCGCCTAGCGCCACCACTACCTCGGCATCGTCCTCGGTGGCGCTGCCATAGCGCGCGACCAGCGCAGCGCGGGCCTTTTGTGCCTCGGTGCTTTGTCCGGCCAGGATGGCAACGCGGCGGGGCGCGAAGGCGTTCATGCGCTTTGCCAACCCTGAGCAGCCGCGCGATGTTCCAAAAGCGGCATATCGCGCCGCACGCGCGCGGTCAGCGCCTGGTCTATCCGAGCGGTCGCGTGGCCTTTGCCGTCACTTGCTTTCGCCACCACATGGCCCCAGGGATCGGCGATCAATGAATGGCCATAGACGCTGCGTTGCGCGCCGCGTTCCTCATATTGTCCGAAGGAAGCGGCGGCGATGATCCAGCATTGCGTATCAATCGCGCGCGCCCGCAACAGCGCTTCCCAGTGATCCTTGCCGGTTTGCAGCGTGAAGTTGGAGGGCACCAGGATTGCCTCGGCGCCCATTTGCCGCAGCGCCAAATACAATTCCGGAAAGCGGATATCGTAGCAGATGGTGCAGGCAAAACGGATGCCGCCGGCATCAAACAGCGCCAGATCACGCCCGCCACCATAAAGCGCGCTTTCCCGGTAGCCCGTGCCATCGGGCGCGGTGATGTCGAACAGATGGATCTTGCGATAGCGCGCAATCTCAACCCCATCAGGCCCAAAAACCAGCGTGGTATTGAACAGCTTCTCGCCGCCATTTTCGATGATGGAACCGCCATGCACGGTAATGCCATGCCGGCGCGCGAGGCCTCGTAGCAGCTCGTAGGCAGGGCCACCTTCCGCCCCGGGCGCGGGCAGCACTTCGGCTGCCGCCATGCGGGCATCCCGCCCACCGCCCAGATTGGTCCAGGTCTCGGGCAGGCTGACCAGCCCGGGCCGGTCAGACGCCACCGCGGCTTCAATCAGCGCCTCAGCCTGCGCAAGATTCGCGGCCTTGTTGCTGCCCTGGTTCATCTGGATCACGCTGACGCGCATCCGCCTGCTCCCGCTATGTGAGACCCCCATCAAGCCGGGGAGGGGGCCGGACCGCAAGGGGGCGCGTGATCAGCCGCGCGGTGTGCGCCAATCAAGCTTCGGTTCGGCGCGGCGCGCCCGCAAGGGTGGCGCGCTATAAGCGGGCGGCGGCGGCACCGGCGCGCTGAGGCGCGGGCCCGCCTCAACCTCTCGTCGGGTGAAGCCAGCCGGTTCTTCCCAATCCTGCTCCACCTGGGCGCGCGGGGCGGCGGCAGGCCCGGCGCGGCGCAATTCGGTGCGGAGTTCCGTCAATTGCAACTCCAGCGCCTCCAGCCGCGATTTCACGCCATAAACGGCGAAGGGCATGCCAAGGAAGGCCAGCACCAGAAGGCCCAATAGCAGCGCCAGGATCAAGCCCGTCCAGCCCGGGAAGCCAGGGAAGGTGAGGGCGGCGATCAGGGCTTGCAGGGCCTCAACCACCGGTCACACTCATGTGTCGGGCGACGGCGGGGCGATTGTGCCGGCGGTCGATCACGAAATCATGGCCCTTGGGCTTGCGAGCAATGGCGTCGTGGATCGCTTGCAATAGGGCGGCGTCATCCACGCTGGGGTCGCGGAGCAGCGCGCGGAATTCCGCCGCATCATCCTGACCTAGGCACATATACAGCGTGCCCGTGCAAGTCAGCCGCACGCGATTGCAGCTTTCGCAGAAATTATGCGTCATGGGCGTGATGAAGCCGATCCGCTGGCCGGTTTCCTTCACGCGCATATAGCGCGCCGGGCCGCCCGTTGAGTAATCGGTATCTTCTAAAGTCCAATTCTGCTTGAGCCTGGAACGCACCAGCGACAGCGGCAAATACTGATCCGTGCGATCGCCGGTGATATCGCCCATCGGCATGGTCTCAATCAAACAGAGATCAAAGCCATGTTCACCGCACCAGGCGATCATGCGGTCATATTCATGCTCATTCACGCCCTTCAGCGCGACAGCATTGATCTTGATCGCAAGCCCAGCGGCCTTAGCGGCGAAAATGCCATCCAGGGTCTGTTCAATCTTGCCCCAGCGCGTGACAGCGGCGAAGGCATCCGCATCCAGCGTATCAAGCGAGACATTGATGCGACGCACACCGGCTGCATAAAGCTCCTCCGCATAGCGCACCAATTGCGTGCCATTGGTGGTCAGCGTCAATTCGCGCAAGCCGCCAAGCCCGATGCGTTGCCCCAAGCCCCGGATCAGCGACATGACATTCTTGCGCACCAAAGGCTCACCACCTGTCAGCCTGATCTTGTCAACGCCGCTGGCGATGAAGGCGGCCGAGAGGCGTTCCAATTCCTCAAGCGTCAGGATTTCCGCCTTGGGCAGGAAGGTCATGTCTTCCGCCATGCAATAGACGCAGCGCAGATCGCAGCGATCCGTCACGGAAACGCGCAAATAGGACACATGGCGCCCGAAGGGATCCATCAGGGGCGCGGCTTGCGGAGACTGGGCGTTCATGGAGGGCGATTTGGGGGCGAAGCGGGGTCCGGTGCAAGACCCCTTGTTCAAATCAGCAGCGCGATGGACCCAGCCCCGATCAGCACAATCAGGGCAAAGGGCCGATACCAGTTTTGCGGTACTACATGGAAAAGTCTGGCCCCGATGCGCGCGCATATCACCAGGATGGGCAGCAGCACGGCGGCGCGGACCAGGGCCGCCAGGTCAAACAGCCCAAGAAACAGCGGCGGGAAGACCGAAATCAGCGAAATCACCGAAAAGAACAGGATCAGGTTGGCCCGATGCGTCTTGGCCGCTTCCTTTCCCGCCAAAAGGTACAGAATGACCGGCGGCCCGGACATGCCGGTGGAGCCCTTGAGCAGCCCGGAAACCGCCCCCACCGCCATATTCAGCGGCAAGGGGCGGGACCCATTATAGCGCCAGCCCGACATCAGCAGCCCGCCAAAAACCAGCACAAAGGCGCCAATGGCGCGGCGCAGCACCTCCCCATCCGCGGTGATCAGGATATAGGCGCCAAGGGGGGTCATCAGCGCCGCCGTGCCGCCAATAGGCAGGATCACGCGCCTGTCGGCATCCTTGAACGCGCTGGGCAGCAATTGGATGGAAACGATCAGCTCCATCAGCAGCATCACCGGCACGCCGGCCTTGGGGCCCCACAGCACGGAATAGATCGGCGCCAGGATCACCGCCGTGCCAAAGCCCGCATAGCCGCGCATCAGGCCGGCAATGGCGGTGGCAAGGGCAGCGGCCAGCAGCCGCCAATCGGTCAGCACCGGCATGGCAGCATTGATCAGGTCGGTCATCTTGGGGCTGGTGCCTCAATAATCAGGTCAATCAGCCGGGCATTGATCAATACCTTGCCGGCATGCTCGAAATTGACGGTGACGCGATCTCCGGCCACGGATTGGACCTGACCCAGGCCCCAATCTGCCTCGGTCGGGTGGCGCACGCGCATCCCAGGTTCTATCAAGGCCATCACCATCCGTTGACGCTATTAATCACTCGCTAGGCATAAGAGGATACTGTCCAAGCCCATGTCGCAAGTGAACCCTGAACCTGATAGCGCCGAAGGCGCTGATTTGCATCTGCGCCTGACCCGCTTGATCGGGCTCAGGCTCTGCCATGATCTGGGCGGCCTTGCCGGCACGATCGGCAATGCGCTCGAAATGCTGAATGATGCCGGGGCGGAAGCGGCGGATTTGGCGGGTGAGGCGGCAGATATGCTGCGTCGGCGCCTGCTCCTGTGGCGTTCCGTGTTGGGTAGCGGGGAAGCGCGCACCTTGGGCGCTGTGCTTGGCCTGCTGAAGGGCCAGATTGCCGCCGGGCGGGCGCATCTTGAAATCGGCGATTTGCCGGAAGAAACCGCGCTATCTGAAACCATGGTGCCCTTGTTGCTGAGTGGGCTTTTGGTGGCCGGTGAGGCCCTGCCGCGCGGTGGTCTGGTGCGGCTTTCGGGCGATTTGCAGCGCGAGATCATGATTCTGCCGATTGGTGCCGCTGCCGCCTGGAGCCCAGTTGTGGTTCGCCACGCGGCAGGCGCTGCGCTGCCGGCCGAGACTTCGAGCCGCGATGCACTGGCCATGTGGCTTTCGATCAGCGCGGGCGCCGCTGGCGTCACCTTGAGCCTGGCTTTGCCGCCCGGTCAGGCCGCCGCCGCGCTGATAATGACAATGCCCGCCTGAATCGTCTCTGGGCTTTACGCTTTATTCGCAAGCGCTGGCCCATAATCATTCCATACCACAGTCCCTGGGGATGGTTATGGACGATCTTCTCTCTGATTTTCTCACTGAAACCCATGAAGGCCTGAGCGCCGTAGATGAGGCGCTGCTGCGCCTTGAGCGCGCCCCGGATGATGCGCCGACCCTCGCTGAAGTCTTCCGGCAGGTGCACACCATCAAGGGAACCTGCGGCTTTCTTGGCCTGTCGCGACTGGAAAAAGTGGCGCATGCTGGCGAGACGATCCTCGGGCTCTATCGCGACGGCAGCCTGAAAGTTACCCCTGAAGGCATTACGCTGATTTTCACGGCGGTGGACGCCATTCGCCAGATCGTTGTGGGGCTTGAGCAGACTGGCCAGGAACCCGAAGGCGATGATTCAGCTGTGATCGCAGCGCTTGATGCGGCGGCGCGCGGCGAATCGGTTACGCTGCCCAAGGCGCCGGAAGTGAAGGCCGAAGCGCCGGTGGAAGCCGCGCCCGTTGCCGCCGCCGCACCGCCCCCTGGCCCGCGCGCCCCTGAAGCACAGGCGGAAGCGGTGCAGACCGAATCGGCTGCCGCGCAGCAGACGATTCGCGTTTCGGTCGAAGTGCTGGAAGACCTGATGACACTCGTCAGTGAATTGGTGCTGACGCGCAATCAGCTCATGCAATTGGCGCGGGTTTCATCGGATAGCCAGATTTCGGTGCCCTTGCAGCGGCTTTCGCATATCACGTCCGAATTGCAGGAAGGCGTGATGAAGACGCGCATGCAGCCAATCGGCAATGCCTGGGCCAAGCTGCCGCGCCTGGTGCGCGATCTGGCCAATGAATTGGGCAAGAAGATTGATCTGGAAATGCGCGGCGCGGATACCGAATTGGACCGTCAGGTGCTGGAACTGATCAAGGATCCGCTGACGCATATGGTGCGCAATAGCGGTGATCATGGCTTGGAAAAGCCCGCTGATCGCCGTGCTGCCGGCAAGCCTGAAACCGGGCGCATCCTGCTGAACGCCTATCACCAGGGCGGGCATATCATCATTGAAATCGGTGATGATGGCCGCGGCCTGCCGGTGGACAAGATTCGCGCCAAGGTGCTGGCCCAAGGCCTCGCGACCGAGGCCGAATTGGCGCAGATGAATGAACATGATGTGCTGCGCTTCATCTTCCGCCCCGGTTTTTCAACGGCGCAGCAAATCACCTCTGTCTCCGGCCGTGGCGTTGGGATGGATGTGGTGAAGACGAATATCGAACGGATCGGCGGCACCATTGAATTGCGCTCCAAGGAAGGTCGCGGCACGACCTTTACCATCAAAATCCCGCTGACACTCGCCATTGTCTCCGCGCTTATTGTGCAGGCAGGCGGTGAACGCTTCGCCATTCCGCAGATTGGCGTGGTGGAGCTGGTGCGGGTTG
The DNA here is from genome assembly GCA_020249465.1 of Roseomonas sp. Taxonomy (GTDB): domain Bacteria; phylum Pseudomonadota; class Alphaproteobacteria; order Acetobacterales; family Acetobacteraceae; genus Neoroseomonas. The sequence goes on along the minus strand of JADCFP010000105.1, from coordinate 20 downwards.
GTGATGAACATGAAGGCAAT
>JADCFP010000104.1 GCA_020249465.1 Roseomonas sp. | reverse complement strand
GGCCTGAATGTGTCCAACACGGGCCAGCATCCGCTGTCGGTTTTCCGCAGCGTGGCCGACCGCGAGGGCTTCGTGGTGGTTTACCCCGGCGGGCTGCCCGCCAAGGACATTGAAGGTAATCCCGGCTGGGTCGATTGCCGCGCCGACAACACGGTATCCAGCGGCGCCGACGACGTCGGCTTCCTGGCCGCGCTGGTGGAGCGCGTGCGGACCGAGTACGGGCTGACCACGTCGCGTATGTTCATGACCGGCGGCTCCAACGGCGCACAGATGACGCACGCCTTCGCGTTCAACCGCGCCGACCTGGTGGCCGCCGTTGCCAGCGGCTCGGGCAGCCTGCCGCAAACGCCGCTGCCGGGCGCCTGCACTACCGGCCCAAGCCGGCCGCTGCCGATCCTGCTGCTGCACGGCACCGGCGATCCCGCCATGCCCTGGGCCGGCGGTTGCGTGGCCAACGTGGGCGGCGCCTGCAATCGCGGCCGCGTGATCTCGGCCGAGGCCACGCGCGACCGCTGGCTGCAGATCAACAGCCTGACCGGCGTCAGCCCGACCCTGACCGTGCTCGACGGCAGCAAGAGCGACCCTGGCCCGGCCAACCGCTTCGACTATGCCGGAGCGACGCCGATGCAGTGGTGGCGGCTCGATGGCGCCGGTCACGCGACGCCCAGCCAAATCGTGCTCGTGAACCCCAGCCCCACGATCGGCATCCAGAACCGCGATATCGAGTTTGCCGAAGCGGTGTGGGCCTTCTTCAAGGCTCGCCTGCCCTGAACCGCCTCGATCGTTTCACTACCCATGCGGCGGGTTGCAAGTCCCGGCAATCCCGCCGATACCCGTACCGGCTACGGTGCCGTCGGCTACAGCTACGCCATCGGCACCTTCGATGTCACCGCCGGCTAGTACACCGCCTTCCTCAATGCCGTCGCCCTCGCCGATGCCTACGGTCTTTACGACTCCAATTCGAGCGACATGTCGACTTGGCCGACCGGGCCACGCATCCAGCGCACGGGCAGCTCGGGCAACTACGCTTACTCGGTGGCCGCCGACTACGCCGACCGCCCGATCAATTTCATCAGCTGGGGCGATGCAGCACGCTTCGTCAACTGGCTCCACAATGGTCAGCCGATTGGCGCGCAGGGCCCCGCAACCACCGAGCGCGGCGCCTATACGCTCGACGGCGCCACCACCGACACGGCCTTGCTCGCGGTGACGCGCAGCCCCGGCGCCCGTTTCGCGCTGCCCACCGAGAACGAGTGGTACAAGGCGGCCTACTTCGACCCCACCATCACCGCGGCCAACAAGTACTGGTCGTTCGGCACGCGCAGCAATACGACCCCGAGCAACCAGTTGCTCATGCCCGATCCCGGCAACAACGCCAACTTCTTCCAGAACAACGCCTACAGCCTGCCCGGCTTCCTGCGCACCAACGTCGGCGACTTCAAGAACTCGCCAGGCCCGTGGGGCACCTTCGACCAGATGGGTAACGTCGGCGAGTGGACCGAAACCGTCCGCAGCGGCGCCTTTGCCGTTCGCGGCGAGTCCTACAGCACGGGCGACAGCGGCGGCACGCAACTCGGCTACCGCTTCGTCCGCAATGTGGCGCCCACCGACGAGGAAACCAAGAACGGCTTCCGGGTCGTCAGCCTGATGGCGGGCACCTCTGCGTCGTCCAGCCCGCAATGACCGACGACAGACTGGTCCGGAGCGGCCGGCTGCCCCGGGCTTGCTTCAGGTCGCCGCGCGCCGTTGGCGAGCGCGACCCCACCGGCAGGCGGCCGCGGCGGCAGGACCGATGCGCAAGTCGTCGGGGTCCGACGTCAGCGGCGCAAGCCGGGGCCCGCCCATGCCGCCATGGGCCAACCTCACCAAGGAGAGCATGATGATCAAGGGCTTAACGTGCGCGATGCTGGGCATCGGCGCTCTGGCAATCACGTCGGCTACAGCCGCCGAACCGTCCAAGGGGGCTGCGCAACAGGCCTGCAAGGCGGACGTGGAACGGTTCTGCGCGTCAGTGCAGCGCGGCGACGGCCGCATCCGCAAGTGCCTGTCGGAAAACAAGGAGCAGTTGTCGACGCCCTGCAAAGAGGCTATGCAGCGGGCTGCGTCGCAACAAAAGCGCGGCCAGAGCAAGTCGTCATAGCGGTCGCCTGGACGCGGCGGGGAGGCACCGGGGTGGCCGCGACCGCTCAAGCCTGAGCGGACTCGGCCGCCGCTGCGGCTCGGGGCGCTTCAGCGGGCGAGACCCGTGCCGCACTGGCCGGACGCGCAGGCCCGGCGACGGCCTCCGGCGTTCTCAGCCCGGCACGATGCCAGCACGCATCTGCGCCGCCGTTGTTCCCTGCAGCGACCAGAGCGTGCGCGCCACGTAGCGCGTGACCTTGTCGAGGCTGGCCGGATTCACCTTGTCGAGCGTATCGGCGATGCTCAGGTAGTACACCGGGTTTGAGATGTGCGACATGACCGGCACACCGGCTTTCCACAAGGCCTTGGCATCGCTTGGCGGTCCGTCACCAAACTCCTCTGGCGGCACCATCATCGTGCGCCGGTAGTCCTCGGCTTGTACAGCGGCCTTCAGCGCTGCCTGCAAGGTCGGATTGCGGCTGGTGTAGATCCAGTGTGGCTCGACACGACCGAGATCGACCAACTGGCCGTTGGCGTCGATGTCGAACTCCTGACAGGGCGTCTCCAGATGCACGTCAAGCACCACGCGCGGCAGCAGCGCCGCATTGGCCGCCACGAAGGCTTCGCAGCCGGCGCTGACCTGCATGTGGCCGGCATTGAGCAGGAACAGGAACTCGAAAGGACGCTCCGCCGCAGGCACCTTGGACCAGTAGGCCGCCTGCGCCAGCACCAGCGCAGTACCGGCCGCATCCTCGGTGGCGCCCATGAAGGGCGCATCGTGGTGCGAGCCGATCAGCACCACCTGATCGGTGCGGCCCGAGGCAAGCCGGCCGATCACGTTTCGGGAAACGACCGCAGTCTCGCTCGACAGCACGCTGACCTGCGCGTTTGCGCTTCCGCCCTGCAGCTGCACCAGGATCGCCTTGCGCGTCGACGGACTGACCCACACGATGGGTATGTCGCGGTCATAGGGTGCGGCCGAGTGCGCGCCATAGATGTACGGCGTATCGATGAAGTCGTCGAGCGCAGCGATCACCGCCAGCGGCTGCTTGAGCAGGATGCTGGCGAGCGTCTTGCCGGCATTCGAGGTCTGTGGCCGCGAATTGGGATGTATGGTCTTGTTGATGTCGTTGTCCGGGTCGTAGACCCAGTCGGCGCGACTCTGCAGCGCACCGGGTGCAAAGCGTGACATCGGATAGTCGAGCAACACCACCTTGCCGGTTACCGCCGTGTTGGCGTCCTGGTAGCGGACCAGCGCGCCCTGCCGTGTCGTTGTCTTACGGCTGGTGACGGTGGGAAACGCCGCGTACTTGACGCATGAGTTGCCCACGCATACCTCTACGCTGGACTGACCTTCGACCGTGTCCCAGCGCTTCAGCGGTACGTCCTGGGTGCTGACCTGCACGCCCATGGACGCCAGCATCGAGACGGCGAAGTCGGTGGTCAGCGGGTCGGCCGGGTAGCCAACGCGGCGAATCCCGAAGTTGAAGATCGTGGAAATCCACGAGCGCACCAGGTCACTGGTCGGCAATGCGCTCACATAGCCGTCGAAGCTCCCTGCCAACGGCGGTGCGGGAGGCGTCGGGG
>JADCFP010000103.1 GCA_020249465.1 Roseomonas sp. | reverse complement strand
TGGGCAGTGCCTGGCACTCGTTTTCCCCCAGAACATCCGGCAGGATGGTCCTGCCACTCTCCCGCTGCCAGATTTCGCCGTCGTCCGACCAGGCCTGACCGATCTTGTAGACCCTGTCCGGCTCAGACGTCTCGTTCTCTCGCACCCAGCGTTGACCGAATATGTACCACATTTGGAAGCGCCCAGCGTATTGGCGGACGAAGCCATCGCCAACGAGGAAAGGTTCATGGCGGCTCGCGCTCAACACCGGTCCGGTGCCCACACGCCGGAAAGTGCGCCCCATGTCTCGGCTTTTGACGAGGCCGATGGCGGTATCAACGGAAACAGAAATACGGCGAGACCACCCGGTGGTATAGGCCCAGACCTGATCGCCAACCCGCACTGGGCTCAATGGGAATACGCCATGTTCGTCAAAGGCACCAAGCGGACCGCGCGCAAGCACTTCGTGGCGAGCCACATCCACAACGGTCATCAGGTCTTCACTGAACTCCGCGTATGAGACGTAGCTGATGAACTTGCCATTGATGCCATCCTGGGACCTGGTCGAGAAGTAGACCCGTATGCCCCCGTTCGGCAGGACAAGCGCCTGTGGCGATTGCGCAAAAAAACCTCGGCCAGCCGCCAGGTCATGCTCTGCGGGATCGAAGATTTTGCCAAGCTTCTCGATTCTCATGGCCGTACCTCAAGCTTTGCAAGACCAAAGCCTTCGCGGCCAACGCCATTGCCGAGATATGCCATGTAGGTGGTGCCGTCGACGCAGAAGACATGCGGGTAAGAAACCATCTCGCTGTCCCAGCCCTGCTCGGAAGGCTGCAACCCTGCCTGCGCGTCCTTGCGATGCCACGTGGTCAGGTCAAGGCTCTCGGCATAGCCAATCCGATAACCTCGGGCATGACCGCGATACCTGGTCGAATAGCGGTAGCAGAAGAACATGTGATAGCGACCATTGTGGAAGTGCACGTCCGGGCTGGCTTGAGCCTCGTCCTCTTCTAATACCGTGTCGATCAGATGGTGGTTATGCTTGTGCCATATGAGCCCGTCCTTAGATCGCGCCATGCGGATCCGATAAATCGGTTCGGCTCGCCCCTCGTGGGTTACCCATTTTGTGCCGGCTATGTAGAAAAGATAGAAGAAATCTCCGAAGCGCCGAATCTTGGGACCGCTCATGACGAAAGGCTCGTCAGGCGAAAACTCGATGATCGGTCCGGTGCCAAGTTTATTGAAGGTGATGCCGCCATCGGAGCTGAGGGCCGCGCCGATGGCCACATTGAATGGCACGCTTTCGCATCGCGTCCAGCCGGCATAATAACCAAGGATACCCGCTTCAGTTTCGATCACGGAAAACGGGTAGGTTCCGAATTCGTCGAAGGTGCCGGTGTTGCCAAGCGGCAGAACAGGGTTCTCAGCCACGCGCAGGACCCGCGTCGGGTCGGCACGGTCGAGGTCGAGCCAAGCCGAATAGCTTGTGAACTGTCCCTGTGCGTCCGGTAATGGCCGAGTCGAGAAATAGACCCTCACATAATCGTCGCGGATAAGTGTTGCGGGGGCCTGGGCGAAACTGGACATCCACGGGCGCGCCGGGGCATCGGCAGGATCGAAAATCTTGCCCAGTTTGGTCCACACAAATCGGTCAGTCATTGTTGGGGGGAACCATTTCATAGCGGGTGGCGATCAGGTCGCGTGCTTCCGCAACGGCATTGAACATCATGATGTCGAGAATAGACAGGTCCGGTACAAAGGGATGTGAGAATTGTGCGTAGCTGTAGTCGGTCCGGCGCATGAACTGCAGCCTGATCCCTTTCGCGCAAAAGGCTGAGGCCTGATAGAGATTGAGCCCACCAATGGGATTGACGTATTCAGTGACCTCAAGCGCCTTACAGATGGCAAGCACGCGATCCTGCCCTTTCAAATCAGTGCTATCCCCCAGATCGGAGGAGACGATAATCGGTGTCTTGAGGTCAAGATAGGCGCAGACGCGATCCAGGCTATGCTTAACAAATCCAAACAGGTTGGTGTCTGCATATCCGAAGATCTCTTCGATCAGGGGCATCACTTGGTCGAACTGCGGCGCTTTCCGATAGGCGTTTGCAATCTGAGCTATCATTTGCTTGGCATTGTAGCTCTCTGAGATCTCACGATCGCGCACATCGAGATAATCGGAGGCCTTGCGCAAAGGCAGCGTGAAAAGGACAGGCTCGCCATTGCGCAGAAACCTGTTTCGTTGGATCCAGCCCTTCTTGGTAAACTGGATATCGTCATAGATGACGAAGCGATCCACTTGGCCAATCAGTTGAAAATAGCCGATATAAGGCAGGAAATAAGGTTGCATGATTGCGGCGCGCATCCGCCCGGCCCCTATGCTCCGGTTGCTGCAGCGTCGCGCAGCAGGCCAATGATCCGCGTAAGCGAGGCATCGTCGAGGTCTGGATAGATCGGTAGGCACAGGATCTCGGCGGCGCCGGAAACTGCATTCGGGAAGCGCGTTGGATCTGCGGACGGGAAATGCCGGTACATCGGGAAATCAGATATGAGCGGATAGAAATATCGCCTGGGATGCACACCCCGCTCTTTCATGAAGTTATACAGCGCGTCGCGCGAAAGGGGAAAGGTCGCTTTCACGCGAATGGGAAAGTAGGCATGGTTTTGACGCATCTGGCCAGTATCGCCAAGACACTGAAGCCCACGGATATCCGCGAGTTCGCGGCGGTAGCGCGCATCGATGGCAGCGCGTTTCGAAATTGCGTCGTCCACGTGGCAGAGCTGCAGCAAGCCAAAGGCTGCATTGATCTCACTCATCTTCCCATTGATGCCGGTCTCAATCACGGACACTTCGCCATCATGACCAAAATTTTTTAACTGATCGATATAATGCTTCATCTCCGGTGTTTTGGAGACGATAGCACCACCTTCGAAGGTGTTGAAAACCTTGGTTGCGTGAAAGCTCAAGACCGACAGGTCACCATGCGTGAGCACAGAACCGCAGTGGCAATCAACACCAAAGGCATGGGCCGCATCATAGATCACGGGAATGCCGTGACGGCCACCAATAGCATCAATTGCGTCCACGTCGGCGGGATGGCCGTAGCAGTGCACCGGTAGGATCGCGGCGGTCTTGGGGGTGATGGCTGCTGCGATCTGAGCGGGCGCAAGGTTCAGACTTTGCGCCTCCACATCCACGAATACAGGGGTACATTCCGACCACAAGATAGCATGTGAGGTCGCGACGAAGGAGTAAGGTGTGGTGATCACTTCTCCCTTAATGCCCAGCGCTCGCAATGCAACGACAAGAGCGATTGTGGCATTGTTGAATAATGAGATATGGGGCACACAAAGATACTCGCATAACGCCGCTTCAAGCTTCTGGTGAAATGGGCCACAATTGGTGAGGGTGCCGCTATCCCAGATCTCCCCGAGCAATTCCCTGAACTCGTCGAGCGGGGGAAGATACGGCCGGGTTACGAAAATATCGTCTGCCATGCTGATGCGGTTCCCGGTTTTCCACCTCGTAACTCGTCCTGACCGTTCAGTACGAGAAGAAGTATAGGGTAAAGCTCCCTTCCCGCCATTAATGTCGAGTTCACAAACAACGGCTTGAGCATCAAATAGGGGTCGTTGAATAGACTAAGTCTCTTTTTTTTGCAATAAAAACCTATGGATCCACGCCGCATCGACCCCAAGGCTTTTTCTGCGCTGCTCTCGACCTCGGGACTTGCTGTTGTACGTCCGCGGGTCCCGATCCTGTCTATCGCCGCAGCGATCACCAAGGGACTTGGACGTTTTCTTTGGCAAGGGCCGCCTGACACGATCCATTTTCCGGCCATCGAAGGCATGCCTATCGCCAAGACAACAGAGGTTCGGGCTTACGTGTCTGGCTACCCAGCCTAAGTCGCTGCGCTTGATGAGGCCTCAGTGACCGGCCAGTCCAGCGCGGTGTTCGGCGCGGGTGGCGAGATCCTTTGTGACACCTACGCCGATCCCCGTTTCGGAGATCAGGTAGACCTGAGTGCCGATACCATCGTCAAGCTGAGGCATCGTTACGCCGCGCTCCTGGACCTTCCCAAACCCTCGCAGCGCATAGACCAAGCCATTAACCTCGCGAGGGTCGCCACCTATCATTTTGGGCATTGGTTTGCTGAGTTTCTGCCGCGGTTGCGCCACATTGCGCAGTTGCCTGAGCTTGCCGCTATGCCCCTCCTCGTCAATTCGGACATGCCAAGGTCGCATTTTGAGATTCTCGAGCGACTTTGCGGCAATCCTGTGCTGCGCATATCCCGTGACGAGGTGGTCAAGGTTGGTAACTTGATCGTTGCACCGACGATTAGCTTTTTTCCGTTTGACCTGAAGCCTGGCCACTCAGTTCCAGTTGAAAACCAACCCGCGTTGTCCGGTCCGGCAATACGCTTCATGCGCGACAAAGTGCTTGCCAGTTTTGACGACCCTAGGCCAACGGACCCGGATGCAATCTACCTCAGTCGCGAAAACAGCTACTGGGGGCGTCCCCTCAACGAAGACACCCTCCTTGCGCGCTGCTCCGCTCTCGGACTATGCCCGATTCGCCTCGAAACTATGAACTTTGCCGAACAGGTCGCAACGATCCGACGCGCGTCAACCATCGTCGCGCCGACCGGGTCGGCCTTGAACATGTTGATCTTCGCGCGTCCCGAAACACGACTCCTCATTTTGACGCAAAGGTATCTGCACAATTGGGGTGGATGGGTCGGCCCCCTCCGCGAAATCGGGCTTGATCCCTGCATGATCATGTCCACCATGGGAGATCCAGTCGCGAAGCATCTACGCTACGAGATTGACATCGCTGGGCTGGCCGCGCTTCTGAAAGACAGAAAAGCCTAGGTAGGTCTCCCTATTGCCTTTCAGAGCCGTTTCGGGTGCTCTGTACGAGTTGGATGAGTGTATTTTGTGCCTGTGCGCATCTACGATATTCATCTGTCAGCGACCCCATCCAAAGCGGGCTCAGGGCGGCTTTGAGTTTGGCAGTTTTTGTCTGGCTGGCATGAAGCCCCCCCACCACCCAATCACACCATCTGCCCCCGAAAAAACCCAAGTGCCGGCAATGGCATCCATTTCCGCGGTAGGTCGCTTCGCTTGATCGGTGTCACCGAATAATGTGGCACGGGTTGTTTGGCGTGGATCAGCCAATCGGCATAGGCGCCCACTTGTTGGTCGCGCCAGCCTGTTCCGCCTGCTGAGAATGTGGTGCGCCCAGCAGCGACTGGCGCGCGGCGCTAACCGCCAAGCCGCGCCATGCCGCCCATATAGGGCCGCAATACTTCTGGAATGGCGATGCTGCCATCCGCCTTCTGATGGGTTTCCAGCACCGCAATCACCGCACGCCCAACCGCCACGCCGGACCCGTTCAGCGTATGGAGGAAATTCGTTCCCTTGGCATCCTTGGCGCGGTAGCGCGCCCCCATGCGCCGAGCCTGGAAATCCCGGCAATTGGAACAGGATGAAATCTCCCGCCACGCCTGCTGGCCGGGCAGCCAGACTTCCAGATCATAGGTGCGCGCCGCGCCAAAACCCGTATCGCCGGCGCATAGAATAATCCGCCGCCAGACCAGACCCAATTCGGTCAGTACGCGTTCCGCACAGCGCGTCATGCGTTCATGTTCGGCGTCGCTATCTTCCGGCTTCACGATGGAAACGAGTTCCACCTTGGCGAATTGATGCTGGCGCAGCATGCCGCGCGTATCGCGCCCGGCGCTGCCGGCTTCAGACCGGAAGCAGGGCGAAAGCGCGGTCAGGCGGAGCGGCAGATCTGCCTCCGCCATGATTTCCTGCGCAGCGAAATTCGTCAGCGGCACTTCCGCGGTTGGGATCAGCCAGCGGCCATCGGTGGTGCGGAACAAATCCTCGGCGAATTTTGGCAATTGGCCAGTGCCATACATGGTGGTGTCATTCACCAGCAGCGGTACGGCGCTTTCGGTATACCCATGCGCCTCGGTATGCAGGTTGAGCATCCATTGCCCAAGGACGCGTTCCAAGCGCGCAAGGGCGCCTTTCAGCACCGTGAAGCGCGCGCCGGCGAGCTTTGCGGCGGTTGCGAAATCCATCAGTCCAAGCGCTTCGCCCAATTCGAAATGCTGCTTGGGCGTGAAGGAAAATTCCGGTGGCGTGCCATGCTGATGCTGCACCACATTGGCGCTTTCATCGCGCCCATCGGGCACTTCGGCGTCAAGGATATTGGGTAGGTATTCCAGCACAGCCTGTTGCGCGGCCTCGGCCTTGGCGGCTTCGGCTTCCAAGGCGGCCATGTCATCGCGCAGCTGCACCGCTTCGGCTTCCAGCGCCGCCGTATCGGCGCCCTGGCGCTTAGCGATCCCAATATCCTTGGAAAGCGCATTGCGTCGCGCCTGCTTTTCCTGCAACGCGGTTTGCGCCGCGCGGCGCGCTTCATCATGCGCCAAAATGCCGGAGGCTGCGGGGGCCATGCCGCGCCGCGCCAAAGCCGCATCGAAAGCGGCCGGGTCGGCGCGCAACTGTCTGATGTCATGCATGCTAAAGATCCTTCAATTGGATCGTTATGTCTTGGAATTCTCGTCCGATGACTTCCGTGCCATCCAACTGGCCGTCAGGATGGACAATTCGTAAAGCAGGATAAGTGGCACGGCCAAGCCGATCTGGCTGATCACATCTGGCGGCGTCAGGATCGCGGCCGCCACGAACATGCCCACAATGGCGTAGCGCCGGCCCTTCCTCAGGCTATCCACACTCAGAATGCCAACCCTGCACAATAGCGTGAGCAGCACCGGCAATTGGAAGGCAATGCCAAAGGCCAGGATCATATGCATGACCAGCGAAAGATATTCACCAACCTTGGCTTCCAACTGTACGGGAATACCGCCTGATCCGGGCATGGTTTCGAAAGAAATGAAGAATTGCCAGGCCAGTGGGAAGATGAAGTAATAGGCCAGCGCCGCACCCGCCAAGAACAGGAAGGGCGAAGCGATCAGGAAGGGCATGATGGCCCGCTTTTCGCTGCGATAGAGCCCGGGCGCCACAAACAGCCAAAGCTGCGTTGCCCACATCGGGAAGGAAAAGAATACAGCGCCGAAGAATGCCACCTTCAAATAGGTGAAGAAGGCTTCATAAAGCGCGGTGAAGATCATGCGCCGATCAGCGCCACCTTGCTTCGCCAGCACATCGGCCAAGGGCTGCGCGAGAAAGGCGTAAATCTGGGGAGAGAAATAATAGCAGACCGCAAAAGCAATGCCGAAAGCACCAATGGACCAAAGCAGCCGCGTGCGCAGCTCCTTCAAATGGTCCATCAAGGGCATCGCCTTGTCGTCTATCTGATCGTCATCCCGGGTGGTGGACACGGAAAATCCTCAAACGCTGGCGGCAGGCGGGGTGGATGACGCAGCAGGCGGGGCCGGCGCGGGTTCAGGCACGGGCGGCAAGGGGGCAGCGAAGCGCGCGACGGTTGGCGGCACGAAGGCCGGCGAATCAGGGACTGGCGGTAAGGGCGGGGGCACATAGGGCGCGGGCGGCGGCGGCATGAAAGTGTCGCGCAGCGGGTCCTCGGCCATGGTTTTCTTCAGCGTGCCATCCGCATCCACGGCTTTTTCGATTTCGCCCTTGATGTCGAAGCTGCGGATATCGTTGATGGTGCTCTTCATTTCCTGGATGGAATTGCGCACATCATCAAGCTTGGCTTCGCGCACCAGCTCATCGGCCTGTTGCTGGAATTCGCCGGCCATGCGGCGCAGCTTCTGCACGCCCTTCGCGACACCGCGAATGGCCTCCGGCAAATCCTTCGGACCGATAATGACAATGGCCACCACCGCAATCACCGCGATTTCTGACCAGGCGAGGTCGAACATGTTCTCCTTTGTCCCCGCGCATCACTTTGGCGGGGAAGTCCCGTTAGCAGGAAGCCGGATGCGCGCCAACCGCCCCGATATGGCGCGCCTCCTGCTTCAATGAAAGCCGTGTCATGTCTCAGCGCGCGGGAAGACAAAGGCGCGTTCTGGGTCGAGTGCGACGGCGATTCGCTCCCCGCGCCTGAGCCGCCGCCCCGGGGGTAGCCTGGCATGCAGGTGCAAAAGCCCGCCCGCGCCATCGGGCAGCGCCAAATGGGCGAGCGTAGTGGCGCCGAGTAGGCGGAAGGCTTCCACCTCCACCACCGGGCCTTCGACACCAAGCTTAAGGCCCTCTGGCCGGACCAGCACCTCAACCTCGGCACCTTCCGCAAAGCCGGGGGCGGCCAGGGCGCCGAGCGCGGTCTCGGCCAGGCCGGCAGTGATACGGGCGGGCAGGCTATTCACCTCACCCAAAAAGCTGGCGACATAGCGATCTGTGGGCGCCAGATAGAGCACTTCCGGCGCGCCCACCTGCAAAATGCGGCCCTGCCGCATCAGGGCAATCCGGTCCCCCATGAACATGGCTTCTTCGGCGTCATGCGTCACCAGCAGGGTCGCGATGCCGGCTTCCTGCAGCACATGCAGCGTGTCATCGCGCACTTTCTCGCGCAGCCGCGCATCCAGGCTGGCGAAAGCCTCATCCAACAGCAGAACGGTGGGGCGGGGGGCGAGGGCGCGGGCCAGTGCCACGCGCTGTTGCTGCCCGCCCGAGAGCATATGCGGAAAGGCATTCTGGAAGGCTTCCAGCCCTACGCGCGCCAAAGCATCCATCACGCGCCACACCCTTTCGCCGCGCGGGGCGAAGCGCAGCCCAAAGGCGACATTTTCCGCAACCGTCAGATGCGGGAACAGCGCGTAATCCTGAAAGACAAAGCCGATATGTCGCGCTTCCGGCGGCACTTCCCGGCCCGCTTCGGCAATCAGGCGGCCACCGATGTCAATCCGCCCATGCTGGAGCGGTTCAAGCCCTGCCGCGAGGCGCAACAACGTGGTTTTGCCGCAGCCAGAGGCACCGAGCAGGCAGACAATCTCCCCCGCCGCGACACTCAGATCAATGCCGGCCAGAACCTCCCGCGCGCCATAGGCATGGCGGATATCGGCGAAGCTGAGGCTCACCTTTCGCTGGCTTCCTCGACGGGTTCGGGGGTGGGGGCAGCGGCTTCTTCCGCGGCTTCGTCCGTGCTGATGGGCGCATTCAGGCCGGGCAGGGGCGGCGCATCGCCGGTCACCAATTCTTCCTTGCGCGGCAGGTCGGCCAGCGATTTCAGGGAGAATTGTTCCAGAAACTTCGGCGTGGTGCCCCAAAGCGTGGGCCGGCCAGGCACTTCCCGCCGCCCGCGCGGTGCCACCAGGCCAAGTTCCAGCAGCGATTCAAGCGTGGTTTGCGCGAGCGTAGCACCTCGGATTTCTTCCACATCGCCCCGCGTGCAGGGCTGGTGATAGGCAATGATGGCAAGCGCTTCCATCGCGGCGCGCGGCAGGCGGCGCGGGCTTTCCACCACCTTGGTCAGCCGGGGTGCCAGGTCCGCCGCGGTGCGGAAGGCATAGCCACCGCCAATTTCAGCCAGCACCACCCCGCGCCCTTCATAAGCGGCGGCGAGCGCCGCGCAGGCCATGGTGGCGGAAATGCCTTCCGGCAGGACAGCGGCCAGGGTTTGCGGCGATACCGGGCGGTCGGCAGCGAAAATCACGGCCTCCGCAATGCGGAGCGCTGCCGCCATGGTCTCTGCATCGGGTGCCGGGGGAGCTGCCTCGGGCGCTGAGGTTTCAGTCGGTTCTTCCATCGCTGCCCCCTTCTTCCGCCCGGCGGCGGATCATGATCGGCGCGAAGGCCGCTTCCTGGTGCAATTCTATCCCGCCGCCGCGTGCCATTTCCAAGCCGGCAATCAAGGTACTGGCTATGGCGGTGCGCTGTTCCACCGGGTCATCAAAGCCCTCTGGCAGGAAGCTCCGCAATTCGGACCAGCTTGGCAGGGCGCCGACTAGCTTCGTCAGCCGATCAAGCGCTTCCTGCACGGTGAAAAGCTTGCGCGGCTTGGGCCGATAGGGCCGCGCGGCCAAGGCGCGGCGGCGCCCAGCGACATAGGCTTGCAATAGCGCCGGCAGATCAGCCGAGATGCCCGAGCGGTCTTCCACCTTCAGCCGTTCTGGCGCACCACGGGCGAAAACATCATGGCCTAGCCAGGGGCGGCGGTTCAGCCAGAGCGCCGCCGCGCGCATGCGTTCAAGGGTCGCGAGCCGATCCGTCAGCGCTTCGGCGAGTGCTTCGGCGTCTTCGCCTTCCACCTGTTCGGGCGGGATCAGCAGGCGGGATTTCAGCCAGGCGAGCCAGGCGGCCATGACCAGCCAATCGGCAGCCAATTCCAGCCGGATGCGCCGCGCGCCCTCAATCACCGCCAGAAATTGCTCGACCAGGGCGACGATGGAGATCTTGGCGAGATCCACCTTCTGCGCCCGGGCGAGTTCCAGCAGCAGATCAAGCGGGCCTTCATAGCCTTCAAGCTGCAATTGCAGGGAGGAGTCGCTCATCTGGTCCCGTTACCCATGTCCGGTGAGCATGAGAACGAAATCGAAGGCGGGCGCAACCACCCCCCGAAAAAACCAACCCATAGGATCATAGCCGGGGACCAGATGGGGCAGGATGAACAGCCCAAACATCACCAGCAGCAGGCCATAGGGTTCAATCCGGGCGAGTGCCATGGCGGGCGTGCTCGGCAGAAGCCCGACCGCAATGCGCCCGCCATCCAAGGGCGGCATGGGAAACAGGTTAAACAGGCCAAGCACCAGATTGGCCAGGATGAACAGGCCAAAGACCCGATAGGCAAAAGCGACACCTTCCGGCCCCAGGCTGGCCTGCCAGGGTTCCACCACATGCGCGGCCAGCCCCGCCGCCAAGGCAAGCGCGAAATTCGTGGCCGGCCCGGCGGCAGCCACCGCCACCATGCCATAGCGCGGGTTGCGGAGTTGCCAGATATTGACCGGCACAGGCTTGGCCCAGCCGAACATGGCCTCTACCCGGCCAATGGTAAGCAATTGCGAAATCAGCAAAAACCCCGGTAGCAGGATGGTGCCGACCATATCCACATGGCGGATCGGGTTCAGGCTGAGCCGCCCGGCCCGCGCCGCCGTGTCATCCCCCAAGGCACGCGCAGCATAGCCATGCGCCGCTTCATGCAGCGTAATGGCGATGATGGTCGCGAAGACCGAAGCCGCCAATTCGGGCAGCCAGGCGGGCATGGGGTTTCTCCCTGGGGGGTGGGCCTTCCCGGATAGACGGGAAGCCGGGCGAAGGGAAGGCGAAGCGCTTTACGCGCGCTTCCGCTTTTTCACCGGCGCGGGGGCGACTTCCCGCAACAAGGGTGCCAGGAAGCGCCCCGTATGGCTTTCGGCCACCGCCGCAATGTCTTCCGGCGTGCCTTCCGCGACCAATTTGCCGCCGCCTTCGCCGCCCTCCGGGCCCAGATCCAGCACCCAATCGGCGGTTTTGATCACTTCCAGATTATGTTCGATCACCACCACCGTATTGCCGGCATCCACCAGCGCATGCAGCACTTCAAGCAATTTGCGCACATCTTCGAAATGCAGCCCGGTGGTCGGTTCATCCAGAATATAGAGCGTGCGTCCGGTGGCGCGGCGCGACAATTCCTTGGAAAGTTTTATCCGCTGCGCTTCCCCACCCGAAAGCGTGGTGGCCTGCTGACCCAGATGAATATAGCCGAGCCCCACCTTGCGCAGCACGGAGAGTTTTTCGCGTATGGCGGGGACGGCGGCGAAGAATTCCTCCCCTTCCTCCACCGTCATGTCGAGCACGTCGGAGATGGATTTGCCGCGAAACTTCACATCCAGCGTTTCGCGATTATAGCGCTTGCCCTTGCAGGTATCGCAGGTGACATAGACATCGGGCAGGAAGTGCATCTCAATCTTGATGACGCCATCGCCCTGGCAGGCCTCACACCGCCCGCCCTTCACATTGAAGCTGAAGCGGCCTGGCTTGTAGCCGCGCGCGCGGCTTTCCGGCAATTCGCTGAACCAATCACGAATGGGCGCGAATAGCCCCGTATAGGTGGCGGGGTTGGACCGCGGCGTGCGGCCAATCGGCGATTGGTCAATGTCAATGATCTTGTCGAGTTGATCGAGCCCTTCGATGCGATCATGCGGCGCCGGCACTTCCGCCGCGCCCATCAGCCGCCGCGCCGCGGCCTTGTACAGCGTTTCAATCACCAGCGTTGATTTGCCGCCGCCGGAAACCCCAGTGACACAAGTAAAAGTGCCAAGCGGCAGCGCGGCATTGAGGCGCCTGAGGTTATTCCCGCTGGCGCCCACCACGCGCAACTGCCGCTTGGGGTCAATCTTGCGGCGCTTTTCAGGAATTTCGATCCGCATCCGACCGGAAAGATATTGCCCCGTCAGGCTTGCGGGATTGGCCGCGACTTCCGCAGGCTTGCCCTGCGCCACCAGCCGCCCACCGCCCTTGCCGGCGGCGGGGCCGATATCCACCAAATGATCCGCGCTGCGAATGGCATCCTCATCATGCTCGACAACCAGCACGGTATTGCCGAGGTCACGCAGCCGCCTGAGTGTGCCGAGCAGCCTTTCATTGTCGCGCTGATGCAGCCCGATGGAAGGTTCATCCAGAACGTACAGCACGCCGGTCAGGCCGGAGCCGATTTGCGATGCCAGGCGAATGCGTTGCGATTCCCCGCCGGACAGCGTGGTGGAAGACCGCGCCAGCGAGAGATAATCGAGCCCCACATCCACCAGGAATTGCAGGCGTTCATTGATTTCCCGCAGGATTCGCCGCGCAATATCGCGCCGCTGCGGTGTCAGGGTTTCTTCCACCTGCGCAAACCAATCCCGAGCGCGATGGATCGGCATAGCCGAGGCTTCACCAATGTGCAGCCCGGCCACTTTCACCGCCAGCGATTGCGGCTTGAGGCGATGGCCCGTGCAGGCCGCGCAGGGCCGTTCCGCCTGATAGCGGGAGAGGTCTTCGCGCACCCAAGGATTATCGGTTTCGCGGAAACGGCGTTGCAGATTGGCGATCACGCCCTCGAATGGTTTTTTCACCTCATAGGCGCGCAGCCCGTCCTTGTAGCGGAGCGTGACAACCTCATCGCCGGTTCCATGCAGAATGGCCTGCTGCACGCGGGCGGGAAGTTCCTGCCAGGCGGTGGTCATCTTCACTTTGAAATGCGTGGCCAGGCTTTGCAGGGTTTGGTCGTAATAGGGGGAAGACGCGCCAGTCCAGGGCATGATGGCGCCATCCTTCAGCGCCACATCATCCTGCGGCACGACCAATTGCGGATCGAAGAAGCTTTCCGTGCCAAGCCCATCGCAAACCGGACAGGCGCCATGCGGTGAATTGAAGGAGAAAAGGCGCGGTTCAACTTCCTCGATGGTAAAACCGGAAACCGGGCAGGCGAAGCGGCTGGAAAATACCGTGCGTTCCCCGCCATCGGCGTTTTCGGCATAGGCAATGCCATCAGCGAGCCCAAGCGCGGTCTCAAAGGAATCCGCAAGGCGCTGCATGATGCCATCGCGCACCACAATGCGGTCCACCACCACTTCAATATCGTGCTTCAGCTTCTTGTCGAGCTTGGGGGCTTCGGCGATTTGATAGAGCTTGCCGTTGATTTTGACGCGTTCAAACCCGCGGCGTTGGAATTCGGCCAATTCCTTTCGGAATTCGCCCTTCTTGCCGCGCGCCACCGGGGCCAGCAGCAGAAGCCGAGTGCCCTCCGCCATGCCCATCACGCGATCCACCATTTGGGAGACGGTCTGCGCTTCAATCGGCAGGCCTGTGGCCGGCGAATAGGGCACGCCAACCCGCGCCCAAAGCAGGCGCATATAATCATGGATTTCCGTAACGGTGCCGACAGTGGAGCGCGGGTTATGGCTTGTGGTTTTCTGTTCGATGGAAATCGCGGGCGATAGGCCCTCAATCGAATCCACATCCGGCTTTTGCATCAATTGCAGGAATTGCCGCGCATAGGCCGAAAGGCTTTCCACATAGCGCCTTTGGCCTTCGGCATAGATGGTATCGAAAGCCAGCGAGGATTTGCCGGAACCCGACAGCCCCGTGATCACCGTCAGCGTATCGCGCGGGATATCAAGGTCTAGGTTCTTGAGGTTGTGCTGGCGCGCGCCGCGGATGCGAATATGGCCGGTCATGCAAAGGGGGCTCCGACCGCTGATCCAGGGAGGGGGAAAGCGGTTGTTCTAAAAATGTTCTCGTTATATATGCGCCTGAATGGCGCCCTGGGAAGGGTGCGGGATGGCCCGGCCTTGGGCGATGGTCTATCCTATGGATCGAAATCGCGGGAGAGCTGTGCCATGGCGGGTATCAATAAGGTCATCATCCTGGGCCGTCTGGGGCGAGACCCGGAAGTGCGCAATTTCCAGAATGGCGGCAAGGTGGTGAACCTGCGCATCGCCACATCCGAACGCTACAAGGACAGGGAAGGCAATCAGCAGGAACGCACCGAATGGCATTCGGTCGCGATTTTCAATGATCGCCTGGGCGATGTGGCCGAAAAATACCTGCGCAAGGGCAGCGAGGTCTATGTCGAAGGCCAGCTTGAAACCCGGAAATGGCAGGATCAATCGGGCCAGGACCGCTACACGACCGAGATCGTGCTCCGCCAATATCGCGGCGAATTGCAGCTGATTGGCGGGCGCGGCGCGGGTGGCGGCATGGATGATCCTGGCGAACCGATGGGGGAGCGTAGCGCGCCCGCCCGCCCGGCTCAGCGTGCGGGCGGCTGGGATGCCAAGAAATCCGATCTGGATGACGAAATTCCCTTCTGATCCAGTTACTTGACCTTTGCTTGGGCAGGACAGCGCCGTGGTGGTTGACGCGGCGCGCCTGAAAGGGCCTATGCGTCTTTCCCGTTGTAACTTCCCCGGAATCGCGGCTTTCAGAATCGGTTTTCAAGCGTGAGCGACATCCAAAACCCCGGCCAGCCCCCGCAGGATACGACCCCGGTCGCGCTTGAGGAGGAAATGCGCCGCTCCTACCTCGATTACGCCATGAGCGTGATCGTGGCCCGGGCGCTGCCCGATGTGCGCGATGGGTTGAAGCCGGTGCATCGGCGGATCCTGTTTGCCATGCAGGAAGCCGGCTACACCGCTGACAAACCTTATCGCAAATCGGCCCGTGTGGTCGGCGATGTGATGGGTAAATACCAGCCGCATGGCGATGCTTCGATCTATGATGCGCTGGTGCGCATGGCGCAGCCCTTTTCCATGCGCCTGCCACTGATTGATGGGCAGGGGAATTTTGGTTCCGTTGATGGCGATCCACCAGCGGCGATGCGCTACACGGAAGCGCGGCTGGCGCCCGCAGCCGGTGCGCTGCTGGCCGGCATTGACGAAGACACCGTGGATTTCCAGCCGAATTACGATGAAAGCGTGGAGGAACCGCGCGTTTTGCCGGCGGCCTTCCCGAACCTGCTGATCAATGGCGCGGGCGGCATTGCGGTGGGTATGGCGACCAATATCCCGCCGCATAATCCAACCGAGATTCTGGATGCGACTCTGGCGCTGATTGCCAATCCAGCGCTGACGCTTGAAGAACTCATGAAGATCGTGCCCGGGCCGGATTTCCCGACTGGGGCGCTGATCCTGGGCCGTTCCGGGATTCGCGCGGCGTTTGAAACCGGGCGTGGTTCCATCCCGCTGCGCGCGCGGGCGGAGATTGAGGAATTGCGCGGCGGCCGCCAGGCGATCGCGGTCTCCGAAATCCCCTATCAGGTCAATAAGGCGACGCTGCTGGAGAAGATCGCCGAATTGGTGCGCGCCAAGGCCGTGGAAGGCATTTCCGATCTGCGCGACGAAAGCGACCGTTCGGGCATGCGCATTGTCATTGAGTTGAAGCGCGATGCGACGGCGGAAGTGGTGCTGAACCAGCTTTATCGCATGACGCAGTTGCAGACCTCCTTCCCCGTGAATTTCGTGGCCTTGCATGAAGGCCGGCCACGGCAGATGGGGCTGAAAGACGCGCTGATGGCCTTCATCGCCTTCCGTGAGGAGGTGATTCTGCGCCGGTCCCGCCACCGCCTGGCGAAGGCGCGGGAACGTGGGCATTTGCTGATTGGCCTGGCAATTGCAGTCGCCAATCTGGATGAGGTCATTCGTGTCATTCGCGAAAGTGCGGATGGCGCCGCGGCGCGCGCTGCCTTGATGGCGCGGGATTGGCCGGCAGGTGATGTTGGTGTGCTGCTTGCCTTGGTGGATGACTATCGCAATGCGGTGTCGTCAGAAGGCACGGTGCGGCTGACCGAAGAACAGACCCGCGGCATTCTGGATTTGCGCCTGCAACGTCTGACTGGGTTGGAACGCGAAAAGATCGTCGCCGAACTCGGCGAGGTTGGCGGGCGCATCCGCGAATTGCTGGAAATCCTGGCCAGCCGCCCTCGGCGCCTGGAGGTGATGGATCAGGAATTGCGCGAAATCCGCGCCGAGATCGCCTCGCCTCGCATGACCGAGATCGTGGATGGCATTGCCGATGTGGATGATGAAAGCCTGATCGAACCCGGCACCATGGTGGTGACGCTGACGCGTGATGGCTATGTGAAGCGCACACCCTTGGAAACCTTCCGCGCCCAGGGGCGTGGCGGCAAGGGCCGCAGCGCAGCTGCCACGCGTGAGGATGATGTCATCATCCGTTCCTTTGTCGCGCATACGCATCAATGGGTGTTGTTCTTCACCGATCGCGGCATCGCCTTCCGTGAGAAGGTTTGGCAATTGCCGGAAGCCGGGCCGCAGGGGCGTGGGCGTTCTTTGCGCCAGGTGCTGCAATTGCAGGAAGGTGAAAGCGTCACCGCCATCCTGCCGCTGCCGATGGATGAGGATCTCTGGGAAGGGCTGCATCTGGTCTTCGCCACCGTGCAGGGCAATGTGCGGCGCAATCGGCTGTCTGACTTCAAGAATGTGCGCTCGGTCGGCCTGATTGCGATGAAGTTGGATGAGGGTGACAGCCTGGTCGGCGTTTCAACCTGCCGCGAGGGCGATGATGTGATGCTGGCGACGCGCGGCGGCAAATGCATCCGCTTCACCGCGGATGCGGATACGCTGCGCGTCTTTGCCGGGCGTGATTCAACCGGCGTACGCGGCATCAAACTGGCGCAGGGCGATGCGGTGATTGCGCTTTCCGTGCTGCGCCATGTGGAAGCGACCACGGAAGAACGTGCGGCCTATTTGAAGGCCGCCGCGCAACGCCGCCGCGCTGCTGATGAGGAAACCGAAACGCCACCAGTGGCCGAGGCTGAGGCGGAGGAAGCGGTGGCGGAAATCACGCTTTCGCCAGAACGCTTTGAAGCGCTGGCGGAAGCCGAGGAAATTTTGCTGACGGTGACGGATGCCGGCTTTGGCAAGCGTTCTTCCGCGCATGAATATCGCGTCACTGGCCGTGGCGGTCAGGGCATTGCCGGCATAGTATTGAGTGCGCGCACCGGCCGTGAGGTGGTCGCGACCTTCCCGGTGCGGCCGGGCGATGACATCATGCTGGTGACGAATGGCGGGCAATTGATCCGGCTGAAGGCCGATGATGTGCGCCTGACCGGACGCATGGCGATGGGTGTCACGCTGATGCGCCCCGCGGAAGGTGAGCGTGTGATTTCCTGCTTCCCCGTCGCCGATGAAGGCAGCGATGATGAAGCCGCCCCCGCGCAGGAGGAAAACGCCAATGGCTGAACGGATTGCGCTTTATCCCGGCACTTTCGACCCGGTCACCAATGGGCATTTGGACATTATCGGCCGCGCCGCGCGGCTGGTGGATCGGCTGGTGATTGGCGTTGCCATCAATATCGGCAAGGGCCCGCTGTTTGAATTGGCCGAACGCGTTGAATTGGTCCAGGCTGAAGTCGCCCCAATTGCAGCGCGCACCGGCACGGTAATTGAAGTGCGCCCCTTTGAAGGCCTGCTGGTTGCCTTCGCGCGCGAAATCGGCGCTGGCATGATTGTGCGCGGGCTGCGCGCGGTGACGGATTTCGATTACGAATTCCAGATGACCGGCATGAATCGCCGGCTGGATCAGGAAGTTGAAACCGTGTTTCTGATGGCGTCTGAAACCAACCAATTCATCGCCTCGCGCCTGGTCAAGGAAATTGCCCGGCTTGGCGGTGACATCAGCAGCTTCGTGCCGAAATTGACCCTGGAACGCACCATGGCGCGCGTCAAAGCCGGCGCCTGAGGAAAGGAAAAACCCATGCATCGCCGCCTTATGCTTGCCGCTGGTATGGGCGCCTTGGCCGCCCCCGCCCTGGCGCAGGCGAATGATCCGGAAAACACGCTGTTCCTGGAATTGAAGGATGGGCGCGTGACCATCCAATTGCTGCCTGATCTGGCGCCGCGCCATGTGGAGCGGATCAAGGTGCTCGCGCGGCGCGGCTTTTATGACAATACGGTATTCCACCGTGTGCTTGAAGGCTTCATGGCGCAAGGCGGCGATCCCACTGGCACAGGCACGGGTGGATCGCCCTTGCCCAATCTGGCCGCAGAATTCAGCCCGCCCGCGCGCGCGCGATTTCTGCGCGGTGTTTGCGGTATGGCGCGGTCTTCGGACCCCAATAGCGCGAATAGCCAATTCTTCATCATGTTCGCGCCAGCGCCTTCATTGGATGGGCAATATACCATCTGGGGTCGCGTGACCGCCGGCATGGATGCGGTGGACAAGATCAAGCGCGGCGATCCGCCGAGTGGCATGGTGCGCGGGCCGGATCGGCTGCGCAGCATGCGCGTTGCCGCTGATATTCGTTGAGACCCGAACCGAAAGACGAAAGACGATGTCTGAAACCGAAGCCAATGCCGAGGATGGCGAAAACACTCTGCTCATGGAAATTGAGCACGGCACCGTGACCATCAAGCTACGGCCCGATCTGGCGCCCTTGCATGTGGAACGGATCAAAACCCTCGCGCGGCAGGGGTTCTACAATAACGTGCCCTTCCATCGTGTGATCGAAGGCTTCATGGCCCAAGGCGGCGACCCGACCGGCACAGGCACGGGTGGTTCTGAATTGCCGGATCTGCCCGCGGAATTCAGCGAAGCTTCGCGCGCGCGCTTCCTGCGTGGCGTTTGCGGCATGGCGCGCACCAGCAATCCCGATAGCGCCAACAGTCAATTCTTCATCATGTTCGCACCGATCCCGAGCCTTGATGGCCAATATACCATCTGGGGTGAGGTGACCGCCGGCATGGACGCGGTGGACAAGATCAAGCGCGGTTCTGGTGGTTCCGGCATGGTGCAAGGGCCGGATCGCATCCGCAGCATGAAGGTTGCAGCGGATAACGCCTGAAGCCTGCTGTTGGTAAACGCGCGGCGCCGTGCTAAGGCGCCGCCGTGTTTGGGAGCTCGTAGCTCAGCTGGTAGAGCAACGGACTTTTAATCTGTAGGTCGAGGGTTCGAATCCCTCCGAGCTCACCATGTCTTGCCAAAAAAAGCGTAAGCGTCGGGGTCAAGGCGGCTTCTAACGGCCGCCAAACCCATTCGCACCATCTGCCCGCGCAAAAGCCCAAGCGCTGGCAATGGCTTCCATCCCCGCGGCAGGTCACTTCATTTGATCGGTGCCACCAAGCAATGTGGCGCGGATTGTTTGGCGCGGATCAGCCAATCGCGGCAGCATCACTGGCACGGGCGCAGCGGAGCGGGGGCGGAGACCCTCTGCCACGCGGCTTTTGCGCCCCATGGTTGCCGCAACGGCCCAGAACCTATCCCCATCCCCGCTACTGACTGGCGTAAGCGTCGCCACCCCTGAAGCGCGGCGGCTGGGGGCAAGCCAGTCATTCGGGCCGCAGGCGGCACCGGCGCGCCAATCCGGCCCATAGAAGCGAATTCGCGTTCCGGGCAGGGGCGGATGGCGCGGATTTCGGCGGCCATGCGGGCAGCTGGAGCAGGTGGCGTGAACACATGTGAACCCAACGCGCCCTGATCAGGCGATGCGCGCCGCATGGGAAACCGGCAGCCTGATGCCGCCCAAGCACATTTTGAATGCGGCCCCGAAGCTGATGCAGGAAATCGGCTATGGCGCCGGCTATGCCTATGACCATGAGGCTGAGGGCGGCTTTTCCGGCCAGGATTACTTCCCCGAGGAAATGGGCCGGCGCGTTTTCTATCGCCCGACCGATCGCGGCGCTGAGGCTGCCATTGCCGAGCGCTTGGCGCACTTCGCGGAATTGCGCCGCAAAAGGAAACGCTGATGGGCACAGCATTTTCGCCCCTGTCCTTGCTGCTGGTGGCGCTGGGTGGCGCCGCAGGTTCCGTGCTGCGCTACGCGGTTTCCCACGCGGGTGTGGTGCTGTTTGGCACGGGCTTTCCCTGGGGGACGCTGGCGGTGAATATCATCGGCAGCGCGCTTGTAGCCGGCCACAACGTTCCGGACAGTTTGACACATGGTTCCGCACCCCTGTCCGCAAATAAAAAAGAGCCCTCAAAGATGCTGATCAGCAGCCGCTGCGGTGGCCATTGTGGTGCCTCGCGGCACCAGTGACACGGGGCGGTCGCAAGCCGCCACCACCATACCGAGGCTCGTCCATTGGGCAGCCGCGCAGGGCCAGCCCATACCCGCAGCCTCATGGTCATCCACCGCATAGCCTAGTTCGATCTGGCCGACTTCGGGCCGTTCAGAGATCATCTCTAGGGCCTCAGCGGCGGCCTTCTTCTGCCGCGCGTAGAGCGTCCTCAATTCCGCGATCACGCCAACCGGTGCACGCGCCCGGCCAGCGCACCAGCTTTTAATCGTGTCCAGCCGCACCTGATGCAGGGTGGCCGCGTCAGCCTGCGACAGGCCGACGCGCGATAACAAAAGGCGATACGGGGTCATTCAGCTTAAGCCCTCTCTTTCTCCAACCCGGCCATCACCGATGCCGGATCAGGCCCCATTCATGGTTTTGGGTGGCGGGGATGTTCATGCTGGTCATCTGCACCCTCCTTAAGCCGCCGCTTCAGCTGGTGCGGCCCAAGCTTGCGCCTGCACCATCGGGTCGCCGAAAGAGTAGGCGAAGCGGCTTCCATCCGGGCAGCGCACCCATTTCCGCTGCCCATCAAGCCACTTTTCGTTTCCCAGAATTTCAAAGCCCTTCGTGTGCCGCGCGGCCCAACGGGCCATATTTTGTGCCGGATTCACCGCACATCCCGCGCGAAAGGTTTTGTCGAGCGTTTGGCAAAAAGCTTCGCAGAGTTTCTGAGCATCAGTCATCGGGCTGTCTCCTCTTTCCAGCGGGCCAATCCCGCCGTCACACCCACACACTACACTTTTAGTGTAACGAGTCAAGCGAAAAACGACCTCTCAAGCACCTTTTAAGCACCCCTTGAGCGAATGGCGCCAGCCCTCAGACTGGCGCCACCCATCACTCACTCAGCCGCCATTCGAAATCAGCAGCTCACGCACCTTCTGGGTGTCCTTTCCGGTGCGGTAGCCGATGGCGTAGGTCGTCTCCACCACTTCCATCGCAAACCCAGCAAAGCACTTCCGCACCCCGGGGTCAGTTCAGCCGTTACCATTTAGGCAACCTCTTTAGGTTATGCCCCCCTTTGCCGGCCCGGCGCGGGCGGGGCGGGTTCTACCCGTGAGAGGTGCTTTCTCTCGGTTCCAGGCCGTGTCAGCGGCCAGGACCCCCGCCTAGCCGGGGAGGGATGCCATTACTGTAAACGTGCTTTGTTCCACGGCAGGCGCCGGCGTCTGGCAGGATGCCTTGACCTGCCAAACCCCCGCCTGGTCCGCGACCAGCACGCCCACAAATTCATTCGCCCGCGCCGGATCGGGGCTGGCAGCGACCGTCAAAACCGCGCCATCCGGCTTCTTCACCCGGAAGCTGACGCCGCCGGCGGCCAGCGGCACGCCAACCGCACTCAGGAATAGCGCGCGCAGTTCCACTGACTGCCCCTGCCAATACTTCGCAGCGTTCATAGATTGTCGTCCCCCCGAATAATCAGCCGCACCACGACCCGCGGCGCATCAGATGGCAGCCCAATCACGGCCGGCCTATGCCACGGCCGCGCGATCTGCGCTGGCCTGCGCGCCAGCCGCGCCACCACCAGGCCACCGGAACCCGGCACCACGAATTCGATATCTTGCCCCGCCAGCGCGAATGCGCCGGCCTCTGCCACCAGGCGCCGCGCCACGCTCAGCAGCGCTTCCTGCCCAGCCAGCGTGAACGCACCCACTTGCACCACCTGGCGAATATCGCGCCGCAGCGCCGCATCCTGGCCGATCAGCGCGAAGGCGCCAGCTTCCAGCACCAGCCGCCGATCAAGCCTAAGCGCCGCATCCTGGCCCGCCAGCGCGAAGGCCCCGGCCTCCGCCACCACCCGCCGATCCACCCGCAGCGCGGCATCCTGCCCAGCCAGGGTGAAGGCGCCAGCATTCGCGACAAAAACGATGCCCGCAGGCGGCGTGGTGATGATAAAATCGGCGGTCTGCCCGGCCAGCGTGAAGGCCCCGGCCTCCGCCACCACCCGCCGATCCACCCGCAGCGCGGCTTCCTGCCCGGCCAGGGCAAAGGCGCCAGCTTCCGCCATGACGCGCCGATCCACCCGCAGCGCCGCTTCCTGCGCGGCAAGGGTGAAGGCGCCGGCATTCGCCACCAAAATGACGCCACCACCCGACGCCGGAATTCGTAGAGAAAACGGGCCATCCCCCGCGCGCATCCGCACCGTGCCGATGACTGCCGCCGCCAGCCGCGCACCAATCAGCGCGGCGCCGGACGCCTGCTGCCCCTGAACTGGTCCAGGCAGCCCCAAATCACGCCGGAGGAGGAGCGGGCCGCCCCCCGCGCGCAGGCCCATATCAGGCCACCGTCACCGTCGCATAAAGGTCAACGCCAGATGGCAGGCTGCCGGTCGGCACAAAGCGCCGGCGCGTGCCCACCACGTCACTACCCAACCCATTCACCCAGGCGGTGCCGTTCCAATACTGGAAATTTCCATTCGTGGTGCCGCTGGAAGCCTGCGTCAGCACGAGCGCATTCGTGTCAGCGCGATAAATATTGATGGTGTGAAGGCCAGGCGCCGCGCCGAAAAGTGCAGCCTGGGTGAAGCCAAAGGTGCCATTCGCCTGATCGCTATCCGCGAAGTTCCAGCGATACTGCGATGGCAGCGCATCATCGGTCTCATAAATCAGCGCCAGCGAAAGAACCCGCGCGGGCAGCATGATCACGCCAGCCGTGCGGAACTGAAAAGCGAATTGGATAGCCGACGGCGTGCCCAGCCCAGACAAATCCCCATTCGGTGCCACATCGGTCCATGTGCCACTGTTGTCATCAATGCCGGAAGTGCGCACCTGCAATCGGAACATGTCCGGCGCGACCCCCATCAGATAGCCGCCGATATTTTCCGCCGCATTCACCAGCGCGCGGTAAAGTTTGGCAGGTGTGGCGCCAAGTGTGATCTTGGGGCAAATCACCCGATTATTCACATCAGCCTGAAAATCCGCATCCGCCGCCAGCGGGTAGGCTGACAAGGCGTTGAGGTTGGTGGTACTCGACTGCGCATAGAGATGGAACAACCAGCCATCTTCAACCCAGACAAAGGGCGTTTGCCCCCCCAAGCTATGAACGAAAATAGGGCTATCCGTGTCGCGCAGCGCCGAAGGCAACTGCGACGCCAGGCAGCCAGCGCGGCGGTCGATCTGCTGCCCACCCGTATAATAATCCGTGATGTAGATCGTGCCTCTGTCTGCCACCGAAGTGATTACCAGCTTGTCGATCGACCCTGCGACATCCATCGTTGTGAGCGTGCTGACTGATAAATTTGTGTTTCCGCCGCCGGGCGGCACCTCACTCATGCTGTCCGCGACAAAGGTCGTGCTGCTCGCAACAATCGCAGAAAGCGGCACCCGCACGACACGCGTTGAGGTCAAAAGATATAGTGAAGGTACACCGCTGCCCGGACCATGATTGAGCGTGGCCACCCTGCCGTTGTTCACAAGCGTGATATTGCCAGTGACCGACTGGTTGCCGGTCACCACAATATCTGTGCCAGTCAAAACGAAGGCCCCTGCGCCAAGCGAAGTCAACGGCGCGCGGATATTATAGCGAAATAGCTTCAGTACCGTGCCAGCGCCATCGGAAGCATATACATATTGCTGCGTCCAGCTATCGCGATCACCCAGCGCGCAACCACCAATCGTGGTATTCGTTATGGTGCCCGCGTCCTTCAGCCAATAAACTGCCTTGATTTTATCAATGGTCGTTGCTGCCGGGATAGTATTACCTGTCGGCGCGAAGTCCTCATATCGAAGACCCTTGGCCACGAACAGCCCGCCATTCGTGCCATTTGAATTTGCATGCACAATCATGAGGTCTTGAATGACGTAAGGCGAGCCTGCGGCAATCGTGCCAGCGCTGCCGGTGAGTGTGATGCTGGTGTCTGACCCAATGGCGCTGACCTGATACCAGGTCGTGATCTGCATCGGGTCCGTGGACCCAAACCCAATGCGCGACCCGACTGAAAGGCCCGTGGCCCAGGACGTGCCGCTTCCGGTGACCGCCGTGCCAGATACGCCGACCGTCCCAACCGTGTAATTTTCCAAGATGGCGCGCAGGCCGCGCGCGGTGACGTTCCCTGTGGTGGGGAAGGTCAAAACAATGAACCCGGCAAAAGTGTAGGTATTGGTGGACGGCACGAAGGTCCAAAGCTGCACGCGCCGGGTCACTGCGGGTGACGCCGCGTCAGCGCCGAAAATCCAGAATAGATCATCGGTGATTTTGACGACGTGAATAAAAGGAGAAGGAATGGCTTGCGGGGACTCGCCAAAATTCGCAACCCCCACCGCCGCCGGGCCAACGAAGCGGTCCACCAGGCCAGCGCCAAGATTGAATTGCCCGGTGTGCTTGCCACGATTGATCTTGCTGGCGTCGTAAGCTCCACCAATCGCGACCTGCGTTAGGCTGCCATCAAACACCTGTTCGACTGCGGCTTTCATTCAAGATTCTCCCACAATCGTTGAACACAAAAACGCGCAGTAGCTTTGATCCGGCGCATCGGCGCGCGCGCATTCCACCGCTTCATCCAACCGATATTCGCCGGTATTGAGCACCACCATGGCGCCATTCAGCACCGGATGGCCCCTGTTTAACCTCACGCGCGGCGGGTCGATTGGCGCCGCGCTGGGCTCTGCCAGCGCCAGCAGCGCATCGCGCGTGGCTTCTGAAAGCAGGCCAACACCCACCAGTGCGCCCAGCGCGCCTTCGATGCGCGCGGCGATGACCGGATCATCCATGCGGATCACCAGGCTCTGCCGCACCGTGTCGCGGACGTTGATGCACAGGCCGCGCAGCTCTGCTGGCAGGCCAGCATTTTCCGCCGCCATGACAATCGCCGCCCATTCGCCGCTGCTCAGCAGGATTTCTTGCGCGTCTTTCGTCGCAATCCGCACCCGGTTTGTCATTTTCCATTCCCCCCGCGCGCCATGCGCGCCAAAATCCCAAGCGCCAGCCCAACCACCGCCGCGCCCACCGCCACGGCAAACAGCCGGTCATGCGCGCCGCCGATGGCCACAGCCAATGCCGCACCGGCGGTGACAAACAGCGCATCCTGGATGCTATCGCGCGCGCCAGCCCACCCCGGCGCGCGGAAATAATCAGGCACTTCTTTGGCCAGCGCATAGCCCAGCGCGGCCACGGCAAATGCCCAAAGCGCCGGCAGGAAGAACAACAGCGCCCCCGCCAGCACGGCGCCGATCGCGAGATGCGCCGTCTGGCCTGCCGCCCAGGCAAACCAATCGTCACGCATGGCACCCGGCCTGGCCAATTCGGCCAGCACCAGGCGCAGTTTTGTCAGGAATTGCTGCATGGGTCAGGTGATCTGCAGCACGCCATTCGTCGCGCTCAGATCCAGGGTGAAGGTATCGGGCGGCGCCACGCTCACGGAACTGCCGCGATCCCACCAGCCAATCAGCGGGTCATTCGCCGCCGTGTCATTATACAGGACCGCGTAGCGGAACGGCCCAAAGCCCGCGCCGGTGGGTGTCACCACAATATCATCCGCGATCAACCGATGCACGCCGCCGGTCTGCGCGGAAGACGTGACAGTCACCGCGAAGCCGCCTGCAGCATAGCCGCCAGCCGCCGCAATTTCCGTGATATCGGCGCGCAGGCCATTGGTGGCCACCGGCGCGGTATTGGTGAGCATCACGCGCAGCTGGTTGCTGCCCAGGTTGTGCACGCCATTCGCCAGGTCTGCGACAAAGCGGTTGAACTTATTGAAGATGGAACCGGACATGTCTTATCCCCCTTTTCAGGCGATGCTGGCGGCGACGGAAAAGACGCCATCAATCTGTTCATCGGTCGCGATATTCGCTGCCACGACCAGGGCAAACATCGGGTCGGATCGCAGCATCCGCGTGATGCCGGCGAATTTAAGCTCCGCTTCCAGCCGCGCGGCTTCCGGCAGGCCAGAAATCGCGGTGACAAAAGCAGGCGGCATGATGCGCGACCGCACCGCGGCCAGTGCTTCGGCATGGGTGATGAAGTCCAGCTTCCACGCCGCCATCATGAATTGCCAGAAACTCACATCCGTCACGGGTGGTGGTGGCGGCTGCGGTGGTGGATCGCAGGGTTCCAGCGCTTCACCATTCCAGCGCTGCCGCTGTGTATTCGCGAGCCAGGCAGCGTGGATTTCTGCCGAAATGGCCACCGCGCCTTCCGGAATGGCATCGCCATGAATTTCCGGCGTGTAGAAGCCGCGCACGCGGCCTTCGGCATCAAGATCGGCCAAATAAGTCACGGTCTCTCTCCTCAATAGCTGTCGCCCTGTATCGACAAGCGCGGCCGCGTGGCTTTCCTCGGTGATCTCCACCGCATTTTCAGGAATGGCATCGCCATGATTTTCCGGGATGTAGAAGCCGCGCACGCGGCCTTCGGCATCAAAATGGGCCAAATGAGTCACGGTCTCTCTCCTCAATATCCGATAACGAGGTACCCTGCGGTCATGGCGG
The DNA here is from genome assembly GCA_020249465.1 of Roseomonas sp. GTDB lineage: Bacteria > Pseudomonadota > Alphaproteobacteria > Acetobacterales > Acetobacteraceae > Neoroseomonas. The sequence goes on along the minus strand of JADCFP010000103.1, from coordinate 51,435 downwards.
CGCCCGCGATATTACAGGACAGGCCGACAGACATGCTGGATTGTCCAGGCGCGGCGTTGATCCAGGCCCGCTCATTCGCCTGGCCCAAAACGTCGTATGGCGTGACACTCGCGAAAACTGCCGCATTTCGGAATGAAAGCGGATAAGCCGCGGTCTGGAATACCCACGCTTCCCCACCCGACAGCGCACCGACCGTCCCTGAAACTGTGCCCCATTGAAACATCAGCCCGCCCGGCAACAATGCCCAACCTGGATTAGCCAGGCTGCGACTGCCACCACCAGCGCCAACCACGACCCAGGCGCCAGTACCATCCGATAACAGCGTCAGGCTCTCCCACTGATAACGCAGCAGGACAGATGTGCCGCCTTCAATGCTGTCTGTCCCGGCACGCTGAATGGTGACCGCATTCGCGCTGTTGTCGCTTTTCACGATGCGGAATTGAATGGGCCGTCCACCCAGCGCATTCGCTGCCGGCAGCGTGATGCTGCGCGCGCCGCCGCTGGCATTCACCAGCACCAGGCCGGCATCATCCACCGTGAGTGTGGTATTGGCCGAATAGCTGACCACGCCACCGCCAAACAGCCGGTCCAAGGATTTCCGCACCTGCGCCAAATCCGTATTGGATGCGGTCAACCCACCGCGCAGGATGACGGCCAGCAATTCCTCCTGCACGGCATTGAACCACTCATAGCCCGGCACGGTGGCGGGCTGGCCCACGCCGGGGTTCCCACCCGTGAAATAGCCTGGTGTGCCGCCGGCTGGCGGCGATGGCAGGCTGGCGACGGCTGATGCTCTACTGACGCGCTGCATGTTTTTCTTCCCTATGCATAACTGAAGATCGGAACAGTGTGCGCTGGCGCAAAGCGCCGGATCGCGCATTCGTAAGCGCCGGTCCGCCATTGGCTTAAGGGCGTCTCGGCGCTGTCTTCACAGGTGAATTCCACCACCATCTGGGCAGCGCCCGCCACCTGGAAGGCATGCGCCCAGTCCGTGTCACAGACCGGGACTTCGCAGTTCAATTCACAGGTGATCGGCCTGAATTCAGTGACCGTAACCGCGTCACCCAGGCGCGCCGCGATGCCCGTAATGGCAGCAGGCGTCGGTTCAAAGCGTTCGATCAGCTTCGCGATAATCCGCGCGCGGCGTTCCTGAATGGTCGCGATGTAGAGCTGATCCGCCGCGCGGGTTGTCACCGCGGGCGCACCAACAGGTGGCAGCATCACGCTGGTGGCAAAGCTTCCCCGCTCCATCTGCGGTGCGCCGATGCGGATTGTGCCGGACACTGGCTGGCCGGCGCTGAAAGCCCATCCAATGTACGGCGCCACATAGGCGACGCCCGGCGTATTGCTGATGACGGCAGAAATTGCGGCGCGCGTTAACACTGCGGGCAGGGCGGCCACTTCAAACTGCGCCAGCGACAAGGATAGGAAGTTTCCCGCCGCGTCCTGTTCATTAAAAATGATGCTCGTTTGCCCCAAACCGGCAATGCCGATGCCTTTGTGAAAAACCGAACACACCCAGGTTTGGCCTGCCGCAGCAGGGATCAAATTTGGAAATTCAAAGAAAAAAGCCATCAACCCATTGACGAGCGGCGTCCCTGACACGCTGAGATCAATGAAAGGCACATTTTTTTCAGTGCCGACGCCAGCAATCGCGATTGACACCCCGCTACCGCTGGTGGGAGATAATCCAAAGCCCATGAACATTGGCGGGGTTCCAGGCGTCCCTGGGACCGGAAACTCAAACCAGGGATGGCGGGTTCCAGGCGTCCCTGGGACCGCAAACTCAAACCAGGGATTGCGGATCCAGTTTTTTCCTTCGGGCTCCACCCCCACCGCATCCGTGCGTTTGCCCTGCGCATCAAACAGGTAGCGCGGCTCATCAACCGCCGCTTGGCGCAGCACGCCCGCGCCATCAAAATACCAGGCGCGCGATGCGCGGCTGAATTGGAAATTCGGGTAACACACATCCGGAAGGCCCAGCGCCCTTTCCCAATCTTCCAGCATCTCCGTGGTGCGCGCCGGGTCACTTTCCAGCAGCAGCGCTTCCACCCGGCCATCCACCCGCGCCAATTCCGCCGCCGGCACAGACAGCAGCCGTGCCAGAACAGAACCAGGCTCCCGCGCCAGCGCATCACCGGGCGGCAGCAGGGCGATTAATTGCGAAAGATAGGCGCTGGCATCCATCGCTCAGACCCAGGTCACGGTGCCAAGCGTGGCAATGGTGCCCGCTGGCAGGGTAATATCGGCGCTGGGTGCCACCAACAGATGCGCCACTTCGCCCAAGGCGCCGCTGATGGCGGCGGAGATCCGAGAGACGCGGATCACCCCACCAGGTTCCGCTTCCCGCACGAAAAAATCCGCAAGCTCCGCCAGCACCGCCGCGCGGATCGCGGCTGTATCCACTGCCAGGTCAATCGTCAGCGCCACCGCCTGCGTGGCGGGCGCAAACACCGTCACCGCCGCCGTCACAGGCCGGCGCAGATCAAGCGCCGCCTGCACCGCCGCCACCAAAGGCGCAGCGGGGATCGCGCCACCGGTGGTGACAAAAGCCACACCCACCGTGCCCGGGCCCAGCCAATTCGGATAAACCCATACCTTTTCCACGCCCGCCACGGCCAGCGACCACGTGATGTAATCGTCTTTCGCGCCACCGGCAGGCGGTGCCTGGATGCGTTGCAGCAGCCGCGCGCGCAGCGCTGCATCCGTTTCCGCATCGGCCGCGGCCGCTAACCCGCCAGCGGCCACCACGGCGCTGGGCTGCACACCCGCCACCGGTGCCACCAATTGCAGCGCGACGCCAGGCACGCTGTTGCCTGCCGCCCCCGCCACGCGCGCTGTCACGCTGCCGCTGGCGGTGCCGCCGCCGCCAATCGTCACATCAGCGGCCAGCAGATACCGCGCATCATCACCGCGCCTGAGTTCCGTATTCGCCGGCACCACCGCCCCTGGCGTGCCGGTGAAAGTCACGCTGCCCGTCGCGGCCGTCGCGGCAATGCGCGTGAGGCCCCAGATCCCGGCGTGCCGCGCCAGCACTTCATCTTCCGCCGTATCCGGCAGGATTTGCAGCGCGGCCCATTCAACATGCCCGTGCAATTCATGGCTCGCGATGCCGATCGCGCGCACCAGCACTTCTTCCATCGAACGGCGCAGCCGCGCATCCGCACCCGGCAGCGCGACCGCGATTTCAGCCGCCATGCGGTCCCGGATTTCAGATGGCGAAGGGCGGGAAAAGGGCATCTTCAGAGCCTCATCGTAAATTGGCTGCGCTCAATGCCGCCTGGCGTGGCGATAGCGACGCCAAGGCCCAGCACGCCACGCGCGACCCAAACCGCCGTGACGGATACGCTGGTGGCCAGGCCCGCATCCACCAGCCAGGCAAGCGCCTCATTCGCGTAGTCTTCCGCACGGCGGCGGGTTTCTTCGGTCTGTTTTTCGCGGCGAAGCAGCCAAAGCCGAGACCCCACGCGATCTTCCGGCGTGAAGGCATCCCCCACCCAGCCGCGCCGGTGGCCTTCCGCGCCATCATCCGGCCGTGCCCGCGCATCCAGAAACAGGGAAAGCACCACGGCGGTCTGCAGCGCCTCATCAGCCGCGAGCGCGCCGCCGGCTTTCCGCGCCAGATCAGCGGTGCCCACCGCGTCATTCCAGGCCAACGCGATCATGGCTGCATCAGCGGGGTTGGACCCGCGCTGCCTCCATGAACGTGGCTGTTGTAATCGGCGCGCATGCCATTCATTGACATACCACCGGAAGCCGCGCGGTCGCGGATATCGCCATTCACATCCAGCGCACCGGTCACTTCCACCAGGGGCGCTTCCAGCGTGATCTTCGTGTCGCCTTTAATGGTGATTTCATCACCCTCAATTTCAATCTTGCGATCCGCCTTCAAAAGAATGCGATGGCCCGACTGATGCGTGTAGATGCAGACATCGCCGGGCTGCAGCCCGGTCGGGCGATGGCGCCGATCATCCACGGCAATCATCACGGGATGGTCGCGGTTGCCGCCCACACAGACCACCAGCACATCCGCACCCGGCAGCGGCACAGCGCTGATGCCGTATTGCTGGACCCGTTCGACATTGTCGCGCACTTCGCCCGCCAGCAGCGTCACCTGGCTGCGCTGCAGGCCGTCGCCATCATTCACCGGGCCCAAGGTGCCGCGCCCGATCGCAAGCATCACGCGGCGCTGCAGGGGGGCGATGAAGCGCTTCATGTCATCAAGCGTCATTCGTTCACCCGCCTCCAGCGGTCTTTTTCATCAGCGCGGCTTTCGATGATGGTATCGAATGGCCCACCTTCACCGCCGCCACGGCCCTTTTCTGGCAGCAGCGCATAGGCATCCACCGGTGCCACCTGCAATTCCGTCACCGTGCCTTGATCCGTCAGGCTGAAAACGACATTGGAAATCAGTAATTCGCGTTCCAATTCCAGGAACGCGTCTTCCACCCAGACCTTCGTGTTCGGCAGCCATAAATTACCCGAAGAACCGCGCCAGCCCGGCACGGTGTAGCGCACGCGACGCGACTTCCCGGCAGCGACCCGCACTTCATGATCAGCGCGGCTTTGAAAAGTCACGCCTTCACCCTGGGCTTCCGCTAAGATCACCTTCGGGCGGTGGCGCAGAATATCATCATCCTCGGCCCGAGCTTCGCCCTGCGCGGCGTCTTCGCCCTGCGCCTGGCCGCGCACCACCACCACATTATGGCGTTCCGCCACGTCAAAACTGCCATTCGCGCGCAGGATATTGCCGTCTTTGCCGCCAAGGCGCAGCGCGCCAGCGGCTTCACCACCTTCGCCCGCGCGCGTCAGCACCAGCGTGCCAAGGCCGTCACCGGTCGCGATCACGGCGCGTTCGCGCGCCGCGCGCGCCAGGCATTCCCAGGCCGCTTCGCCCGGCTGGATTGAAAAGCGCGGAAAGGGCTTGCCCAAATCAGTTTCGGCCCGCACTTCAATCTCATAGGGTTCGGCGATGCGCCGCGCGGCTTCTTCCAGGCTGATATTCGCCCATTCATACGGGCCATCCAGCGTTGCCGCGCAATCCACCAGATCGGCGGTGCGCTCACGCCCGCGCACACTCAACTTGTGGTCGTTGGCGTCATAATTGACGTCCAGGGCATCCAGGTACCCCTTCACCACTTCATCGCCTTCCAGCGTCAGCAGGAATTCCGCGCCTGGGCGGATCGCGCGCGCAATCTGCGCCGCGTCTGCCGCGCCGGCCCAGCGTTCGGCCAATTCGATATTCACTTCAGCCGCGGCCGCATCCAGGCCGATGGAACACTTCATGCTGCGCCAGCCGCGATAAATCACACCACCCACGATCAGCGCCACTTCGGCTGCAATCGCGGCGCTCATGCCAGCACCTCAATCGGGCTGCCGGCGGGCACGAAGCCCGGGTGCCGCACGCGGTTGCGCGCGGCGAGTGCTGCCGCGCGGCCAAACAGGTCAGAAAGGCTATCGCCATCCAGGTGATACGCTATCAACGTGCTGGACATCACGGCCGACAATTCCAACCGCTTGATGCGCGGCAACGGCGCGGAACGCTCCGCCAGATCAGCCGCGATAGAAGCGCGCAGCGCCACCAGCCGCTGCCAAACTGCATCCCAGCCAAGAGCAGCCACACGATCGGCGGCTGCCGCCAGCGCATCAGAAACGCGGTCCCGCGCGGCCATGGCTTCATCACGCGAAGCCCAGGGCACCGCCGCAGCGGCCCGGGCCAATTCGCCAGCGAACATCGCCGCCGCCATCACGCTTAAAGCATTCTTCGCAACGGCCAATTGCTGTTGCGCGGGCGTCGTGGCTGGGCTGGTGGCGGGCGGCACCAAATCCTGAGTGGCAAGCGCGCTGAGCGCTTCAAAGGCCGGCATCGGCGCCGCATCCGCGCCACGCGTCAGCGCCGCACGACCGCCCGCCAGCGACGATACTTCACGGGCCACCGTCGCCAGTGCCAGCGGCACCGCGGTATCCGAAACCAGCGCGGCGTCGTTCAAACTGGCCAGTGCGGCAACACTGCTGGCTGCAGCGCCGCCCTTGCCCGTATTGGCCAGCGCACCTTGAACAGCGCCGGCGATGCCTTCCACACTGGCCTTGAAATTGGCAATGGCAAAATCCGCCATGGCGCGCAGGTACCGGTATTCGGCATAGGCTTCCTGCGCCGCCGTCAGCAATTCCTCGGCGTCCGCCAGCACACTACCCAGGCCATCCGTGCCGATCACCGGCGCGGGCTTGGTGCCGGCCTTTTCCACCCGCAGCGAAATCCGCGCCACGCGCGCTTCATTCACATCGAAGGAAATCTTGCAGTCCTGCACCACGACTTCCATGGCGCCGAGCCATGGGTGCAGCAGCGTGGCGGGGTCAGGCTTGGCAGCAGCGCGGGCAAAGGCGCGCGCCTGCAAGACAACATCGGCGCCGATGATGATGCCTTCGATGGAGAAACTGCGGGTTTTCGCGCCCAAATCCTCATGCCATGGTTCATCGCGGCCCGGAAATTCATGCGTGACCCACCGGCGTACTGACGTGTCTTCGGATGTGCGCACATAAAACAGCAGGCCACGCAGCGCGGCCGGCCGCAGATTGGCGCCCACCCAGGGCAGGGCCGTGGAAAAACTGGCAAGGCTGGTAAGGGCTTCACTCATGGCGCGGCCAGCATCCCGCGCCGCACATTCAGCGCCATGCCTTCATCCGCACTGCGCGGCGTGATAGTCACGCCAAAACCTTCGGGCGCGCGGATATTCACATCCAACCCTGCATTCAGCCGCACATCATTCGCCGGCGGCAGCACGCCACCGCCCGCACCGGATGGCAGGGCATCAGGGCCATAGATGGATTGCCGGCGCAGGCCATTGCGCGCCCCCGCATCACGCGGGGTGGGCGCAGCAGCGGCGGTACCGCCACCACCACCAAACCCAGGGATGCGGTCCATCACCCAATTCAATGCGTCGCGCACCGGCTGGAAGTAGCCCATGACATTACTGAACACGCCCTGGATCACACCGCCTATGCCGGTAAAGACATCGCCCACCGCATTCCAGCGTTCGGTGATGAAATCCGCAATGCCGCCAAAGATGCGGCGCGCTTCTTCCATGGCGGCGGCCGGGAGAATACGTTCAACCAGGCTACCGAGCGCAGTGAACGCCTGGCCCACCGAATTCCAGCGTTCAATGATGAAATCCGCGATACCGCCAAAGATGCGGCTTGCTTCCTGCATCTGTTCGGAATTCATGAAGGCGCGCCAGGCGTCACCCAGCCGCCCGAATAGCGCCGTGATCCCATCCCAATTCTGGTAGATGGCAATGCCCAGCGCTGCCATGCCAGCGGCGGCCATGGCAAACCAGCCAGCCGGCGTCAGTGCCAGCACCACACCAAGCGTCGTCATGGCGCCCGCGAGCGACACCAGCGCGGCAATGAGCGGCCCGCCCAGCAGCACGCCCATCGCCACAAGCAGCGTTTCCAGCCCACCGAAGCGTTCAATCACCGGGGAAAGCACCGCCGATACACGCTGGAACATGGCTTCAATCCGCGCCAATGCCCCCGGCGTTTCTTCCGTCCCGACCACGAATTGCCGGATGGCCTGGAAGGCATTGGTGATCGCCGCGCCGATCTGCTGCGCCCATTGGTCCAGGCGGCCGTCTTCCTTCACCTGCTCGATCCAGGCCAGGATGTCTCTCAATTGCTGCTTCAGGAATTCAAAAGGCCCGCTTTCGGCAACCAGGCGCGCGAAGTTCGACCAGGCATCACCCAGGTTGGACAGCATGCCATCCCAGCTATCGGCCAGCCTTTCCATGCCGCCACCAGCAATGCCACGCCAGGCGCGCGCGGTGGCAGCAACAATGGCCGCGCGATTGTTCTTATCAATCGTCGCGCGCATCTGCTTCCCGGCTTCTTCCCAGGTCATGACGATCTTATTGCCCTCGGTGCGCGCTTGCAAGCCGAAGCGTTCAATCGGGTCCATTTCACCACGGCTGGCGGCAGCCATGGCCGTCATCGCCTCATCCAGCCTGGTGCCAAACACCGCAGCGGCATCACCCGCCGCCTTCAGCGCGGTATCAGCAGCCGCGCCGCGAATGCCCAAGGTTTGCAGCGCGACACCCGCGCGCACCACTTCCGCCACGTTAAACGGGGTTTTCTGCGCGAATTCGGTCAGCTCATTCAGGCGCTTTTGGGCGGCTTCAGCACTGCCCATCACGGTTTCCAGCGTCAGCCGATACCGTTCAAAATCCGCCGCGCCGCGCACGAATTGCTGATTGAACACATAAGCGCCACCAGCACCTGCAATCGCCAAACGCGCCGAAAGCCCCGCCACCGCGCCCGCCGCATCGCGCGCGCGCCCCGCCACATTGCCCAGCGCCTGCGCCAAAACCCCGGCGCCGCTGACATTGGAAAGCCGCTGCGCCGCCTGCCCCACCGCCAGCATCCCCGCCGCAATGCCACCAAGCCGCGCCTGCAATGCCGCCAAGGGCTGCGATGCGCGGTCAATCGCCTCGATCAGGATGGATAGTCGGAGGGAACCCGACATTTATATGACTACCTCGCGGCCATGCGGCGGTTCCATTCCACCGCCCGTTTCGTCAGGAACCGAAGTTCGGTGGCGTTCCAGCGCTGCCAGCCGGCAGCAAGGCCGAAGGTGCCGAAGACAAGTTCGCAGCACTCTGGCCAGTCGCCTGGCCACGCTGCAAAAAACTCGTCGCCACCTCAGAAATCGCGAAGAAGTCTTCAATTGAAAGATCATCCACCTGCGCGCGGGAAAGGCCCGAACAGCGCGCGGCAAGGGCCAAAATCATGGAACCCGTGCCACCTGCGCCGCTCGCATCCATGGCCGCCGCCATATCGCCCGCGCGCGGTTCGCGGAAATCAATCTCCGCAATGCGGTGAACCTCGGCGCCGGTTTCCGCATTGCGCAGGATAATCGGCTCACGCAGCGTGATCTTGATGGATTGGCGCATTACAGCACTTCCTCAGCCGCTGGGCCTGAGAATTTCAGGCTGATATTGCCGCCTTCGCCATCCTTCATCGTCGGCGTATCCGTCAGAAAGGCGTCGTTGATCACGTAGCGCTGGCCCGTGTCGCATTCGAAAATCACGGTAACCCCCGCCAGCCTGCGGTAGGTTTCGATGGACTGCCCGGCCCGCAGGCTGGTTTCGCATTCGACCATGGCGGGCACGGTTTCTTCCGCCCAGCCAACCACGCGGCCCACCGTGACGGGATTGGCCTTGGTGCCACCGATATCGAGCGTGGCGCCCTTGGCGGTTTCGATCACCTGCCCATTGGCGCGAATGGTCGCGCGGCCCAGGAATTGCGGCATCTGCCAATCTCCTCAAATTACAGCAGGAATTCGATTTGCGCGGCGAGCACGCGGAATTGGTTGACCAGGTCGGGCGGCAGCAAAGCATCCACGCGGTTCGGATCGCTTTCGGACCGCACCACAATGATGTCCTGCTTGAATTGGTCCACCCCTTCGACCAAGCCCGCTGCCTCCCATTGCTTGAAGCGCGCGATAATTTCCGCCCGCAGCGTGCCTGGTGTGACCACATTTTGGCCACGCGCGAAATTCGTGCCGTCATTCGCAAGCTTGTGGCGCGGGAAGCGCAGCGCGATCATGGTGCGCAGATCGTACCGGATGTAGGACAGCGTCTTCACTGTCTCCACATCAAGGTAGCTGATATCCGCCGCGCCACTGGCTGAGGTCTGATAAGTGGTGATCACGCGTTCCACAAAGACCTGGCCAGCATCATTCACCCGGAAGGTGCTGATGCCATCGCGCAGCAGCAGGTCGCGTTCCTGGAAGGTAAAGCGGCTGTTGACCTGTGGCGCCTGAATATGCGGAATTTGTAACGTCTGGACTGGACGCGCCGGGTCAATGGCCAGCGCCGGAATGCACACACTGGCAATCGCTGACGCCCACACCCATGGCGGGCTAGGCGGCATCGACCCAATGATGCTCATGTTAGGCGAATTCCGCGCATTCCCAAAAGTGACTAGGTTAGCGTGCGAGTCCGACCTGCTTGCCCAGCCATGGCCATCGCGCTGAATAAGCGGTCCCCAATTATCCGATAACCGCGCTTCCAAGGCACTGAGATTTGTCACATCGGTCCAGGGCGTGACGAAATCCGTGAACCACATTCCGGACACGGCATCCAGCGCGGTTGTAATGTTCGGGTTCAAGGTGCCAAGTGTCGGTACCGCGAAGCCTGCCACAGAAACCCCTTCCGGCAAGCGATCTGTGGATAAGTAGTTGATAAGAAATCCCGTCTGATTAAGTGTCTCGCCACGATGTTTGGCGGTGGCTGTCAGCACGCCGGCAGCCGCCGTTGCGGTGACATAAAAATCCAATCCCGCGTTTATCGTAGAGGCGATTGATGTGGCGATTTGTGCCGCGGTTGCACCAGACGCGACCGCAACCTCTAATCTGCGGCCACCAATCATGAGCGCGATCACACCGGCGGCGGTTGCCGTTCCGGCGAACGAAAGCGTCCAGACCTGCTGTGCGCCTGTCGGCGGGTCATCAAGCGCAATACCCCAGACTTCAACCAATGATGGATTGGCGAACCACGCTTCAAACATATGCGCCAGCATGCTGCCGCGGCCGAAGAAATTCCGCGCCTGCTGCAGATCCGTGACGCGCACCGGCGTGGCTGCCGGAATCGTGCCGTTCAAAAACCGCTGGCCCATGATCAACACGCGCGTGGGCCAATCATTCAATCCACGCAGCGCGCGCGAATTGTCGAATTCCACATAAGAACCAGGAACGCGAATGCTGTTTGGAATATTATTGAAGCTGATGGAACCGGACATGGACGATTACTCCTTCTTCGCGCCGCTGGTTTTTGCGGCCGGGCCAACTTCGGTCTGCACCAGGACCACATCGCCATCCGCGATGCGGCGGCGCCAATATTCGGTGTTGGGCACTTCCGCACCTTCAACAGGTAGGTGGCGTGGCATAGGCGCCATGGCCTCGGGGTTGGCGACCAGAAGGTCGGGTTTGCCAGGCTTAACGAACATCGGTGGCCTCATGTTATCGGAAGGGTGACGCGCACGACCGCATCGGCGCGATTGGCGCCGGCATCCGGCGCGGGCGGTGGCGTTGCGACATTGCCGAAGGGCGGAATATCAACATCGCCGTGGAATGTGATGAAATCATCAAGCGTCAGCGCCTGCGACCAATCATCCTGGATTTGCACCGGCACATCACACACCAGGCCATAGACGGTGCGGCCCGCTTTCTCGAAGGCGGTGGCGTAAAGGTTTTCGCAGCTTTGCACTTCCATCGGCCCAGCCGCGCCCTCGGGCAGCCACCGTTCCAGCGTGGCGGCGGTCAGGATCGCCATTTCATAGGCGCCGATCGTCACCTGGTCACCGCGGCGGCGCGCAACTTCGCCGCTGGCATTCGCCGCGACAATGTATGCGCCGAAGGTGGCGCGCACCGAACCGGGCGGGCGTTCCACCCGCTGCCAGCCCAGGAACGCCACATAAATCGCGGGCGCCTGGTTCAGGATGCGCAGCAGCTCCTCCGCGTCAAATTTCGCGGGCTTATGGTCCACTTCCTTCACGCGGCCATCAAAGGCTTCGCGCAGGCGGCAGATAATGGCGTCTTCCAGCGCTCCGATCATAGCGGACCGCCCCAGCGATAATGCGCCAGATCGCCTTCAAGCAGGCCAGTGCCGCCCGGCTTGAAACGCACACCGGTGCTGTCTTCGGCGGGTTCGGCGCCACTGGCATCAATGCCGAGATCAGCCTTGCCGCCAGCAACATCCTTCAGGAAAGCGATGGCCTGGTCGCGGTCCCGCAACACTTGATCGGTCGGCTGGCGGTCCCCGCCCAGATGCAATTCATGCCGCGCGATGGCCGCCGATAGCTTCACCAAAAGCCGAGGCACGACGGAAAGCGGCAGCGTGTAGCGCGGGCGCAAATAGCCATCCACGATATCGCCCGCGTCATCACAAGCGCGCTGCACCCGCGCAGTATCCACCTGGCCGAGCAAGGCTGGCGCAAGCTGCGCCACTTCTGCCTGGCCGAAGCGGTCGATCAAATCCTGCGGGGTGCAGTAAGCGGTCACGGATTATTCCTTGGCCTTGCCCTGCTTGCCGGTCTTGCCTTTGGAAGATGCGCCGGCGGCCTCATCCCCATCAGCCGCCGGCGCTTCCTCAACCTCATCATCCGCCGCGCCCACGGCGATGAGGCTGGGAAGCAGCTCGCGGCGGATTTCCGCCACCGCGCCTTGTTCGATCCGCACGCCATCAACATCCAAATTGCGCAGCGCGCGGATTTTCTGTGTGGTGTCCATGATCAGGCCACCGCGTTTTCGAAGTAGTAGCCAGCGTCATTCGCCGCCAGCACTTCCTTCACGCTTTCACCCACACGGATCCGCACGGAACCGCGCAGACCCATCTTGGGTTCATCCATGGTGCCCGCGATGCGCGTCCCAAACTCCGCGGTGAAACCGAAGGTCGGCTGATCCGCATCGGCCAGATCGGGGGAGACGAAAAGCGCAGCGGCATGCCTACCCCAGACGCGCGCCATGCTGGCGGCCTGGCCCTTGCGCGCGGTGTTCACGAAGCCAGCGCCCACAACCACACGCTGGACTTCAAAGAAATTCGCCACCTGTTCGCGCGTGACCGCACCGGCATTCACTTGGTTGCCCAAAATGGCCGTGACCATGCGCGGATGCTGGCGCAACTGCGTCCAGGTGGCTTGGCCAAACACCAGCGTATTCGGGCGGATCAGCGGCACATCAAGCGCCGCCATGATGGCCTGCACCGGGTTGCTGTTCGTGAAGTCGCTCCACTGGCTGGTGCCGGAAAGCGTGGTGCGGTTCGCCGCCGCATAGCTTGTTGAAGCGAAGATCAGACCGGCCACGCGCACTTCGCGGTCCAGCATCATCAGGCTGGTTAGCAAGGATGTAGATTTCGCGAGTGGCGAGACCGGACCGCCAGAGGAAGGCTTCTGCATTTCTTCCCAGGCGATGATCTCATCATTCGGCACGATGTCATCCAGGCCGTAGTCAAGGCATTCATCCGCCACCAGCGTGCCGCCAAATTCCAGCACGGTGGGTTCGGCCCGGCGCGCCACACGCGTGCTGGGCACGGTATAGGCATCCGCCGCGGCGTAGCGCGTGTAACGGAACAGCTTGCCGGTGCGCCCAACACGCGGCAGCACCAGATCGGCAATCAGATCAACATCGCGGTTTTTGTAGCCAATCGCGATGGCGGTCAGGTTCGGATTTACGGGAAAGGCGGTGGTTGCCATTTCAGGGTTCCTTCAGATCAGCCTTGGACCGAGCCAGGGCTCAGCAGGACACGAATTTGATCGCCGGCGGCCACAGCCGCATCCAGCGCCACACCGATCACGCGGTTATTCACGCCAGCGGCAGGCGCGGCGGTGACACCACGGCCCACGCTGTCGGCGGTGATCAGTGCGCCAATGGTGACAGCAGCGCCGGCTTCAACCCAGGCGATGCCATCAGTCATGACTTCGCAGCGTTCACCACTGACAATCGCCAGATCGGAATTGACGCCGAAGATGCTTTCGGTCGCGGCGGCGGCCTGCACCACCGTGTCAGCAGCGGAAAACCGCACAAGGCGATATGGATTGATGGCGCCACCTGCGGTGAACGCCTTGAACATAAGCGGATTGCTCACGCGGACCTCCTGTTGGTCACATGCTCAACGGCGGCTGCCATTGAAACGGTTTCACCTGCCTGCGCGCGTTCGGCCTGATAGGCCTGCGCCGCAGCGGAAATGGCCACCGGGTCATCGGCGGCAAATTCAACCTTCCCGGCCGGTGCCAGTTCCGCGAATTCCACGCGGGCAGGCAGTGCGGCCAGCACGGCGCGGAAGGCATCCAGTGGCGCTTCCTTGACGGTGCCATCGCCTTCGGTGAAGGAAACCTCACCAGTCGCGGGCAGGCTCGCGGCAAAGGCCAGGATGCGCGGCACCACGCCTTGCGGGATGCGCGCTTCCGCCACCAGCTTTTCGGTGAAGGCGGCCATCTCAGCATTGCGCCGCGCCGCCTCAGCCTCGGCAAAGGCGGCTTCACGCGCCTGCAAATCGCGTTCGCGCGCTTCAAGCGCGGCGATGCGATCCGCATCATCCGTTTTTTCAGTCGGCACTGTCTCAGTCTCCTGTTGCTTGTCTTCGGCAAAGGCGGGCGGCGGAACCTGGGCCGCGGCGCGGGCCGCATCGGCCTCGCCCTGCATGCGCGCGGCTTCATCCGTCATGCGTTGCACGGTCTGCGCCGGCAGCATCTTCTCCGCCGTCTCCAAACCTTCCTTGGATACGATCCAATCGCGGATGCCACGGAACAGCCCGCCGACATCAGCCAGCAGCCAGGACATGCGCCATGGGCTCACCGCACCATCGGCGGCGAATTCAAGGGTGATCACATCCGCATCATCACCAGAGAAGGCGACATCGCGCAGGCCCTTCACGGCTGGCGCGGCAGCACCCAGGAAGCCCACATGCTTCAGGTAATAGGCACCGGGCTTCGGATTGGCTGGATGGGTCGGCGTATAGAAGGACGCGCTGATTTTCTTGAAGCGGCCCGCCTGCACCATTTCGGCGAAGGCTGACTCCACCTGATGCGGTTCCGCGACCAGGTCGCCACCATCGGCACGCAAGGCGCGCACCCAGCCATAGGCTGGCGCATCGGTCTTCGGATGGCCAACCACCAGGGGCGCTTCACCCAGCGCAGGATCATAGGCAGCGGCGGTCGCGGCCAGATCGGCTTCGCGGAATTCGATGGCGCCGCCGGTCATTGGCGTATGCACGCCGGCGCGGAAAATATGGAGCTGCTTCATCACCGCCACACTGGCAGTGCTGGCCCGGTAATTTTATGCGGACAGGCGTCCGCACGGCCCCAATCCTCGCGCGCGCGTGATGCTGATCCGGGATGGCGGCGATTAAGAGCGAATAAGAGCCTTAAGAGCGGGGTCTGGCGCCTTCAAAAGCGCGTGACGCCCGGATGCTGCGCCCTGGCAGCCTTGGCGCCTGTAGCGCGCCCGTAGCGGCTTCGTCATGCGCCGCGCATCGCGCGCTGCGCGTGGTCCTTAAAAATGGCGATGATCTCCGCCCGGTCCGCATCGGATACGCCAAGAAAGGGCCGCGCCGGGATGCTGACGCTGCGCGCGAACACACGCGTGCGCCCCAGCCGGAAGGCCAACCGCCCACCGGATTTCGGGCGAATGGTGCCGCCGAATTGATGGATGGCGGCATAGATCACATTCGTGCCGACGATCACGCGGTTGCCATCCGCACGCCGCGTCAGGCTGCCCAGCAGCCGCCCGGTTTCGCGCAGCATCGAACCGCCACGCTTGGCCGCCGCATAGCCTGGGTTCAGCTTTGGCCAAGCCAAGCCATCCGGTGATTGCTCAGCCGCCGCGCGTTCCTGCGTGGATAGGATCAGCGCTTCGCCGATCTCGGCCATCGCCGCCTGGGGGCGACGCATCAGCGCGCCCAGGCCCGCGACGGCATCGCGGAATTCGGCGGTGTTGATGGTGATGCGCACGCCGGTCATGGTCAGAAATGCTCCTCTACCGCCGCGAGCAAGGCCGCGAAGGCGCGCTTGTCGCTTTCAGCCTGCACGGGGTCCAGCGCGCGAATGACAGCATCATTGGCGACGGCTTCCGGGTTCTTCAGGCCCATGCGTTCTGCCGCATAGCTGAATTGCGCAGCCCAGACCGCGATGCGCACATCCTCATGATCCACGGCGTTCACCGGGACCAGGGCGTAACCAAAGCGGCTGAGTAGGGTGCGGAGTAGCTTCATGGTGTTTCTCTTTGCCCGCGCTGATACACCAGCGCACCTGATCGCTGTTTTTCCAAATACGCCGTGGCGCGCGCCAGCAGCAGCGCCGCGCCGAACCAGCCGGCATCGGTCCATTCCAGCACGGCCAGGCCAGCCGCCGCGCCAGCAAAGCGGCGCAGGTAGCGCCGGCGCAGCCGCAGATTGCCATCCGGGGTTTCCGCCCAATCCACCCATATCTCATCCGGGTCTTTCAGCGCTTCAGCGATCTGCGCCAACTGCTGCACCCGCCGCGCATTCCGCGCCACTTCGCCATCCGCATTCAGGAACAGATCGCGGCTGATCACCACGCGCGTGCCGGATGCGTCGCGGAACACGGAGGGCCGGTCTTGCGTTGCACCAAACTGCCCCAGGAAATCATCAATTGCCGCATTCGCGTCCCGCCCTGCGGGCGCTGGCGTAGCGCTGGAAGGCCGCGCGGGCGGCATGGGCGGCAGATCATCGGGGCGCTGGCCAGAAGGCCGCAGCGCGTTACCACGATAGGGTTGCAGCGCTTCCGCCAGCGGTTGCGGCACCACACCCTGCAACCATCTTTGCCCGACATTGTAATCCCAGCCCGGATCAATACCGGCAGGCAAAGCGGAAATCTCCCCGGTCATCGGATCACGATATGGCCTGGTCCCGGCAGGCGGCGCTTCATCCGGGCCTTCCTTGCCCGCACGCGCCAAATCGCGCGGGCCGAGCGATTGAACATAGCACCCGCAGCCCCAGCCATTCGGCGGATAGTGGCTTTGCCAGAAGGGATCATCGGCGCGCAGCACCAGCCCATCCCAGGCCTTGTGCTGCTTGCGCGCATCGCGCTTGCCGCTATGGCGATACCGCCAGAAGGGGCGCGCGGCCAGCACATCGGGGTCAGTCATTTCCGCATAGCGTCCGGCGGCATAGGCGGTGCGCATATTCGTCTCGTAAATCACGCGCGTGCGCCAGCCCACATAGCCGGGCCCGCGATCCGCCCAGCCGAGCTCCGTCAGCAGCGGGGCGATATCGCGGCGGAATTCATCCAGCGTCGTGCCCTGCGCAATCGCCTTATCCATGGCGCGGCGGATATCGGCCAGCATGTCATCCGCCTGCACACCCGCCACAGACCAGGCGCGCGCATGGGCACCGTGGCGCAGATCATCCCAGGCGCGGGTTGGCGTGTTCACCTTCGCCCGGAAGAAGCGGATGGCTTCTTCCGGCGGCAGGTTCAGCGCATCAATGCTGCCGCTCATGACGCGGGTGTGGCTTCATCCCGCGCATCGGCGCGCCCGGCCAGGTGGCCGACAATGAGCGCGGGCGTCAGTTCTTCCACCAAGCGGCCCACCGGCATGGCGGCTGATAGCCGCAGCAGGCGCGTCTCCAGATCGGCGAAATCCACGGCTGCCGAAACCTCGGCCCGGATCGCCGCCAGCATCGCGGCCTGGGCAGGGCCGCCACGGCGCGCGAGCTGCTCAGCCAGGGCTTCCGGAATGGTCGCGGGGTCATCACCTTCGGCAAAGGCTGGCGGCGGCGCGGCGCTTGGCCTGCCGCCTGCAATGCGCTGATAGCCTTCCCCATAGCGTTCGCGCACCAGGTCTTCGCTCGGCACATAGCCAATGGCGAACAGCTTTTCATCCAGCGTCGCATCGGCCAGCAGATCGGGTTCCTCCGGCGCCTTCCGCCACACACTCGGCATCGCAGCACCAGGCAGATTGAGGTCCACAATCCACCTCAGCAGGCTCTCATTCAATTCTTCGGACAGCATATCCGCATCGGCATCGGCCAATTCGGTGCGGACATCATTATGGGTTTCGCTGGCGGCGCGCGCGCCATTCTGGCCCATTTCGGTCGTGAGTGTTTCGCCCAGCACGATCTTGGAAATCTCGGCATTCATCGTCTGCACCAATTCCTTGTGCAGGTCCGCCGTGCCGGATTTTGACACCTCCAGCATCTTGATCAGCGTGCCCGATGGCACCGCCACACCGGCGCCGCGCGCGATGCCCTGGATCATGGTCACCAGCCGGTCCACATCGCCATCCGATGTGCCTTGCGGGTATTCGGCATAGACGAAGGGTTGGCCGTGCTTTTCGATCAGCGCATTCCATAGCGCCACGCCGTTGCGTTTGAAAAACACCGGCCAGAACAGATCATGGCCCAGGCCACGGCCATAGGCGTCTTCATTTTCCTCCGCCCAATATCGTACCACGATGAATTTGCGGTCCGGCACGGCAATGCCCTGGGTGCGGGCTTCACGCGTCAGCAGCCGCAGTCGGCCATCACGGTCAAAGGCAAAGCGGCGCGGATTACGCACGCGGATATCGCCGGGCACAATCCAGGTGCGGCGCGTGCCATTCACTTCAAGCTCCGCCGCTTCCCACATGATTTCGGCGACCGAGATCCCGGTCAGCACGGCGGTCAGCAAACCCCGGCAGGCGCGGTCGAAGCGGATGCGCTTCAAGGCGGCATTCACCAGCTCCGCCGCCAGCAGATCAGCCGGCGCTTCCCCGCCTGGTTCCACCTTCCATTCCCGCGCCACCACCGCATTTCGCCGCTTGCGCAGCACCGCGCCCGCATGCCCATCCCGCGCCAAATCCTGATAGATGCCAAGGCCCTTGGAACCGCCGCGCGTCAAAATGATGTCGTCGCGCGTTGCCATGGTGAAGGCGTAGTATTGGGCGGTGATATCGCGTTCGAAGGTCGCGACCTCATTCCGTAAATCCTGGGGCAGGCGCGTGCCGCTCATGATCTTTGCTCCGAACGCTGGTTCATCAGAAGGTGGTGGGGCGGGCAACCGCGCGCGTTGCCCACATCAGGCCGGTCTGAAACTCCGTCCGCGCGATGGCCAGTGCGCGCTTATCCACATCCGGCAGATTGCCGAGATCATCCAGAAGCTGCGCAAGCTGCTCGCCCCGCGCCTTGATGATGTTCATGGCGCCGATTTCAACTTCGGTCAGTTCGCGGTAGCCCGTGATCTTGCGGTGCTGGTTTTCCACAACGGCTTCTTTCATCCAAGATAGGTTGCGATGCTGCCCTGGGTCATGCCCAGGATGCTTTGGTTGTCGGGCGGCGCCATGATGTCGCGGCGCGGGATCGGGAAATTGGTCAGGCTGCCCCAGTCACGGCTGGCGGCGTAAATGGTCAGCACCGCAGCAATCGCGGCGTCGCCATGGCGCTGGCCTGCATTCGGGTCGCGGTCTTCACCTTTCGCGGTGGCCCGGCGCACCATCACGCGGGCCACGCCATTCACCAGTTCAATGGCGCGGAAATCTTCCACCACTTCCGCATTGGCAGGGATATCGAAGCTGCCATCCTCGAAGGCCGCCTTTAACTTCGGCATGTGGTCGCGATACCAGCCTTCGGTCAGGTGAATGCCTTCCACGCGATGCGCGCCGTAGCGCTGCAAGGTGCGCTCAGCCAACCAGGCGCCATTGCCGGTGCGGTCAAGCGCCACGCCGGCAAGGCGCGGCAGCCGATCCAACAGATAGAACAGAATTTCGCGCTGCTGTTCGAAGGGCACGTTGCGCAATTCGATGGTGAAGGGCGTCTTGCGCATCAGATCAGGCATGATCTGGATGGGCCAGATCACGGAAAGGTCCGCGACGCGGCCAAAATCCATGCCGACCAGGCTGCGCAGCAGCGGGTCCAGCCGATCCAGCAGCGGGCGGATATTGTCTTCACACCAGGCCAGCGTTGCCGCGGTGCGGATATGCTCCGGCTGATGGACAAAGGCGTCATCGCAGGTATAGCGCAGCACGGGGATATCGCGGCTGGCGCGCGCTTCAATCAAATGGAGCGGCAGATATCGGCCGGAACCGGCGCGCGGCACCACATCCAATTCCTCGGTGGCACTTTCGCCATAGAAGGCGCGGATTTCTGCCTTCCAGGCGGCCTCGGCCTCGGCATTCCATTCCTTGCCGAGCTTCAAGGCCACGCGGCGATACAGGCCCTGTTGACAGGCCTCATCGAAGGTGGTGCGGAGCAGGTGATAGGGTTTTCGCCCGGCGCGGATATCATTCACTAATTCGGCGAAGGGGTTTTCCGCCCCGTCATGCGTGGAGACAACCAAAATCCGCCCGCCCCAAATCAGCAGCGCCAAGGCAGCCTTTAACAGCGCCTGAAGATCATCATGGAAGGCCGCTTCGTCGATAATGACAAACCCCTGCCGGCCACGCAGCGACCGCGGCCGGGACGCCAGCGCCAGGATTTCAAAGCCCGAGGCAAACTTGATCCGGAACGCGGCGATGTGCCGTTCCATGCCCTTGTCTTCCTGGTCGCTGAACAGGAATTCGCCGATCTCACCGGCGGCCAGGCCGAAGCTGCGCGCCCACATGGCGCAGACATCAATAAACTCGCGCGCCATATCCAGGTTGTAGCCGATATAAAGCACATCCATCCCGCGCTGATCCCGCGCGGCACCGGCGGTCAGCACGGCTTGTGCGCCGACACCCCAGGTGGCGCCGATGCGGCGGGATTTTTCATAGACGGTGACGGAATGCTCGGCGACCGCGCGGACAAGCGCCTGCTGATAGGGCAGCAGGACGCCGCCGATATCTGCGGACCTCGAAGGCTTCGCGTTCTTCATGGCTTCACCGGCGCGGGGCTTGGCTGCAAGACGCCCTGCCGCGCGGCGGCTTCAATGCGGCGGCAGGCGGTGTCGAAATAGCCGGGGTCGATTTCAATGCCGGTGAAGGGAAAGCCAAGCTGCATCGCGGCGACGCCGGTGGAACCGGAACCCATGTATGGGTCGAGGATCACGCCGCCAGGAGGAACGCGGGCCTGTTCGATCGACCACGCCATGATCTCGATGGGCTTCTGCGTCGGATGCGCGCCGCGCTTATTGAACGGCGACTTGGACGTAGTCACACCCCCATTCCAGTATAACTGCTTCACTCGCATCACTTGGCGGCGATTTAACCACGCCATTTCAGCATCCCCCTGATGGTTGGATGTCTTGCCGACGCGCTTGTCCCACACTAAAAAACCGCCGCTGGCACGAGTTTTGCGGGGGGGGGGTAGAAATTGGTAAAAATGATGCGCACCCCAAACAACGCACCGATCAGCCAAAGTCAAGAGGTAGCTTGGGTCGAAAGGCTTATCGTCGCCAATTATGGGCCGCCAATCACCCCACGAGCCGCGTTTGTTTTTTCTCAGTGCAAGCTTTTGCCCATACGGCGGATCAGTAATCACCGCCGCCGGACGCTCCAAGCCCGGCAAAATCTCCCGGCAATCGCCCAAATAAAGGGTGGCGTCGCCGATCTTTTCAACCCGCACACCCATCACGCGTTGCCTTCAGCCGGCGCCTGGGCCGCCACAAAATTCGCGGCATTGCGGATCATGCGGGACAATTCGCGCGCCTGGTCGGCGTTCAGCACTGCGGTCATGGTGCTGTTATTCCGATGGTCCACCATCCGCAGATAGACCAGCGGGCCTTCGCTGGTGATCTCAATGCCAAGGGGCGCCATCATGCCGCCACCCCAAGGATGCTGGCCTTTATCGTCGCGATGGTATCCGCACTCAGCCCTTGCTGGCGGGCGGCTTCCTCGGCAGCGCGCGCGGCGCCGGCCTTGGCCTTTTGCGCGGCGCGATCTTCCACGCGGGCGATGTATTCCGCGTTCTGCCGGCTCGCCACCGTCAGGCGCTGCACCGCTTCCGCCATCAGCGCGACGGATTTCGGGTTACGCAGATGCGCCTGCGCTTCTTCACCCGCTTCGCCACCTTCGCCACCTTCGACGCTGGCCAGGAAGTCGAACATGAAGCTGTGCATCATTTCGATATTCAGCCGCGCGGTCTGGCTTTCCGGCGCATCGCCCAATTGCCGCACCAGCGTTTCCGCCACGGTGCGGGATCGGCGCAGCCTTTCGCCCACCTTGTCCATCGCCTGGACATGGCGGCCCAGGGCGGAACGGCTGACTGCAACCTCCATCCCGCGCAGATGGTCCAGAATTTCATCCAGGGTGCGGCCTTGCTCGCGCAGCCGCCCAATCGCTTCGCGGATTTCGCCCGGCAGGCGCGCAATGCTGGAAGGCCGCGCCATCGGCTAAAGCCCCGGCGCCGGGCGCGCCACACCCGGGTGCGGCCTGCCGCCCGCGACATCAATGCCATCTTCCGTGGCACGCGCCACCCAGATCGCGCCATCATCCAATTCGCGCAGCGTGATAAGCCGCTGATCCTTCAGCCAGGTCAGATCACCGCGCAGCATATCGCGCGACACCTCATGGCCCAGCGACGCCAGCGCGCGCTTCAGGATGAAGTCGTTCAACGCATAATCGTGATCTTCCGAAAGGGCGCGCAGGATGATCAGCCGCCTGTCTTCCGCCAGCAGCGCCGCGAAGCGGGACATCAGCGCTTCCTTCCCGTGCTGTCCGGCGCGCCATCAGACAATTGATGCCGCACCAAAAGCTGCACCTGGTATTCGACGCGCTTCAGGATGTCATGCACCCCCGTGACCCGTTCCGCGACCACCGCGACGGCGCGATCCAGTTCCGCCACCCGGTCCTGCAACGCGCGCAGATCATTATGCGATGGCATTTTGGCAAGGCGTTCTTCCACCTCATCAATCCGCTCCACGGCTGTCGCCAGATCGGTACGCGCGGCGAAATCGCCCGCCAGCTTGAAGCGCAGAAACGCCAAAACACCACCGCCGACAATGACGGCGGTGGTGACAATGGCGGCCAGATCACGCCATTCCAGACTGACCATCATGCGTCATCCTCCGCATCCTTTTTCGGCTGCGGCGACGGTGCGGCCTGCGCGGCCTGGCGCGCGCGCAGCAGCGCGATTGCATTGGCGCGGTGGCGTTCTTCCAATTCCTGCGCGTAATCCACGGCATCAGGCATCACGGGTTCCTCTGCTCAAAAATCTCACGCACGCGGGCCAGGCGCGTGCGGCAATCATCCCCGGCTTCAATCACATCCAGCAGGAAGGCCATCAGATCGGCGTCGCTGGTCATGGCAGGCACCGCCGGTTCATCGCGGCAATTCAGCAGGCTGGGCGCGAGGCTGATTGCCGGCGCCGGGCGCTTGGCTGGCGCGCAGCCGATCAAGGCCAGCAGAAACAGCAGGGCTGGCCACACAGGCCTGGGTAGGTTTGGCGGCATGGATGGTCCTTCGGATGGGTTCAAGCCGTTCCTGCGTGGCAGCGGCGGCGGCCGCTTGGCGTTCCAGCGCGCTGATCACCCGCGCGCGATCCGCCAGCGCCTGCTGCGCCGCATCCAATTCCGCGCGGGTTTCGGCGAGGCTTTCCTCAGCACCCGCGCGGCGTGATGCTTCCACGCGCCAGGCGGTGGCCAGGCCAAGCACCACCACAAGCAAGGCGCCGGCCAAATACAGTAAGGCCGGCGTGATCAGCCGGCCAAGGATGGCGCCGATCATTTATCGGTTCCGCCGCCGCGCTGGACGGATGCGGTGGCGGTGCGAAAATCCAGCGCGCCAATGCCCATGTATCCGCCGACCAGCCACGCCACCAAGGTCAGCGCCGCCGGCACCACAATGCCCGCGCTGACTTCGCTGGCATAGATGCACAGAAACACCGCGCACCAAGCGGCAAGGCAATTGCCGACCACCAGCGCGCGTGAAAAGCTGCGGGTGGATTTGGGCGGGATGGCGGCTTCGGTCATGGATAAAACCGCCGATCCAATTCGAAGTGCGGGCCATCAGGGAAGCTTTTCCAATCGCCACCCCAAATGATCTTCACGCCAAGCTGCGCCGCCGCCGCCTTCATTGCCGCCGCCTGCTGGTGATACAGCGGCCAATCCCAGCGCACTTCGCCGTTTCCCACCTTGCCGTCGCCATCATCCAGCCAATAACCAAGGTCCACCGCATGGCCGGTGATGTGCCTGCTGTTCATGGTGCGTGACGCGCCAATCTGCACCAGCTTGGCTTGCCGTTCCGCGCTGCGCAGCCCTTCCAGCACGATGAAGGGTGTATGCAGGCGCGCCAGCAGCACAACATCCACCAAATCCTGATGCACGCCGACCAGGCGTTCACGATCTCTCGGCAGAAGAAGGTCAGGGGTGGCGGCTTGGCTCATGGCCGCACCATCGCGCGCGCGCGGCGATCAGGTCATGCGGACATGCGTCCGCACCAGTTAGCGGAACAGGTCGCCTTGCGAAATGGTCAGGCCCGCATCGGTCAGAATGCGCCCAACCGCGCGTTCGGTGATGCCAAGCTTGCGCGCAATCGCCGGATAGGTCATGCCCGCCGCGCGATACAGCCTGACGCGCCAGGCGCGCGCGATCGGCACCAGGATGTGTTCGCCGCCGTATTCTTCGCCCAGGCGCCGGGCTGCGGGCAGCGGCAAGGCCAGCCGCGCGGCGGAATTCTGATTGATCTCTTTCGGCACGTAAATCCGCGTCCCGCCATGCGCTTCAATCATCGCAAGCGCAGCCGCTGCGCCAATGATATCCGTCAGCCAATGGATTTCGGCCGGTGCCGGAACGGTGTGCTGCGGCTTCACGGAAATGCTTGCGCCGCGCGGTAAAAGCAGGCGATAAGAGGCCGCGTTTCAACGGAGGAACAACGATGCGCCGCGCTGTCCTTTCCTGCATTCTGCTGATCACGCTGCTGCTGCCGATCTTCGCCCTGGCGCAGCCCGCGCCTGCGGTTTGGGGTCGCAGCACTGATACCTTCACCGATGCGTTCAATGATGCCGCCAAAAAGCAGAGACTGCGGCTGAATATCGGTTCCGTGATCTGCGCCATGGGCAACACCATCGAATGCGATGCGCCGACCGGAACACTTGGCCTGAAGCTCCGCGCGTCTAACAATCCGGAAGCCTTGCGTGAGATTGCCATTCCCTACACCGGCAACACCTCCATGCCGCAGGTTGTGGGCATGAGCCATTTGATCCTGGAAGCCCTGGAACCGGGCATCAACGCGGATGAACGCCGCAATGCCGTGCTGGGCATGTTTGGCCTGGGCAATGTGCCGCGCAACACTAACCCGCAAGTCGGGCAGACGCGCATGCGGATACGCGATGGCTTTCGCGGCGGCGAAGTGCAATTCCAATTCGTCCCGCAGCCCTGACATCACCGCCACGCCTTCAGGCTGAGCGCGGCCATCAGCCGCTCAGCCGCCGGCAGCCGGGCCAGCACCCGGCGCCATTGCCGCAACCTTTGCCGGTGGCGCCACGCGCGGTAGCTCATGGCGCCGCCTGCGCCGCGAAGGCGCGGCACCCTTCACACATGAAATTCGTGCGATGCGCGGGCTGGAAGGCTTCGCGGCAGCGCAGGCACTTGCGCGGAGGCACCGCTTCACGGCCCTGGTCGCGATACCGGCGCATGGAACATTTCAGCAGCCACGCACCGCGCGGATCGTAAATGGCGGTGATGCGCGCGCCGTCGCGCCTCAGCCCCCAAAACCTTTTCTCATGGCCCTTGTGCAGGTGGCGGTAAAAATCTGAATTGCTGACGCCGATGGCACAGGCCACGCTGGTGATGCTGAGCAAATCCTGACCGGCCTCGGCCAGGCGCTTAAACTCGCGCAGCATATTGTCCAAATGCGTGTTCGGGCGCGGCGCATCCATCAGGCCGCTTCCTTCATCAGCCGCGCGCGCCAGGCCTTCAAGCCTTCCAGCACGCGGTTCGCCAGCGGCGCGGTCAGGAAGTTGGGGCTATCCACGCCATCCGGGTGTTCTGCCGTCCGTGTCTGCCGCCGCACAAAGGCGCGCAGTGCCGCTTCATCGCCCCGGCCTTGCAGCTTGCAGATATCGGCCCAAACCGCGTGGATCATGCGGATTTGTGGCTGGGCGCTGCGCTTCGTGGCAGGCTTGGCGCGCCAGCCCAGGCGGGCGAATTCGCGCAGCACCGCGTCCAACTGGTCCACCCGCATCTTGCCCGCGCTATCCAGGCCGGTGATACGTTCCAGGATGGCGCGGTAACTTGCTTCGGCCAGCGCCAATTGCTTCTTCGCCAGATGGATTTTGGCGATCATCGCGCGGCGGTCCTGCTTCATAGGACAAGCCCCCGCTGCGGCGCGCGCAGCCGCTTCACGTGATTGTCGAAGTCGCGCTCCGCATTCTTGGCCTGCACCAGGTGCAGATGCTGACGGTCTGCGAAGTAGCGCCGCTGCGCGGTGCGCATTTCCAAGGCCAGCATCGCCAATTCGCGGATGTCTTGCGCATCGGCCTTGGCGACCAGTTCCTGCCATTCGCGATCAATGGTCCGGGGCATCATGGCGCGGCCCCTTCCGCCTGTGGCTGGCGGTGACGGATATGGATTTCCAGCACCCGCACCTGCATCCATGCGCGGAGTTCTACGGAGAGATAATTCCGCACCCAATCCCGATGGAACGCGGTCGGCGCGGTCAGCACCGCACGCTGTCCTTTTTCCCAAACTGCGATTTCCAATTTCGCAATCCAGGCGATGAAATCCGCATCACTGATCCGCCCGCGCGTCACCGCGCGCAGCGGGTGCGCTTCATCCACCTGGCGCGGCGCGGCCTCAGGCGCCGGCGCGTCGCTGGTCAGGTAATCCAGGAACCGGCGCTGGCGCAGGAAGGTCGCGGCGTGAACCACGAAGGCCGGTTCAATCTTCTGCGCGCGCACTTCATCGGAATACCGCGCCGCCGCGCGTGCCAGATCATCGGGCTTTAATCCTTCCCGTACCGCACGCGCATAGGCCACTTCGGCCAGCGCGCGCGGGTTGGGCTGGCGCGGCGGATACGCCGCCCAGAAAATATCGAAGTCATCACGCAGATGCTTCGGCAGGCCATCCTTGGGGAAAAGGGCGCGCTGCATGGCCTAACACCACAACTCACGCGGGCCGCGGCCATTGTAGCGGCGCGCCAGCCCTTCCTGGATCAGAACAGAAGCCACATTCATGCCGCGCGCATCAAACACCTCGGCCAGCACGCGGTTATAACGGTCGCGGCCATGCGCCCGCACCGTGAAGCCGCCGGCGAGCAGTTCTTCCAGCCGCAGGCGGGCGCGTTCGGCAAGCACTGCCTCAGCCGGGCAGCGGTGATGCACTTCCGGCGCATCCAGGCCCATGATGCGAATGGTCTGGCCCTGATGCACGATGGTGTCGCCATCAATCACGCGCGGGCCTTCGGCAGCGGCTGGCGCGGCCAGGGCCAGCACCAGCGCGGCAACGATTTTCAGGTGGCTGATCATGCGGCGTTCTCATTCGCGGGCTTCGCGCGCTCAGCATCCACCTGCCCTCGGATCATCACGGCGGCAAAGTCCGCCTGATCCAGCCGCTGCCTGTCACGCTCCGCGCGCGGGCGGGTCGCCGCCTGCACACCGGCATCGAAGGCCGCACCGACGATGCGCTTGATCACCTGATCCAGCGATTGTGTATTGCCGCTCATGCTGCCATCTCCTTCTGGCCAAT
This sequence comes from Roseomonas sp., assembly GCA_020249465.1. Lineage (GTDB taxonomy): Bacteria > Pseudomonadota > Alphaproteobacteria > Acetobacterales > Acetobacteraceae > Neoroseomonas. The sequence continues at coordinate 24,354 of JADCFP010000103.1, read as the reverse complement.
GGGTTCAATGACAAAACTTTCGCCGGCGCTTTTGATCAGTACGCCGGGGATTTTGGATGCCTGCTCCGCGTTCGCCAGCATCGCTTCGCGGTTGATTTCCACTTTGGTGCGCAGGAATTCCTCGCCCTTTTTCTCAATCAGGTAGGCCAGCACCGCTTCCTGCCCCTTGATCTGCACGGAAGGCGGCGCCTGGCGCCACGCGATGCTGCCATTGCCAAGCCGCACGGTCTTGGTTTTGCCGCCATCCGTCAGGGCGTGGCGGTTCGCTTCCGCCCATAATTGAAGGCCGCGAAACAGCCGGTCATGTTCTTCGCCGAGCTTCGCGCTGGATGCTTCGATATCAGCCGTCACGCGCGCCACCGCTTCCGCCAGCGCGGTCTTGTTTAACTGCGTCAGGCGCTGGATTTCACCGAGGCGCGCCAGATAGGTTTCCGCCTCGTCTCGATTAACAGGCGGCGTCGCGGTTTCCGCCGCGCGCTTGTTCTTAGCCATTACGGGCTTCCTTTGTTTTGAAGGTTGGATGGGGCGCGGCGTGCTTCAGCTTCCACCGCAAATACTCCATGCGGGACCGGAAATTCGGGTCATCCGCGTCCAGCTTCCACACCGCGTGATACGCATGCCGCACCGTCGCGCGGTCCTTGCCAAAGGCGCGCGCGACGCGCGAAACACTCATGTTCATCACGTCAATGCAAAGCGTGATCACCACCTGCCGCGCCAGCACCACCTGCCGGTCGCGGCGGCAGGAAGTGATGGCCAGCGCCGTCACTTCAAATTCCAGCGCCACGGCTTCGATCACGTCACTGATCGCCACCGGCGGCGCGGTCGCGGCCAATTCGCGCGTGTTGGTCTCAAGCGCGCGCACGCGGCGGCTCAGCAAATCCACTTGCGTGCGCAGTTCTGCCAAGGCGCCGGCGTTCATCACGCAGCCTCAGCCATCAGCGGCGCGCCCGCACTCAGCCTTTCCCAGGCCATGCGGATATGCGGCTCGGCCACCGCTTGCGCGCCATCGGCGCCGGCCAGCAAATGCGCCATGCGCAACACCTTGGTCAGGTTGCGCAGCGCACCGGGGCGCTTGGCAATCGCCAGCAGCATGGCGCGCTCTTCCTTGCCGGGCACATTCCAGGCATCCAGCAGCGCCTCGGCGTCGCCTTTCAGCGCGCGCGGGCGGGAAAGCCGCATGCCCACGCGGGAAAACAACTGCGCGAATTGCGCGGCGCGCGCGCCGCCTTCAAGCCGCGCATGCACCGCTTCATTGCCCATCAGCCCAATACCGATATCGGCCAAATCGTAGAACATGCGAAGCTGATCCAGCGTCTGGCTGGTCAGATGCTGCGCTTCATCCACCAGGATCAGGCCCTGGCTGGCGGCCATGCGCTTGGTCAAGGATCGCGAAAGCTGCTGCGTGGAAAGCCCGCGCGCCGGCACGCCAATCGCTTCCGCCAATTCTTCCAACACCGCGCGCGGGGTGGACATGGTGGGCTCGGCCGTGATCAGCCAAACATTGGTGTTGCGCTGCGCATAAGCGCGCGCGCTGCTGGTTTTGCCAACACCAGGCGCGCCGGTGATCACCACAAATTCCGGCATGTATTGCGCATGTTCCAGCGTGGCCAGAATGGCGCCCGCGGTTGGCGTTTGCAAAAAGCCCGGCGCCTTCGGTGCCAGCGCGCGCGTGCGGTCCGCCGCTTCCAGCCCAGCCAGCCAATGCCGCGCCTGTTCGGCGATGGGGTTTTGCCTGCCGCGATAGGTATTGCCCATCCAGCTTGAAAAGGTGCCGTAGGGAATGCCGGTCTGCCGCGCGACATCTGTCATCGCAAGGCTTCGTTCGGCCATTTTTGTGCGGATGTGCTGGCGCAGCGCATCCATTTCGTCGGCATCAACAATTTGGTCAGACATAATCGTTCCTTGGTTTGGGGATGAACCGAGGTTACGCCTCGGGATCGTCAGTGTTCAGCAAGCGCAGATGCGCGGGCGCCTGGCCCTGCCGCATGCTGGCGCGCGCTGCCACAAACAGCCTTTCGGACCGCGCTTCCGAAGTTTCTTCCTCCTGTTCCTTGGGTTTCAGCGCCACCGCGCCACGGAAAAGTGGGCGCACAATCTGCGGTGCGGGTGGGTCTGGAATGTCGCGCTGCGCGGCGGCGATATCGCGCGCAATCTGTTCCGCGCTGATGCGCGCTTCGGCATCGGCCAGCAGCTTCAGGCCACGGCGGCGCTGGCGCTGCGCGGCGGCGGTGCGGCGCGCGGCTTCCGTATCGCCAAAGCCGGCATCGGCCCAGCATTCGGCGGTGCAAAAATAATCGCCGTTTTGCAAATACACATGCACCGGCGCATGCAGCTTGTCCGGGTCAAAGCGCAGCGACACATTCCGCCCGCGCAGTTCAACCAACCGCGGATCGTGGTAGCGATTGCCGAGCAGATGGATCGTCGCATCCTGCCGCACACGCACTTCTTCCGCCGCCAGCAGGAAGATGCGGCGCTGCGCTTCGGTCGCGCGCGTGATCGGCGCGCTGGCGTAGCTTTCGGCGAAAGTGTCATCGAAGGACCGGCCACGGCAATTCAGCGCCGCGCGACCAGGCCGCGCATTATGCTCGGCAATCGCGGCATCCAGCACCGCCATGAATTCACTGATGGGCACGGCCTTCTTGCCGTAGTCGTGTGGCTTGTCGGTCGGCTTATTGCCGGTCCAGGCGCCGACAAAGGCCGGGTGGCGCGCCACATCGCGCGCCAGATCACCAAAGGCGCGCTCAATCGGCTTTGACTGGCCCGAAAACGGCTTGGCCCAATGCACCGCGACGCCAAGGCTGGCGAAGATGCCGAGCGGTTCTTCTTCCCGCACCTTGAAGCGAAAGCGCCGCTTCAACCCGCCGCTCATGGTCTTATTCGCCGCCGCCAGCGTGTTATCAATCGTCACCGCGCCGGGGATGCCGAATTTCTCGACCACATCACTGAAGGCAAGGCGGAAGGTGTCGCCTGTTTCGGCCTGCGCCACGCGATAAGCCAGCAATTTTCCGGAATACAAATCCTGGAAGAACACGCCCATCGGGCGGCCTTCCGTGCCATCCGGCCACTTCACAAACACATCGAAGCGATGGCCATCCGCATTCACCCATTGCAGTGCGTGCAGCATGGAACGGTCGCGCCGCTGCGCCGGGAACATCCGGTTAGTCGCATCCGGCCCTTCGCGGTGCCACGCCACCACCGTCGCCGGCAGGGCATTAATGCGCCGCCGCAGCGTCTGCGATGAAGGCAGCACCCAGCCCTTTTGCGCCGCCACCTGTTCCAGATCACGCCAGCAGGCTTCAAAGGTCGGGCGGTTCGGCAGCAAATAGCGCGCGCGCAGCCATTCCCAGGCATCATCGGCGCATTCGGCGCGCGGCCCGCTGCGCCCCGCGTATTGCGGCACTAGCCGCGCCAGCCAATGCGCGCGCGGCGCGTCTTCCACCAGCGCAGCCCAGGCGTAAAGCGCGGTGCGAGAAACCTTGTGCGTCGCCGCCACTTCCATCATGGCGACGCTGCGTGATTGGCCCTGCGCCACCAGCGCCGCCACCGCATCCAGCGCCGCCACACGTTCCGCCGCGCGCTGCTTGTGCTTTTCCGGCGCGCGATCATAACCCTGCCAGGCGGCGTCATCGCTTAAGCTTTGCAGCGCGGCATCGCGCGCGGGCTTGGCGGTGGCGGCGGCTTCCTTCGCCAGTAGCTTCGCCTGGGTGAAGCTGGGCAGCACGCCGATCCAGTATTCAATGCCGCCACCGCGCCCTTGGCGGCGCCGCCACAACCGGCCTTCGGCGGCTTCATGGCCCCATTCTTCGCGTTCCGCCTGCACGGCCAGGCCGCGCCGTGTGTTGGGAATGCCGGGCAGGTCAAGCGCGGCCAATTCGGCCAGGGTGAACCAGCGGTCGGTCTGCGCCAAATTCATCATGCGCCGCTCCGCGCGCTGCGCATCAGGTATTCCCGGCGCTTGCGCAATTCATCTTCATGTTCACGAATGGCCGCGACCTCGATCAGCGGCAGGTGGCGGCGATCAATCACTGCCCAGCCCATGGGCTCCGCCAGCAATTCCAACAGGCGGCGGTCGCGCGTGGCATGCAAAAGCGCCATGAGCCGCGGCACGCTGATCCGGTGATCTTCCCGCGCCTGGCTGGCATAGGCATCCAGCATGGCCGGTGAGACACGCTCGCCAAGGAAGCTCGACATGCGCGCGGCAATCGCCTCACGCTCTGCATCCGCATCTGCCAGCGCCACCGCCACCGCACGGGAAACCCGCGCTGCAAAGGTGGCGGCGCGCACCTGTTCTTCCGGAAAGCGCTTCACCGCTTCCGGTGGCTGCCAATCCAACAGGTCAGGCTGTCCGGGATGCCGCACCATGGCCGCGCCTCAGGGCCGGATGCCAGCGGCCACGAAGGCCAGGGTGCCGAACCAGAAGAAGCCGATGGTGAACCCGGCAAAGGCCGCGCCGCCCAGCGCGGCGCGCAGCAGGCGGCGGGGCGGGATCACGTCGCGCCCCCGATTTCACCTTCGGCGACCAGGAAATCAATGAACCGCTTGCGCGCCACACGCCCGGCCTTGCGCCAGGCGGTGATCAGCCGGTCATATTCCTGATTGGCTTCGGCAGCGGCGGCGCCTTTGGGGCGGGGGGCGAATTCGGCAATGGCGGCGGAAAGGTTGCGGGCGGGGTTGTCTTCCCGCGTCAGCGCCTCGGCGGCCTTGATTTGATCCTGCGCCGAAAGCTTGGCCAAGCCATCCAAAACGGAACCATTATCGGCCCAGCGGGAATGGGCCAGGATATCCCTGGCTCTGGCAACCAGCGCGTTGTGGCGATTGATGGCGCGGTCAATTGACCGGCGTGAAAGCCCCAGCCTTTCGGCAACTTCTTCAGCGAAAGTCCCAATCGTGGACAAATTTGTCCGCGATTTTTTGTTTTTAAAAACAACGGCTTCCGGATTTAGCTTTGCCCAGACCACCTTGCGTTCGGCAAGGAATGCCGCCCGGTCAAGCTCGGTCAGGTCGCGGCGGCAGAGGTTTTCGTCAATCTCACGCAGCCGCGCCTGATCCTTATCGGCATCAATGATGCTGGCCGCAATCTGGTCCATTTCGGCCAGCTTGGCGGCTTCCAGGCGGTGCGCGCCGGAAATCAGAGTGAATCCACTTTCACCATGGCGCCGCCGCACCTCAATTGGCGTCATCTGGCCATTGGCGCGAAAGCTTTCCGCGATCAGCGCGGCATGGTCCGGGTTCACGGACCGCAGGCGGTCTTCGACGATAATCTGATCCACCGGGATCAGTTCAATCGGCTCAAGCATAGGCGCGGTGTTCATCGTTTCTCGCTTTTCTGACGTTGCGGGGTGGGGTGGCAGGCGCTAGGTTTTTGGGGCGCCTGATATGCAGCCCGGCCATGGGTCGCCCGTCAGGCGAATATCGGCTGGGCCATATTTCGTGGGGCTCGCGGCCAAGGCGCGCAGCAATCGCGGCCTCCATCCGGGGCCAGGGTGTCAGCAGCGCGCGCTTGGCAGCACCTTCAGAAAAGCCCGCCGCGCGGCTGAGGTCAGAAAGCGTCGTGCCGGTTTTCCGGATGGCCGCTTTAATGTCCTCAGGGTGCCAATCTGCGGAGGGTTTGATCATGGGTTTCGCGCGCAAAAGTGATGCCTTCAGGTGGTCGGTTTTCCGGTTTGGTAAAATCATGTTGTCAGAAATCCGACCACTATGCAAGCGGAAAATTGATAATTCGGTAGTTCCATGTTCGGTCACCCGACCACACTTGCCGAAAATCTGATAACTCTTTGATTTTTCGAGGGAATTAACGAAGATGGAAGCGGAAACGGAAGGTGGAATTCCAGTTCCATGTTCGGAACCCGAACATGGAACTGAAGAACGCGTCGAAAGGCTGCGCGAAGCGATCAAAAATGTCGGCTCTGCGCGCGAAGCCGCGCGCCTCTCAGGCCTGCCTTACGGCACGCTTCAGGGCTATATTCGGGGCGGCGAATTGAAGCTTTCGAACGCTGCGTCCATTGCCCGCGCCACCGGCGTTCGGCTGGAATGGCTCGCCACCGGCGAAGGGCCGATGCAGCAGGATCAGCCGCTCGTCACCGCGCCTGCAGCGCCACCTGGCTATGTGCTTTTGCCCCTGGTGGAAGCCCGCGCCGCGGCCGGAAACCACGGCGGCCTCAGCAGCGACCATATCGTAGATTTCATCGCGTTTTCAGAGTCTTATCTTAGGCAAACGCTCCGCCGCAAACCACAAAACCTGGCCCTGCTGACCGCCAGCGGAGACAGCATGGACCCCACCATCCGGGACGGAGATTTGCTGCTGGTGGACACATCCGCCCGCCGCATCGAAGGCAGCCGAATCTACGTCCTCGCGATCGGCGGCGCCCTCATGGTCAAGCGCATCCAGCTCCGCCTGGATGGGTCCGTGGTCGTGAAGTCAGACAACGCCGTCTATGAGAGTGAAGTGGTGCCCGCAGACCAAACCAGCAGCCTGAACGTGCTTGGCGAAGTCATCTGGCAGGCCGGCCCGATACGCTCTTAAGAACCTTCTAAGAGGCTAAGAACCATGCCCCTCTTTGTCCGGAATCCAATGTCAAAACCGGCGAAAACTAATTTTTTGTCCGGAACCTATGATCTGGGCGTTTTCGGGTGCGCATTCCGAAAAAACCCAATTTTTCTCGACAATTATCCCGCGAAGTCCCCGATCATCCCGGTTCATCCCGGATGTTCAGAATGATGTGTCAAGGAACAGCGCTGATTGGCGTGTTTGGCGCGCTGGGTATTTCCGGTGAGGCGCGGCTGTTGCTGGTGACGGGCCTGCTTGGCGGTTTCACGACTTTTTCCGCCTTTTCACTGGAAACCGGCGTGCTGTGGGAAAGGGCGCCGTGGTTGGCGGTGGTTTACGTGGCGGCTTCCGTGCTGGGCGGCTTGGCGGCGTTTGGGGTTTGTTATTGGGGGGTGAGGCGGGGGGGAGGGGAAGGGGCATTGCCGATCTGAACACAGATGCCAAGCTCAAGGCCACCCGGGGTCCGCTTCAAGCGCGGCCACTGTCAGGTGATTACCGTAGGAGGACAGATTGTAAGTACACCCTAGCCTGTGGAAGAACCTATATGCGGTCAGTTTTGATCTAGCCCCGCTTTGTAACAACCACCTGCCACCCATCTTCCGGAACGCGTTTCCCGCGCGTCCAGTCGGGGAAGGTAAGTCGTCCGTCAGCTTTGAGCGAAGCTGCGATGCTGTTGAGATCTTTTCTTGTAATTGCGTGCTTGGCTAAAACCTTTGGCCATAGCTCGCCGTAGGTGGGAGCTGGTGTATGCTCATTTATCAGCTCGATGAAATATCGCTCAGCCGATATTCGTTCAAACTCAAGGTAGGCTTCGGTCTCGCTGGCACTCATTTCTGACGGGAGAAAAGCCTCTATCTGCGCGCCGCTCTTTGTTGCCTGACGCTTATTCGCGCGCACTACTTCCTGCTCGCGCAACGCCTTTAGTTGGGCGCGTCGGAATACCTCGATACCAGGGGGCTTCCGTGTTGCATAAATGAGCGAGTAAAGTGTGCGGTCAGCAAGCGGCTTGAAGATTGGAGTTTCCGCGACAAAGCTGTACCCACCGAGCTTGGCGAGTGTTTGGGAGAAGGCATCAACGAGAATGGCCTTACGAACATCGGCAAGCTTTTGCGCCCCTTCCGGCTGAGCCGTAGCTAGACGTTGACGCCAGTTGTCGGTCTTGATCAGGGAATTCAATCCTTCGACGATTGCGGGGTCAGTCATCGATGCCGCACGGTTTATGAAATCGAACATAAAATTAAACAAAACCTCAGTGTTGGGCCTCCGCAGTAGCGGTACCACTGATTCGATATCAATTCGCCATCCTTTAGGATCGATGAAGATGAAGGCAAAAGCATTTTTTGGCATGTCGCTGGACAGTTGTGATACGAGCGGCACAAATTCGCCATTGTAAGTTTGGACTTTGATCTCGGGATATTTCTCTGGCACCTTTTCGAGCGCTTGAAAGGATTTTTTGTTTCGTTCGACAAGCAGCGCGTACATTTGAACATTTCGGCCTTTTTTACGCCAAGCCGCCTTGGCACTCCGCATCGCGTCAAGCGCGATCCCGAAAGAAGTATCTCCTAAATCGTCTTGCTCACTTTGCCATGGCCCCGAGAAACCATCGACATAAATGACTTCCCCATAGCTGCTTGAAATCTTGTGTATTAAGTCAGAAAAATATTGCTTTAGCAGAAAGTGTTTCACATAAGCCTGCTCGCGACCAGAGTAGTGTTCAGGACCAAGAGCCATCTTAGGCTGCCTCCTCAGACAAACTGATATTTGGCAGTTCGTTCCATTCGCGTCCGTCTAGAGCTCGGCCGCCAGATTTGGGACGAATACCGCCCCATTGTTTGAAAAAAAATGCGACCCCTGACTTTGCGCATTGGTCACGAATATCACGAGCCCAGTCGATATGCATGGGCCGCGCATTCGGACCGCTTTCACCACCTGCGATAACCCAATGAATTCCGGCCAAATCCATTGTCCCAACTGGCCCAATCAATGGCTCAATAGAAAGAAATCGTATTGATGCGGGCGACTGCTGCAAATGCTTGATACGTTTTGTTGCTGCCCCATTCTCAACGGATACGCCGAGCCAAATGTGTGGTGGTGGTTTGACATCATGATAACGGTGCTGGAGATAATTTCGCATTAGTGTGCTGCGTTTTGTAAGGACCTGAAATACGTGCCAGCTCGCGGCTTCCATCGTGTCAAATACCCTATCGATGAACTCTCGAGGTATCTCCTTGTGAAAGAGGTCGCTCATTGAGTTTACGAAAATCATGCGAGGCCGCCGCCAAGAGAGCGGTTGTAAGATCCTGTCCGGCCTAAGGGTAAGGTCGAAACCGCGTTCGAAGGGGTGCCCAGTTACGCCGCGGAATCGCTCCGAGAAACGAGCAGCGTAGCAGTTCGCACAGCCGGCAGTGATCTTCGTGCACCCGGTTACCGGATTCCACGTCGCATCTGTCCACTCTATTGCGCTACCATCCGCCATGACACCCCCAAGAACAGGTCAAGAACATTGCCACAGAGGGGCGCACCCCACAAGGGAAAACAATGTCTGCCTAGAAGTCTGTACTGAAGAGATATTCCCCGACAGAGTCCCCGTTCCACGCAAGCCCCTCCATGAAGCCCCCCCACAAACCCCTCACACCATCTGCCCCCGCAAAAACCCAAGTGCGGGCAGTGGCGTCCATTTCCTTGGCAGGTCGCTTCGTTTGATGGGTGTCACCGAATAATGTGGCACGGGTTGTTTGGCGCGGATCAGCCAATCGGCGTAGGCGCGCACTTGTTGGTCGCGCCAGTCGCGGTCATTCAGGGCGGCGGAGCGGGAACGGAAAACCTCGGCCACGCGGCTTTTGCGCCCCACGGTTGCCACAACGGCCCAGAGCGTATCTTCATCCCCGCGACTGACTGGCGTAAGCGTCACCACGCCTGAAATAGTGTCAAATCGCGGGGCTGGGGGTCAAGTCAAACCTTCAGGCGGCCGCCGGCACCGGCACCCCAATCCGGTCCAGTGGGCCGAATTCGCGTTCCAGGCGGGGGCGGATGGCACCCTCCCACGCCTTGATGGTGTTCATGGCGATGGCGGGCGGCAGGTCGCCAATCTGCATTTGCAGCAGGTAATGGCAGGGGCTTGCGGCGCGGATTTCGGCGGCCATGCGCGCGGCCACCGTATCGGCATCGCCCACCAGCATGAAGGACCCCATTTCTTCCAGGCTTGGTTCGCCTTCCCAGGTTTTTTCCACCAGCAAGCCGCCATCCATTTCCTGTTCCTTGCGGCGCAGGCTTTGGGATAGGCGGATTTGCCAGCGGGCATTTTCCAGGAACGCCATGGCTTCGGCCTTGTCATCCGTCACGCAGAAGGGGCGCATGGCGCCGAAGCGCAGCGCCTCGGGCGGCTTGCCGGCGGCGCGCCAGATATCTTCAAAGCGCCGACGCGCGGCGGCCAAAAGGGCAGGGGTGAAGTGGCGCGGTGTCACCATCACCACGCAGTCGCGCTGCGCGGCGTAGCGATGCAGATCGGGGTTGTCGCCGGCCACCCAAATCTCCGGCAGCTTGCCGGCGGGTCGCGGCGCGATATGGGTTTGCGGCAGGGAGTAATATTCGCCCTCATGCGAAAAGGTCTCGCCGCAAAAGGCCTTTTCCATCATGGCCATCACTTCCAACAAGCGGTGCGGCGCTTCCTGAAGGGATGCATCGAAGCGTTCAAACTCATAAGGCTGATACCCGCTCCCAACGCCGAGAACCAGGCGCCCATGCGTCAGCGAATCCACCATGCCGATTTCGGCAATTAGGCGGGAAGGGTGGTACAGCGGCACGATCACAACGCCGGAAGCGAGTTTGATCCGTGAGGTCTCGCCCGCCAGCCGCGCCAGCATCATCAGCGGTGATGGGCAGACGCAGTAATTGGAGAAATGATGCTCGGCAAACCAGGCGATGTTGAAGCCGGCGGCTTCCGCGGCCTTCACCTGGGCGATGGTCTGGTCATAGATCGCGGCCGTGGGCACGCCGCGATTGCGATAACCCATGAGGTTGAAAATACCGACATCCATGGCGCGGTTCCTTCCTTTTGCTTTCGGGTATGCTGCGCCGAAGTTTCGGCGGGCTCAAGGGGCCATAACTTGCATGGAAAGGCAGGGCAGGGAGTTCTGCGGGCGGTTCCCAGGGGTGATTCCATGATCGTTATCGGCAAGGGCAGCGTGCAAAGCGGCGAATGCGATGTGATGGGGCATATGAATGTGCGCCATTACATTGCCCGCGCGGGGGATGGGCTGGCCTGGCTTGCTTTGGCGCTTGGCATCACGCCGGATCGCGGGTTTTTTGTGCCGGTGGATCAGCATATTCGCTTTTTGCGCGAAATGGCGGCGGGGACGCCGTTCACGATCTTCTGCGGCATTGTCGAAAGGCGTGGGGATCGGCTGCGCGCCTATGTGGAAATCAGGAATAGCGGCACGGGGGCGGCCTCGGCCGCGCTGGTTTCGGATATTGAATTGCGCGACCCGCACTCGGGCGCAATCCTGCCCTTGCCGGCGGGGCTTGATAAGAAAATCGCCGGCCTGGCCACCACCCTGCCGGATCACGCCGGGCCGCGTGGCCTGCCCTTTGATCCCATCCGCCCGCTGCCCGATGCCGCCGGCGCTGCCGCCTTGGGCCTGACCGATGCCTATATCGGCGCCATCCGGGCCGAAGATTGTGATCGCGCCGGGCTGATGCGCCCGGATGTGGTGATCTCGCGCATCTGGGATGGCGTGCCCAATCTGCGCTTTCCGGGGGCGGAGCTTGGCGCGCGGGAAGAAGGGCTTGGCAGCGCGGCCTTGGAATATCGGTTGGTCTATCTGCAACCGATGCGGATTGGCGATTTGCTGATCATCCGCAGCGGCCTGCGGGCGCTCGGTGAGAAAACCACCACCTGGACGCATTTGCTGCATGATGGTGTGACTGGCGCGCCGGTAGCGGCGGCGGAAGCGGTCGGCATCAGCTTTGACCTCAAGGCACGCAAGGCGGTGGCGATCCCGCCTGAGAGAAGGCGGATGTTGGAAGGCTTGCTGGTGCCGGGGCTGGGGTTGTGACGTCTCCGCGCGAAATACGCTTCAATGCTTTTGACATGGCCTGTGTTGGCCATATCCAGCAAGGCATGTGGACCCATCCGCGGGATCGCTCGGCTGACTATCTTTCGCTTGACTATTGGATGGGCCTCGCGCGCTTGTTGGAAGAAGGCCTGTTTGACGGGCTGTTTCTGGCCGATGTCTTGGGGATTTATGATGTGCATGGCGGGAATGGCGATGCGGCCATCAGGAATGCCGTGCAGGTGCCGCTGCTTGATCCCATGCTGCTGGTGCCGGCCATGGCGGCGGCCACGCGCAATCTTGGCTTTGGCGTGACATGCAACCTCGCTTGGGAAAGCCCGGCCCTGCTGGCGCGGCGTTTCTCGACGCTGGATCATCTGACGCAGGGGCGGATCGGCTGGAATATCGTCACCGGCTATCTGGATAGTGCGGCGCGCGCCATGGGGCTGGATCGGCAAATGGCGCATGATGATCGCTATGATCTGGCCGATGAATATATGGAAATCGTCTATCGGCTGTGGGAGGAATCCTGGGCCGCCGATGCCGTCAAGCGCGATCGTGCTGCTGGCATCTATGCCGATCCCGCGCGCGTGCAGCGCATCCGCCATGAAGGCCGGCAATATCGGCTGGATGCGCCGCATCTGGTGGAACCATCACCACAGCGCACGCCGGTTTTGTATCAGGCCGGCGCTTCGGATCGCGGGCGGGGTTTTGCCGCGCGCCATGCCGAATGCGTCTTTGTGAATGGCGGACCAAAGCCGCATGTCGCGAAGCTGGTCGCTGATTTGCGCACCCGCGCCGCATCGCGCCCAATCCGCATCTTTGTCGGCGCCACGCTGATCATCGGCCGCACGCGGGCGGAGGCTGAGGCGAAGCTCGCCGAATACCGCCAGCATGCCAGCATTGAAGGCGCGCTGGCGCATGCCTCGGCTTCGCTTGGCATAGATTTGGCGCGGTTTGACCCCGATGAGGAATTGCCCGATGCCGGGCAAAGCCAGGCCATCCGTTCCAATGTGGAGGCTTTGCGCGCCGCCGCGCCGCGCGCCACCAAGCGCGCGCTGATGGACCGCATGGTGCTGGGCAGCCGCCAACCGCCGATTGTTGGGTCTGTCCAAGAAGTGGCCGAGGAACTGATCGCCTGGGTGGATCAGGCAGACGTGGATGGCTTCAACCTCTCGCGCACCGTGACGCCCGAATGCCTGGAAGATGTAGTGCGGCTTTTGGTGCCGGCGCTTCAGGAACGCGGGCGGTATAAGCGGGCTTACGCGCCGGGGAGCTACCGTGAAAAACTCTTTGGTGCCGGGCCTTTGCTGGCCGCACCCCACCCGGCGGCGGCGCACCGCCAGATAGGGTGATTTCCCACCGCGCCATTCTGGCCTAGGCTTCCCCGATCATCGCAAAGGAATACCCACATGGATGGCATGCAATTGCCGGCCCCGGCCGCCCTGACAGCGCGTTACGGCACCGGCGCTGAACCCAAGCTCGGCCCTTGGAATGAGACGATTTCGCTGCTGCTCTCGCACCGTTCCGTGCGCGGCTATCGCCCGGATGCGCCGCCGGCCGGCACGCTGGAAACCCTGATCGCGGCGGCGCAATCGGCCGCGACATCATCCAATTTGCAAACCTGGTCCGTGGTTTCGGTAAACGATCCGGAAAAGCGCAAGGCGCTGGCGGCGATTGCGGGCGGGCAGAAACATATCGAACAATGCCCGATCTTCCTTGTGTTCATCGCCGATGTGTCGCGCAATGAACGCCTGGGTGAGCAGGAAGGTGTGGCGCTGGCCGGCATGCCCTTCCTGGAAACCTTCCTGGTGGCGGCGATTGATGCCGGCTTGGCGGCGCAAAACGCCGTGGTGGCGGCGGAAAGCCTGGGCCTGGCCACGGTTTATATTGGCGCGCTGCGCAATGATGTGCCGCGCGTCGCGGCAATGTTGGAATTGCCACCCGGTGCTGCGCCGGTCTTTGGCCTTTGCGTGGGCTATGCCGCGCCCGGCAAGGAAAGTGCCGTGAAGCCGCGCTTGTCGCAGGAAGCGGTGCTGCATCACGAAACCTATTCCACCGCCAAGGAAAAATCGCTGCGCGCCGCCTATGATGAAAAGCTCGCGGATTATTCCAAGCGTTATGAAATGGCCGCTGATAATTGGTCGCAGCGCGTGATTTCGCGCATCGGCACCATTGGCGCGCTGCGTGGAAGGGATGGGCTGAAGGCGGCGCTGCGTTCGCTTGGCTTCCCGCTGAAGTAAGGAAAACACCGATGCGCCTTGGTCAAGCCAGCCCCGCCCGCGCCACCACACGCTTGCGCGCGCTTCTGAAGGAACCCGCGCCGCTGATCCTGCCCGGCTGCTTCAACGCCATGTCGGCCCGCATTCTGGAACATGCGAATTTTCCGGCACTTTACATGTCGGGCTATGGCACATCGCTCAATCTGCTTGGCCTGCCGGATGCGGGGCTGATTACGCTGACCGAAATGGCGCTGAATGCGAAGCTTATCGCCTCTGCCGTGCGTGCCCCGTTGATTGCCGATGCCGATACGGGCTTCGGCAATGCCATCAATGTGGTGCGCACGGTGGAAGAATATATTCGCGCCGGTGTGGCGGGAATGCATCTGGAAGACCAGGTGGCGCCCAAGCGCTGCGGCCATGTCGCGGGGCGGGAGGTGATTGCGCGCGATGAGGCTGTGCTGAAAATCCGCGCCGCCTGCAAAACCCGTGATGCGCTCGATCCGGATTTCGTCATCATCGCGCGCACCGATGCGCGCGGCGCGCATGGCGGTTCCATGGAAGAAGCCATCACCCGCGCCAATGCGTTTTTGGAAGCGGGGGCGGACCTCGCCTTCGTGGAAGGCCCGAAGGACAAGGCAGAAGTGGCGCATATTTGCCAGGCGGTGAAAGGCCCTGTCTTCTACAACATGACCGGCATTTCACCCCGTTTCACGGCAGAAGAAATGGCCGCGATTGGCATTCGCGCCTGCATCCTGCCGGGCGCTGCGATGCGCGCCACCATCATGGCGATCCATGATTTCGCGACCACGCTGAAGGCCGAAGGCCCGATGGCCGAAGCCGCCTATGATGCGCGCTTCAAGCAGCACCCCATGGGCAATCTGCATGGCTTCGCCGGCTTTGACCGCATCCGTGAAATGGAAGCCGAATTCCTGCCCGCCGAAGCGGCCGAAAAATACCAAGGCGGTCTGGGCTATGCGCCCAAGGCGGCGGAATAGGGCAGGGCGCTTTCAGCCTTGCCCAAACTGATCTAGCCTTTCCTCCCAACAGGGCGGCCCTTCAGGACCGCCGGAGGAGGAAATGTTCATGCAGCCCACAACGTCCCGCCGCGCCACCTTTGCGCTCGGCCTTTCCGCCCTGGGCCTTTCCAGCCCGGCCATGGCGCAACAAGCCGCCGAGGCCCCGCCACGCCCGCCCCGCCCGCCGGAAGTGGTGCGAGGCTTTTCACGCCAGCGCCTGAAAGCCTTTGAACCCGCCCTGATGGCCGAAGCCGCACGCGGTTCCTATCCCGGTTGCGTTGCCATCATCGCCCGCGGTGCAGAGGTGGTGCATTTCGAAGCCTATGGCCATCAGGATGCCGCGCGCACCAAACCGATGCGCCGTGATTCGATTTTCCTGCAAGCTTCCATGACCAAGCCCATCACCTCGGTCGCGGCGATGATGTTGGTTGAGGAAGGCAAGATGAAGCTTTCCGATCCAATCGCGGATTTTCTGCCGGAATTGGCCAATCTGAAAGTGGAATTGCGCCGCGAAGGTCAGCCCACCGAGGATGTTGCGCCAAGCCGCCAGCCACGGGTGCAGGATTTGCTGCGCCATTCCGCCGGCTTTGTCTATGCCGATAGCGCGCCATCCACGCGCATACGGGATATGCATAACAACCTCAATATCGCTGCCGCCGATGCGCCAATTACGGGCGATGAGATGCTGCGCCGCCTGGGCACCATACCGCTTGCGCATCAACCTGGCACCATGTTCCATTATTCTGTGGCAACAGATGTGCTGGGCCTGCTGGTGGAACGCGTGGCGGGCATGCCGCTTGATCGCTTCTTCGTGCAGCGCATCACCGGCCCGCTTGGCATGAAGGATACCGCTTGGTTCGTGCCGGCTGAAAAGCGCGACCGTCTGGCCGAGGCGCTGGATAGCGACCCGCTGAAGGCGCGCATGTGGCGTGCCTATCGGATCATGGAGAACGAAGCCGGGCGATCCTATTTCAAGGGCGGTGCCGGATTGGTCTCCACCGCCGGGGATTATATCCGCTTTGCGCAAATGGTCGCCAATGGCGGTATTTATGGTGGCCGGCGCTACCTTTCCGCGCCCATGGTGAATTACATGCTGTCCAACCATATCCAGGGCATGGGCGGCACGCCGGAATCCTCGACAGGCCCCGGCTATGGCTTTGGCCTTGGCTTTGGGGTGCGCTTGCAGGATGGGTTGGGGGTCGCGCCCGGCAGCACGGGCGATGCCATGTGGGCTGGCGCCTGGGGCACTTCCTTCACCATTGACCGCGCCGAGGGGCTGGTCGCGGTCTTCATGGCCCAAGGCCCTTCGCGCCGCGGCCATACGCGGATGTTGTTCAAGAACCTGGTTTATGGCGCAATGGTGGAAAGCCGCCGCTGAGGCGAATTCAACCCGCGCAAACAGAGAAACGGAGCGAAACAATGGATGGCACCCCGAAACTCGCCTGCCCCTGGGATCGGACCGAGGAATCCTTAGGCAATGTTGTCGAATTGCAGCATGTCAATCTGCAAGTGCCGGATCAGTTGAAGGCAACAGCCTTCTACATCAGCGCGCTTGGCCTGACGCGCGATCCCTATCTCATGACAGGCATTGACAATATGTGGGCCAATGTCGGCATCAGCCAATTTCATTTGCCGACCGGCCCCGCGCAGGTATTGCGCGGCACGGTGGGCCTGGTGCTGCCGGATCGCGCGCAGCTATTGCATCGCTTGGATCGTGCGCGGCGCTGGCTGGAAGGCACGCAATACACCTTTGCCGAAGCCGCCGATCATGTGGATGTGACCTGCCCCTGGGGCAATCGCATGCGCTGCCACACACCGGATGCAGACAAACTTGGCCGCATCACGCTTGGCATGCCCTATGTGGAATTCGATGTCGCACCCGGCACTTTGCCCGGCATGGCGCGGTTTTATGAACAGATCATCGGCACCAGCACGGCAATGCGCGATGGCGCGCTTTATGTGCGCGTGGCGCGGGAGCAATTCCTGATCTTCCGCGAAACCGATAAGCCGCAACCCGCCTTTGACGGCCATCATATTCAATTGGCCTTCGTGGATTTCGGCGGAATCTACAATCGGCTCAATGAACGCGGCCTGATTTCGCGCGAAGACAGCGCACATCAATACCGCTTCATCAAGGTGGTGGACCCGAATGATGGGCGTGTGCTTTTTGAAGTGGAACATGAAATCCGCAGCATGACGCACCCGCTTTTCATGCGCCCGCTGGTCAATCGCAATGCGGCGATCACCAACAACTATTATGCTGCGGGGAATGAGGCCGCAGTCTGGGCCATGCCGCCGGCCTGAATTCTTCTGACCGGTGTCTTTACGGCGCTTATAACCGGTTCGTGTTTTGAGAGCAGTAACGATCAGAATTATGATAAGGGCCTGAACCGGGCGGGGTCTGCCGGCGTTTCAGCGCCCGGGCGCCCATGGCGTGAATTCCATGGGCGCGACATGCGGCTTCACTCCGGCTTCAATTGCACACTCGCGACCAGGTCGCGGATTTTCGCAGCCTGGGCACGCACCATGGCGCCGAAGCTTTCGGAATCAGACCCCACGGCTTCCGCGCCCACTTCATCACAGCGCTTGATGAATTCGGGCTGCGCGGCGGCGGCGGCGATTTCGCGCTGCAGCCGCGCCATGATCGGCGCAGGCGTGCGCGCCGGGGCAAAGAAGCCGTTCCAGCCATCCAATTCCAAGGAAGCAAAACCCTGTTCGCGCACCGTCGGCACATCGGGCAATACCTTGGCGCGCTTGGATGCGGTGGTGGCAAGCCCCTTCAAGGCACCGGAACGCACATGGCCGAAGCAAGTGGAGATTTGATCGCCGCCGAATTGCACGCGCCCTGCGATCAATTCCTGAATCATCGGCGCCGCGCCACGGAAGGGCACGTGTTCCATCGCAATGCCGGCATCGCGCTTCAGCACTTCGCCCACCATATTCATGAAGGAACCGGGGCCTGTTGAACCATAAAAGGGCGGCGATGATTGCGCCTTCGCCCAACCGATAAAGCCCTGCAAATCGGTGACTGGCACCGCTGGATTGGCCAGGATGACCAGCGGCACATTGGCGCCGAGTGACAGCGGCGCGAAATCCCGTTCAATGTCATGCGGCGGGCGTCCCGCCAGCGTCATCGCTGCCGTGGTGGTTGGGAAGGTGATATTGTGCATCAACAGCGTATAGCCATCGGGTGCTGCCTTCGCGACAACATCAGCGCCAATCGAACCGCCACCGCCGCCGCGATTTTCAACGACGACAGATTGACCCATTGTTTCGGTCATGCGCTGCGCGAAAAGCCGTGCGAGCAAATCCGTGGTCCCGCCGGCGGGGAAGGGTACGATGATGCGAATGGGCCGCGTTGGGAAATCCTGTGCACGCAGCGTCACCGGCGCCGCCAGTACAGCGCCCGCAACCAAGACTTGACGACGATTGAGCTTCATTCCCGGTTCCTTCCCTTGTTCAAGTTGCAGGAACCGTAACCCAAACCCGCGCCCGCCCTCAATGCCCCGCATTGGCGCCGGAGAAATCCGGCACCGCCAAGCCACTCGCCGTGATCTGGCGCGCCAGATCGGCCTTCAGGCGTTCAAGCCCGGCCTCACTGGAGGCTTCCACACGCGCAACCAGCACTGCCTGGGTATTGGAAGCGCGCAGCAGCCACCAGCCATCATCGGTCAGCACGCGCACGCCATCCACATCCTGCACCTTGGCGCCGGCAGCAGCGAGGCGTTCCTTCACTTCACGCACCACTTCAAACTTGCGCGCTTCCGTGCAGTCAAACCGGAGTTCCGGCGTATTGATCACTTGTGGCAGCGCCCCACGCAGCGCGGAAAGCGGGCCGGCCAGACGTGCGACAATGCCAAGCAGCCGCACGGCGGAATAGGGCGCATCATCAAAGCCGTACCATTTATCGGCGAAGAAGATATGGCCCGACATCTCCCCCGCCAGCGGGCTGCCGGTCTCCGCCATTTTCGCCTTGATCAGCGAATGGCCGGTCTTCCACATCAAGGGCTGCCCGCCCGCCTTGGCGATTTCATCAAACAGCACTTGCGATGCCTTCACATCGGCGATGATGGTGGCACCCGGCTTGGCTTTCAGCACATCGCGCGCCAGCACGATCATCAACTGGTCGCCAAACAGCACATGGCCTTCATTATCAACAATGCCGATACGGTCCCCATCGCCATCAAAGGCAATGCCAAGATCAGCGCCTTCGCGCGCCACGGCGGCAATCAATTGTTCAAGGTTCTTCGGCACGGTCGGGTCGGGGTGATGGTTCGGGAAGCGCCCATCCACCTCGGCATTGATCACCATGTGATGCCCGGGCAGTCGCGCTGCCAGCGCTTTCACAATCGGCCCGGCCGAGCCATTGCCGGGATCCCACACCACTTTCAGCGCGCGGTCGCCGCCATCCCAATCCTGCAGCACACGATCCGCATAGCGCGTGGCGATATCAACGGCGCGATCGCTGCCGGCGGCTTCCGGCACCACATCGCCTTCGGCGGCCATGCGGCCAATTTGCTGAATCTGTGCGCCGTAGAAGGGCTTCTTGCCGATCATCATCTTGAAGCCGTTATAGTCCGGCGGGTTATGGCTGCCGGTCACCATCGCCGCACCATCGGCTTCCAGCGCATAGGCCGCGTAATAAAGCATCGGTGTCGCGCAAAGCCCAATCCGCACCACTTCCAAGCCGCAGGCGCGCAGGCCCGCGACCAACTGCGCTTCCATCTCGGGCGAGTGCAGCCGGCCATCATAGCCGACGGCCACGCGCGTGCCGCCGCCGCGGCTGACAATGCTGCCGAAGCAGCGGCCAATCGCGTAGGCATCTTCCGGGTTCAAGGTTTTGCCCACAATGCCGCGAATATCATATTCGCGCAGCACGGTGGGGTCGAAGCGATGATTGAATCCGGTCATGGTGAAATCTTTCAGGGGCGGCCAATGGATGAATAGGTAAAGCCAGCAGCGCGCATCGCCGCCGGGTCCCAGATATTGCGAAGATCGAGCACAATACTGCCCTTCATGGCAGATTTCAGGCGTTCCGGTGACAGGGCGCGAAATTCATTCCATTCCGTCAGCACCACCAGCGCATCGGCACCGGCTGCCGCATCCAAAGGGCTATCGGCATAATGTACCGCCTGGGGTAGCACCTGGCGCGCATGGCCGGGCTGCGGGTCAAAGGCCCGCAGCGCCACCCCCGCCGCCGCCAGCCTGGGCAGGATCACGAGTGATGGCGCATCGCGCATGTCATCCGTTTCCGGCTTGAAGGTCAGGCCAAGCACCGCAACGGTCTTGCCCGCTGGGTTTGGCCCAAGCGCCGCCAGGATGCGATCCGCCATTTGCGCCTTGCGCGCCTCATTCACCGAAATGGTCGCTTCCACGAGCTTGAGCGGCGCGCCGGCATCCTGCGCGGTATGGGCCAAAGCGAGCGTATCCTTGGGGAAGCAGGAACCGCCATAGCCAGGGCCGGGATGAAGGAATTTCCGCCCAATCC
This sequence comes from Roseomonas sp., assembly GCA_020249465.1. Lineage (GTDB taxonomy): Bacteria > Pseudomonadota > Alphaproteobacteria > Acetobacterales > Acetobacteraceae > Neoroseomonas. The sequence goes on along the minus strand of JADCFP010000103.1, from coordinate 4,030 downwards.
GCCCGTCAAGGCCCATGCCGCGCGCCACATCATGCACATCGGCGCCGACCTTTTCGCAAAGATCGGCGATTTCATTGATGAAGGTGATCTTGGTCGCGAGGAAGGCATTGGCCGCGTATTTGATGAGCTCTGCGGTCTCAAGGCTGGTGGCCAATACCGGCGTTTCAATAAGGTAAAGCGGGCGATAGAGCCGCCTCAGCACCGCCAGGCCCTGTTCATCCTCGGTGCCGATCACCACGCGATCGGGGCGCATGAAATCGCCAATCGCGCTGCCTTCGCGCAAAAATTCAGGGTTGGACGCCACGCTGATGGCCAGATCAGGCCGCACGCGGCGGGCAATGGCGCGCACTTCCCGCCCGGTGCCAACCGGCACGGTGGATTTCGTCACCAACACCAGGGGGCCGGTTGCAGCGCGCGCCACTTCCTCGGCGGCGGCATAGACATAGGAAAGATCAGCATGGCCATCGCCCCGCCTGGTTGGCGTGCCAACCGCGAGGAAAACCGCCTCTGCCCCGGCAATGGCGGTCTTGAGGTCGGTGGTGAAGCCAAGCCGCCCGGCGGCGACATTTTCTGCCACAAGCTTATCGAGGCCCGGTTCATAGATCGGCATGCGCCCTTCATGCAGCGCGGTGATCTTGGCGGGGTCCAGGTCCATCACCGTGACATCCACGCCGAATTCCGCGAAGCAGGCGCCGGAAACCAGGCCGACATAGCCGGCGCCGATCATGGCGATGCGCATGGTCTTCTCCTTAAACCTGAGCCGCGCCTGCAATGGCGCGGCAGGCCATGGCTGGCAAGGGGTTCAAGCGGCCTCAGCCTCTTCTCCGCCATGGGGCAGCAGGGGGCGCAGGCTTTCCAGATCGCGTTCCGCCCGGCAGACCAGATAGCGCGGCGCGGCGCCATCCGGGTCAAGCGGCAGCGCGGTCAGGCCAATATCGCTGTAAATCCGCAATAATTCCGGCCCCACGCGCCAGAAGGCCGGGTCAACCTGGGCGGCTTCGCACAAATCCCGGAAGCGCCAAATGGCAGAAACCCTATCCCGCGCCTCCCCTGCGGGATCGCCGAGCGCCAGCCACACGCCATCCCGCTTCAGAAAGGCGAAGCCCGCCCGGCCCGCTTCGCCAAATACCGCCCCATCAGCGGCGGAAAGCGCTGGCGCCATGGCGCCGAGTGCCAGCAGCTTTTCCCGCACCGGTTCCGCATAGGGGAATAGCGGCGGGCGAGCGGGCAGCAGCAGCCGAAACGCCGCGACCAGCAGCAGCACCCCGGCCAAGCCTACCGTAAAGCGGAGCGATGCCGGCGCATCCGCCGCCAGCACCACACCCCACCAGGATCGCTCGGCGAGTTCGCTTTGATAGGCGACGGTCGCGAGCGTCAGGCCGCAAATTGCCCCGGCGGCGAGGGCGCCCAGGCCCTCGGCAGAAACGGCCTCCCCAATCAGCCGCGCATGGCGATAAAAGGCGCCGCGCGCGGTCATCAATAGCAAGGGCACCAGCAGAAAGGCCGCGATCAGCCAAAGCGGTTCCCCGCGCAGCACCAGAATCAGGGTGCCATTTGCTAGCAGAAACAGTGAGGCCCACCAGGCGAGCACGAGCCGCCGCACCAGCCCGTAAGCGGCGGCGAGTAATAGGGAGCCCACCACGGAGGCGGCAAAATGGCTCGCGGCTTCTTCCAGGAAATCCGGCACTGGGCCAAGCAGGCTTGGCTTGGGCGGCAGGGCGCCGATGAAAATCAGCACCAGGGCGGCCAGCCCGGTCAGCCCCACCAGGGCGGACACTTGAAAGGAAACCGCAATGCCCCGATCAGGCGCGAGCCGTGCCACCAGCTTGCGGCGCTGGCTGACTTCAAACCCCGCGAAAAGCGCCCCGGCCAGGAAAAGCGGGATGATGTAGTAAAACAACCTAAACAGCAGCAGCGCGCCGACAATGGCGGGGGTTGGCATATAGCCAGCCAGGGCAAACAGGATGGCGCCATCGAACACGCCAATGCCGCCCGGCACATTGGCGGCCAGCCCCGCCATATAGGCGGCGATGTAAATCCCCAGAAAATGCAGAAAACTGAGGCCCTCGGCGGGTGGCAGCAGCGCGTAGAAGATCAGCGCCGTCACCGCGACATCAGCAGTCGCCAGTGCGACCTGGGCAAGCGCAATACGAAAGCCGGGCAGGTCAATTTCATGCCCGAAAAGCCGGATATGCGGCACGAAGCGCGCCATCACCACATAGGCGATCACAATCGCCCAACAGCAAAAGCCGAGTAGCGGCAGGATCCAGCGTGGCGCGCCCTTACCCAGAAAGGTCAGCAGGTCGGGTTCCAGCACCAGCACCAACCCCGCAATGGCAAAACCACCAAGGCCGAAAGTGAGCGAGGTAATGGCGATGACCTTGGCAATCGCCACTGGCGCAAGGCCCCAACTGGCATAAAAGCGATAGCGAACCGCAGCCCCGGAAACAGTGGCTACGCCGATATTATTCGCCAGCGAATAGGCGCAGAAGGAAGCAAGCAGGGATCGCCGCCAGGAAACCGGATGCCCTGCATAGATGGACCCCAGCCGGTCATAGGCCGAGAGCAACAGATAGGCACCAAGCGTGCAGCCAGCCGCCAGCCAAAGTGCGGCAGGTGGTGTGGCATGCAGCGCTGCCTGAATATCCCGCCAGGAAAGCCCGCGAAACTCGCGCTGCACGACATAAAGCGCGCCCACCAGCAGGATCAGCCCGAAACAGGTCGGGCCGTAGCGTTTCAGCAGGGACATGGCGCCCTGCGGCTTCACGCGCTTGCACTCTCCGCCCGCGCCAGGGCGGTTTCAATGAGGCCAATGGTGCCCGCCACGCCATAAAGCGCGATGAAGCCACCAAAGCGCGGCCCTTCTTCCTGGCCGAGCAGCACTTGATAGAGCGCATTGAACCAGGCGCGGGAAACGCCCATGCGGCCATCCTTATTGGTTTCCAAAAAGGGCTCCCGCCGCCCAGCGTCAAACACCAGATCCTGCGCGGCCTTGGCGCGGTCTTCCGCCGGCATGGCTTCCAAATCCGCCGCTCGGTCGCGAAGTGCGACCATCAGCGCCGTCAGTGCCTCACGCTCTGCCTCGGACGGGTTGCGGAAGCGCTTCGTGGGTGCGACGAAATCCCGGTAATAGGCGACCGCATAAGTCACCAACTTGCCGAGCAAGGGCTGCGTTGCCGGTGTCGCGCCCGGCGCATAGCGCGCCAGAAAACCCCAAAGCAAATCCGGATCATCGGCATTCACCACACTGGCAAGGTTCAGCAGCATGGTGAAGGAAACCGGTGGCTCAGGGTCATTCGGTGCGGCGCCACGATGGATATGCCAGGCCGGGTTGGCGGCATCCGGCGCGGTGCGGAGCCGCGTGCGGTTTTGCAGATATTCATCCACGGCGCGCGGGATTTGATCGAAATAGAGCCGCTTCGCGCGCTGCGGTTGGTTATACATGAATTGCGAGAGGCTTTCCGGCGGCGCATAGCGCAGCCATTCCTCAATCGTCAGGCCATTGCCCTTGGATTTGGAAATCTTCTGCCCCTGCTCATCCAGGAAATGCTCATAGGTAAAGCCCTCGGGCGGTGGGCCACCCAGCACGCGGCATATCGCGGAAGACAGCCGGACGCTATCAATCAAATCCTTGCCCGACATTTCGTAGTCTACGCCAAGCGCATACCAACGCAAGGCCCAATCCGCCTTCCATTGCGCCTTGCAATGGCCGCCGGTGATGCGTGTGCCGAATTTTTCCCCGGTATCAGGATCGCGCCAGACCAGCATGTCCTGATCCGGGCGCACTTCATCCATGGGCACCTGCATCACCACGCCGGTTTTCGGGTGAATGGGCAGGAAGGGCGAATAGGTGGCGCGACGATCAGGCCCGAGTGTGGGCAGGATCACTTCCAGCACCTTGGCGTGGTTTTCCGCCATGCGCAGCAGCGCTGCGTCGAACTTGCCGGAACGATAGTAATCAGATGAGGAGGCGAATTCATAATCAAAGCCGAAGGCATCCAAAAAGGCGCGCAGCCGCGCATGGTTATGG
>JADCFP010000102.1 GCA_020249465.1 Roseomonas sp. | reverse complement strand
CACCACCGGCGAAAGCCCGACCCTTTCGCATGAGGAACACAAGCGCGTGGTGGAAATGTGCGTGGAAGCCGCCGCCGGCCGCGTGCCGGTGATTGCCGGCACGGGCAGCAACAGCACTTCTGAGGCTATTGACTTCACCCGCCACGCCAAGAAGGCCGGCGCCGATGGCTGCCTGGTGGTCACGCCCTATTACAACAAGCCGACGCAAGAAGGCATGTATCTGCATTTCAAGGCGATTGCGGATGCCGTTGATCTGCCCATGGTGATCTACAACATCCCGCCGCGCAGCGTGATTGACATGAGTGTGGAGACCATGGCGCGGCTGGCCAAGCACCCGAATATTGTTGGCGTGAAGGATGCCACCGCGAATCTGGTGCGCCCCCTGCACACCCGCCGCGCCTGCGGGGAAGATTTCGCGCAGCTTTCCGGTGAAGACCACACTGCCGTATCCTTCCTGGCCGCTGGCGGGCATGGCTGCATCAGCGTCACCGCCAATGTCGCCCCCAGGCTTTGCGCCGAAATGCACAAGGCCTGGCGCCTGGGCCGCGTGGATGAGGCGATTGAAATTCAGGACCGCCTGGTGCCGCTGCATGATGCGCTGTTTTCCGAGACCTCTCCCGGCCCCGTGAAATATGCTGCGAGCTTGCTGGCAAAGAGCACCGATCTCTGCCGCCTGCCACTGGCGCCCTGTGGCGAGGCCACGCGCGCAAGAGTGCGTGAGGCGATGGTCTCGGCTGGCCTGTTGAACTGAAAGGATGCGCCCGCGCGGAGGGCGCTTGAGACATGGCTGAACCGCGCAAAAAGGGGATGATTTCCCACGGGATCGCCGCGCAGAACCGCAAGGCGCGCTTCGATTATAAGATCAATGAAACCATCGAAGCGGGGCTTGCGCTGGTGGGGCCTGAGGTGAAGTCCTTGCGCGCCGGGCGTGCCACGCTGACCGAAGCCTGGGCCGGGGAGCGCGATGGGGAGATGTGGCTGTTCAATGCCCATATCCCGGAATGGCAGGCGGGTTCCTTCATGGCGCGGTTCGAGCCTCGGCGCCCTCGCAAATTGCTGCTGCATCGGAAGCAGGCGCGCGAATTGATCGGCGCAATTACGCGCGAAGGTGCGACGCTTGTGCCGCTGGATATTCATTTCAATGAACGCGGGCGGGCGAAGGTGTTGCTGGGCTTGGCTGAGGGCAAGAAGAAGCATGACAAGCGGGCCGCGATTGCGGCGCGGGATTGGCAGCGGGATAAGGCGCGGTTGATGCGGGATAGGGGGTAGGGGGTGGGGTGCTGCCTGTGAACTATTGCGGGGCATCAGGCGGTGATGCAAGCATGGAGGCATGACGACGCCGATTGAAAAGAAGCCGAGTTGGTGGGCTATATTTCTGGGCCGATCACCACCCATGCCGCCCATACCGCCCGGCGGCTGGACGCCCGAGAGTGTTCGCGATTATTGGCGGCAGAGGATTGCGACATCACCGCAGGATGCGCCGCTGTCGCATGCAGCCTTGGCCGAGTTACTTCGGACGCGTGATACGTTTCGGAACTGGTTTATCTGGCGGAAGCCTCCAGGCTGGCTTGAGCCGTTTGCACTGGAGGAGACATTCATCCAACGCGCTTACGCCATCCCTGCTTTATGTTTTTTTTTGGTTCTTGCAATCACCTATATGTTGTTCACTCTGTTCCCCTGGATGCGCACGCTTTATCCTCTGGCAATCCTCTCGCAAGACACGCTTTGCGTTGATGGAGGATCAATATTTACCAGGCGCCCATATCGCTGCGACAATGCCGTAGGGGCAGTTGACATCGCCTTTTTGTCTTCCGTTTTTTGTCTCGCTACCATTGTTTTACTCTTTCTAAAGCAAGGCGGGGCGTCGATCTTCCGATATAGCCAGAAGACAAAAATCTACATCGCGAATGGCGGTGTCATTTCGGCTTTTTTGGTTTCATCATTGACATTCATTTTGGCCGAATGGGCTCTGAAATTTTACGTCATTGACCAAGATTTACTACCCTATATCTTATTCATTTCGATCCCGCTTTTGCTTCTTTGTGTAGTAATGTTGCTCCAGGCGGTTTGGCTGACGTTTAGAGCCGCCTACGCAATGATTTTCTTCTACATAACTGGCCGCTTTCCATCATGGTTGGAGGATCTTTCGCTATGATGCGGCATCAGTGCTCCCGTTATGCTTAGTCCCGAAGCACTACCGCCGGTCAGGATGGTATTTAGAACGCTTGGCAAGCCTCGTACCCAGGAAAGTAGTTCACCCGTAATAAACGGTTGCGGAGCAGCGAGCCGTGGTGCAAGCATGATGGCATGACGACGCCGGTTGAGAAGAAGCCGAGTTGGTGGGCGATATTTCTGGGTCGGTCGCCACCTATGCCGCCCATACCGCCCGGCGGATGGACGCCCGAGAGTGTTCGCGAGTATTGGCGTCAGAGGATTGTGACATCGCCGCAGGATGCGCCGCTTTCCCATGCAGCCTTGGCGGAGTTACTGAGGACGCGTGATACGTTTCGGAACTGGTTTATTTGGCGGAAGCCTCCAGGCTTGTTGGAGCCTTTGGCGCCAGAGCAAACATTTATCCATCGCTCTCATGGCATCCCGGCGTTTTGTTTTATTCTTGTTTTTTGCGTTTCCTATGCACTATTCACGCTGTTTCCATGGATACGCAGCCTTTATCCCTTGGCATTCTTATCGGAAGATACACTTTGCGTTGATGGAGGATCAATATTCACCAGGCGCCCATATCGTTGCGATAACGCAGTTGGCGCCATTGATATTGCCTGTTTAGTCTCTGTCTTAAGTTTGCTCGTGACCATCTTTTTCTTCCTCAGGCAAGGGGGAGCAGCGATGATTCTCCAAAGCCAAAAAACTAAAAAATTTATCGAGAATGGAGGGGTCGGCTCGGCCCTTTTTGCGGCCGTCGCAATGCTCACTGCTCTCTCTTATGCTTTGAAATTTTACGCATTCGATCAAAACCTTCTCCCGTACATTCTTTTCCTTGGAATTCCGTGTTTTGTTTCAGTCATTGTACTTATCTTCCACGGAGCTTGGCTCGCGTTTAGAGCCGGCTACGGGATGATTTTCTTCTACCTAACAGGCCGCTTTCCATCATGGTTGGAGGATCTTTCGCCATGAAGGGACATCGCCAAGCCTGCGTAAGTGCAGCCGATAATCAACCCCTCACAAAATGCCGGCCTGGTGGAAAGGCTGCTTTCATGCGTTTTTCCCGTCCTGCCATAGGCAAATTCCTCGGCCGGATTATGCTGGCCTCACTCCTCCTGATCACACTACAATTTGAAGCCGGGGCAGCCGAGGCCGCGCAGAACCTTGTCCCACAGCAACTAGCCGCATACGCGACCGCACAGCCTTCAAGGACCGAAGGTCCTCCGTTTCTCAGCGCATCCGCACGGCAGGAACGCCCAGCAGGGCAGACATTCCGGGATTGTCCCAACTGCCCAGAGATGGTGGTGGTCCCAGCCGGCACATTCCGGATGGGCAGCCCCGACCGCGAAGTTGGACGAAGGGATAATGAGGAACCGCGACGCCAGATTTTAATCAAGTCGTTGGCGGTCGGAAGGTTCGAAGTAACGCGTAGCCAATTTGCGGAATTTGTGGACGCGACGCGCCGCGATATGGCTAGTGGTTGTTCCCTATGGACCCGCTCGCTCGACCCTGAGATTCGTCACCGTGCCGCACGCTCTGACAAGCATTCCTGGCGCGACCCTGGTTTTGCCCAAACCGATGACCATCCAGTCACTTGCGTATCCTGGGAGGACGCACGGGCCTATGTGCAATGGCTCTCGGTCCGGACGGGACAACCCTACCGCCTGCTGACAGAAGCCGAATGGGAATACGCGGCGCGGGCGGGTTCGGCTGCGGCTTTTTCCTTTGGTGGCAATGCGAACGCGCTCTGCCGTTTCGGCAATGGCGCAGATTTGGCCTTGCAGCGCGTCAGGCCAGAATGGAGCGTCGTGAATTGCGATGACGGTCATGTGAACACGGCGCCCGTTGGCAGTTTCATACCGAATGCCTTCGGCCTTTATGATATGCACGGCAATGTATGGGAGTGGGTACAGGATTGTTTTCGCTGGACCTATGACACCGGAAGAACGGATGGCCGAGCCGTTGATCCTCGCGTTTGCAGGCCGCTTCGCGTCATGCGCGGCGGATCATGGGGAAATGAACCTGCCTTGCTACGTTCCGCCGCGCGCGGTGATTTTTGGGCTGAGTTTCGCAGTAATGTTTCTGGCATCCGCGTCGCCCGTTCGCTTCCCTAATACGGCCAAGGGCTTTCGCGCCCCCCTACCCCTTCACCTGCGCCGCCGAACTAATCGCCCCTGCCTCCCGCAGCGCCGCGCGCTCCTCAGCAGAAAACCCAAAAATCCCGCCCAGCACTTCTTCCTCATGCTGGTTCAGAAACGGGCTCGGCTTCAGCGCGGGCGCCGGCGCGTCCGTGAAGCGTAAAGGTGAGGATGGCAGGCACACGGGCCCAACCTCAGGATGGTCCATCCAATGCAGCATGCCGCGTTCATGCATGCCGGCGTCATTGATCACCTCATCCAAATCGCGCACAGGTGCTGCCGGCACGCCGAATTTGCGCGTGGCGGCGACCGCTTCCTCACGCGTCATGCCGGCAAGCCAGGCGGTCACCATGGCATCAACTTCCGCCATGTTTTGCACCCGCGCGGGGTTGGTCGCAAAGCGCGGATCGCCCATCAAATCCTCGCGCCCCATGGCGCGCAGCAGGCGGTTCCAATGGTCTTCCTTGACCACGATGATCGCCAGATACCCATCACTGGTCGGATAGACATTGTATGGCGCCATCGCCAATCCCGCATGGGAATTGCCGGTGCGCGGCGGGATCTTGCCGCGCAGCCCGCCGAAATGCATGCCAAGCGCGGAAGCCAAGCACGGATAAACCGTATCCTGCATGGCAATTTCCACAAATCGCCCGCGCCCGGTGCGTTCGCGGTCAAACAGCGCGGTGATGGCAGCGGCGTAAAGATGCGTGCCCCCCAGAAAATCCACCACCGCCGGGCCGGATTTCACCGGGGGCCCATCCGGAAAACCCGTGGTGTGCATAATGCCCGATGCCGCCTGCACGGTCAGGTCCATCGCCAGCTTGTCGCGATCTGGCCCGGAACGGCCATAGCCGGAAGCCGCCGCGTAGATCAGGCGCGGGTTGCGGGCCAGCAGCACTTCCTGCCCAAGCCCAAGCTTATCCATGGCGCCCGGCGCAAAATTCTCAATCAGGATATCGGCGCGATCCACCATGGAAAGAAACAGCTCGCGCCCTGCTTCATTCTTGAAGTCAATCGAAATGCCAAGCTTGTTGGAATTCAGCATGGCCTGTGGCACGGACCCGCCCGAGACCATGGTGCGGCGCCGGAGCGACTCCCCGCCCGGCGGTTCAATCTTGATGACGGTGGCGCCCGCCATCGCCATCAGGAAGGAACAATAAGGCGCCTGGTAAATCTGCCCGAGATCGAGAACAAGAATCCCATCCAGCGGGCGATGCGGTTCCGCCATCCGGGCTTAGACCTTGGAACCCAGGATGCGCCGGCCGATGGCGCTGCGATGCACCTCGGACGGGCCTTCATAAACGCGCATCAGGCGCACCTGCTGGTGCATCAATTGCAGGGGCAATTCCTTCGTGACACCCATGGCGCCGAAGGTCTGCATGGCCTGATCGAGGATATCCTGCGCCATTTCCGTGCCTTCCACCTTCAACATGGAAGCTTCCATGCGCACATCAGCACCCGCATCAAGCTTGGCGGCCAGGTCGGCGACCATCAACTTGCAGGCATGCATGCGTGTCGCGGCTTCTGCGACCCACCATTGAATCGCCTGCCGGTCAGCCAACCGCACGCCAAAGGTCACGCGATTGCGCGCCTGATCCGCCATCATGTCCAAGGCGCGGCGCGTCATGCCCACGCAACGCGCGCCCATTTGCAGGCGGCGCACATTCAGGCGGAGTTGCATGGGCGCATAGCCGCGGCCCAATTCGCCGAGCACTTGGGATTCCGGGACGCGGCAATCCTCAAACACCAGCTCATAAGTCTTGCGCCCACCGATCATGGAAATTTCGCGTTCAATGATGAAGCCGGGCGTGCCCTTTTCCACGATGAAGGCGGTGACACCTTCCTGGCGTTTGCCTTCGCCCGTGCGCGCCATCAGGATAATGAAATCCGCGCGCGGCACATTGCTCACCCAAATCTTGCGGCCATTGATGACCCAGTCATTGCCATCCTTCACCGCGCGCGTGGTCATGCCGGCGGGATCGCCGCCCGCGCCAGGTTCTGAGATCGCCATGGCAGACCGCGCCGTGCCTTCAGCATAGGGCGCCAGATAACGCTCCCGCTGCATGGAATTGGCGACAGAGAGCATCATGTGCAGATTGGGGCTATCGGGCGGGATGACGAAGGGCACGCAGGCGCGGCCCAGCTCTTCCTCGGCGGCCGCAAGTGACGTGAGGGATAGATTGGCACCGCCGAATTCCTCCGGCACATCAAGCCCCCAAAGGCCGAGCTCCTTGCAGCGCGCCAGCAGCCGCGTTTCTTCTTCCTCGGAAAGCTTATAGCCCTTGCCTTCGGCTTCCCGCTTCAGAATCGTGGGTTCCAGCGGAATCAGTTCTTTATCCACGAAGCGCGCGACAAGGTCCTGCAGCATGCGCGTTTCTTCGGTGGGGGCGAATGGCAAGGGGTTATGGTCCATGGCGGCTGATCCTTCCTTATGGGTGCAAAGCATCACTTGCAGGGCGGGGCGTCAAGGCGGGGCACGCAAGCCCCTATATCCCTAGCCGTTCCTGATAACGCACCCGCCAATCCGCCCCGCTGATCCAGCGCTTGAGTGATGCCCCATCCGCGGCCTCATTTCGCAGCGCCGCCATCGCCCGCCACATCAGGGCCAGGTTACAGGAAATCACGGGCACGCCCTCCAGCACCGGCTGCGCCAGAATGGCGCCGAGGGAGGGCATGCCGGTGCCGAGCAGGATAATCGCCTCAGCCCTTGCGCCCCGCATCGCGGCGAGCGCGGCGCTGGCATCACCCTCGGCAAGCGCATAAATCGGGTGAAAGGCGCCACCCGGTGTTGCGATGGCAACAACGCGCGCCACGTCGAACCCGCGCGTCGTCCAATAGGCGGCCGAGGCTTCCGTCAGATCAGGCGGATAGGGCGAAACGAGGCCGATACGCTTGGCGCCAAGCGCAGCAAAGGCATCGCACACCGCGCGGCCGGCAGTGATGAAGGGCGCGTGGGTGGAAAGCCGTGCGACGGCTTCATCCTCAGCCGCCGGCCCCACCAGATAGGATGAACCCGTGCAGGCAAAGGCGATGGCGCCAAGCGGCGCATTGGCGAATTGCGCGCAAGTGGCGTCCAGCCCCGCGACATAATCGCGCAGCCTTTCATCAAGGTTGGGGCGTGTGCTGACAAGCCGCGCGGTCAGCATCGCAGTCGCGGGCGGCAGAAGTAACGAAAATTCCGGCTCCACCGTGGTATTGGCCTGCGGCGTCAGCACGCCGAGCAGGCCATTTCTTGCATAGGCGACAGACATGGCATTCTCCGCCGCCATGAAGACATGGCGTGGGAGTTTAGTCTATGGCGGCGCCTCTGCTGGGCCTAAAACCGATCTTTCCTTCATTCGCCGTGGGCCGATTTGCTTGAGCTACGCTGCAATGGCTAGTTGATGCAGAAAGGCATAGGTCCGTTCTTCGGATAGATCGCGCGGGATATGGCAAGCCGCATCTAGTAGACCTTTCACCGAGAACGCGTCGCATCGTCAAAGATTGTTGTAAGTGCCAAGCGCATTGCGTCGATAGAAAATCGCGACCGAACATAATGCGACTGCGCTTCCACTCTCGCTAACCATAACGCATCATCCGCCAATAGCCGCAGTGTTGCTCTGGCCAGTGAAACCTTATCATCCGCCACATCGCAAAGGTTCGAAAGCTCTGGCAGTCCTTGCGCGCCGATACTTGTCGTAACTACCGGTACGCCGCGGTGCATGGCTTCTACCACCTTTAGCTTTACGCCTGCGCCGATGCGTAGCGGGCAAAGTGCCACGCGTGCCTCGGCATAAATCCTTTCAAGCTCTTCATCACTGACAAAACCGCGCACCTCAATTCCAGGACCGGCAAGAGCCAATACCTCCTGCGATGGATTGGAGCCGACAATAAGGAGTTTCACATTACCTTGTTCTTGTTGGATAAGGGGAAGAATTTCAGTTGCAAGCCAAATGGCAGCGTCCACATTGGGGGTATGGCGAAAACCGCCGACAAAAATGATGGTGCTTGATGCGGGGGCCGTTTCCGCATGTGCCTGCGGGGCTGATAGCGCATAAGGCTGGATGGCACGCACCTTGGCGTGCGGTTCCATGCGCCGAACTGCTTCCGCTTCGTCTTCCGAGGGATAAAGCGCCACATCCACAAGACGCCAGACATTCCGTTCCAGGTCTTCCATACGCGAAATCTCTTTGAGGCGCTTCGCATCCTGCAGTGCGCCGGGTTCAAGGCGCATGCGCGCGCTATGCAGATCATGACCATAAAACACGATCGGCGCGCGGCAATGTTGGCGGAGCAGCGAAAGATACTTGGCCGCTATGTCAGGCCGCGATACGAGCACCTCATCCACATCCGCGCCATTTTCGCTGATCCAGACAGCCAGGCTTTCGGTCCATGGGCCATGCAGGATTTCTATGCCGAGATCTTCCAGCGCATCTGAATATTCTGGCGTCCGATAGAGATTATCAGGCATGAATTTGACGATGCGCCCCGACGAAACCAGGGCTTCCATGAATGCAAGCATGCTGCGAGAGCCCGCATCCCGGTCTGGTTCGGGAACATAATGGTCAATCACCAAGGTAATCTTGCGACCCATGGCACGGTCACGCGCACGCATGATCTGCTTACCATTCGGCAGCGCTTCCCGTGCCAGCGTTTCGCCCCATCTCAGGGCCAATTTACGCGTATTTTCGACCTGATATGCCTTGGTACCGGTACCGGTATCGGTACCGTGCGAGACACCTTCGTGATGGACCACTATTGCGCGCGGCTGGTAGAGCACTTTCCAGCCGGCAGCCCGGAGCCTGAAGGCCAGATCGCTGTCTTCGCAATAAGCGGGCAGGAATACTTCATCAAAGCCGCCCATTTCATCCCAGCGGGCGCGAGGCAGCATGATTGCCGCGCCTGAGCAGTAATCCACCTCTCGCACATAATTATATTGATGTTTTCTCGGGTCATCACGATTGCCGTAATTCCAGGCCGAACCGTCACGCCAGATGATGCCCCCGGCTTCCTGGAGCACCCCATCCGGGTAGAGAAGCCGCGCGCCAACCATGCCCGCATCGGGCCTACGATCCAATAGCCCGGCAAGTGCATCAATGGCGCCGGGCATCACCTCGGTATCGTTGTTCAGAAGGAACAGAAGCTCGCCGCGTGCCAATTTCGCCGCCGCATTGCAGGAACGCAGAAAGCCAAGATTCTGTGGCCATTGTTCAAGGCGTAAGCCCTGAACCTTGGCAAGTTCAGCCACGCGGGGATCGCCTGAGGCATCTTCGACCACCAGAACTTCAAACGATACCATCGGCGGAGCGGCGGCAATGGATGCCAGACAGCGTAACGTATGATCCACATGGCCATAGGTTGGGATAATGACTGTCACGCGCGGTACGGCGGCCGTGGGCAGGATGATGGAAGCGGGATCGGGTATGGTTTTCTGCGCGGCAGTAAGGTCGAGGGCGCCGAGAAGGTTCGTCGCCTGCATTTGCGCTTGCGCGCGACGCGCATCGCGCCTGGCCCGCAAACGCTGCGGTAATTCGCCGCGTAGAGTGTAGACCACCAAACGCAAAGCCCGCCGACCTAGTCGCGCTAAGCCCGGCAAGCGCCTCCCAAGGGCCCGAATTGGCCAAGTTACCCGCCACGAGGTGCTCCGCCGGATCATCTCGATTTGCGCCATGAGTTCACCTGCATGGTACCGCGCATCATCTCGATCAGTTTCGGCCTGTCTTAGCCACCTCGCTTCCTGATCAAGGGCAGCCTCGGCCTGTTGGCGGCGGTTTGCTTCCTGCGCGCCGTCAGCCTCGGCCTGCCGGCGGAGATTGGCTTCCTTATCAAGGGCAGCCTCGGCCTGCCGACGGAGATTGGCTTCCTGATCAAGGGCAGCCTCGGCCTGTCGGCGGAGATTGGCCTCCTGATCAAGGGCAGCCTCGGCCTGCCGACGGACATTGGCTTCCTGATCAAGGGCAGCCTCGGCGTGCCGGCGGAGATTGGCTTCCTGCGGTAGCGCTACTGAAGACTGCAGAAGATGGTCCAGTGACAGGTTCTGGGCATAAACGCTGGAACCTACAGTCGGTAGGGCTGCATCGCTTGCAATACCAAGCAAGTAAAAGGCCGCAGCGAGACCGGCATGGGGTTCGACGCGGCCTTCGGGATAGCTGTCATAGGTTCTCCAATGTCCTCCTGCGTCATCCCTTGCGGCCAGAACCGATCCAATAAGCGCGCGTTGCGCCAGTATGCGGTGATGGTTGAAATGAGTACTGAGAAGTTTTGCAAACTCCGGCTGCGTCAGTTCCAAGACGTGATAAGGGTTTTTGGGTTGCCCCGGTGCGGAGTAGATATCGCGATCCGGTGTTGAGACCAGGAATAGCCCCCCAGGCCGGAGTACTCTTCGAACTTCGCTCAAGAACCGATCATGATCACCAAGGTGTTCGAGTGTCTCAAAGCTGACGACCAAATCCACACATGCGTCCGGCAGCGGCATGCGTGTTGCATCACCTTCCAGAAAGCGCAGATTTTCTCTCGGATAAGCCTGACGGGCGTGCTTTACCGACGCCGCATCAATCTCAACACCCACCACGCTCCGTGCAACATCAGCGAGCAGGGCTGAGCCATAACCCTCACCTGCCGCCACATCCAAGATATCGCGACCGACCGCAAGGTCTCGTGCCACGCAGTAACGATGATAATGTTCAAAAGCGATCTGCCCCGCGATATCGGATGTCATGCGTTCACCCGTGAAGGTGAGCGCGGTTTCCGGGCGCGGTAGGTGATAGGCGGCGTCGCTAGGGTGGGGCTTTGTCATAATGCTGATCCGTTACAGTCTTCACTGGCTTATCCCAACTGCTCCTTTGCCCAAGCTGCGATCTCTACCTCGACGCATTGGCTTGGAGCAGCCGCATACCTGACGCCATCGGGTTCTCTTGGGCAGGGTATGCTTGACAGGAACTCAGGGAAGAAAGAGCCCCTAGTACTTTTAGTGCTGGGCAACGGCGCTACGCGACAAGCGGGCCACGCGGCAAGCTCCGCTCTACCCTTGTCAACGCAGTTACTCCCTATGGCAAAATAGGATTGAGCGTCGGTCATCTTGTCAAAAAACTTCATGTCTCAGCGTGTCGCCTCGATAACAAAGACACCAGGTATCTCACGTGAGGTAATCCCCAGGCGAGTAGAACCGGTGAAGACCATACAAGCATCGGAAAAGCCCGAAGCCCGGCAGAGCTCCAGAATATCCCATCCAGGAATCTGAAAAACTAACGATCCCCCTTCAGGGTCAACAGGGTTACCGTGATACTCGGGGGGATGGAGGTGTTCGATGCCGTTTGCGGTCAACCGCGCCCGGATTTCTGTTGTTGAGCTTCCCCAGTTGAATGGGAAAGTACCGATCAGCTTTCCACCTGGTCGGAGAATCCGTGCAGTATCACGCAACGCAGCCGATAGATCTGGCACATGCTCTAAAACTTCGTTGGTCAGGACTATGTCAAAGCTGTCGTTCGGAAATGGGCTTTGCGTCACGTCCACTGCCGGTATGGGCCACAAAAAGCGCGCTGCGGCCTCGTCCGGGGCGAATTCAGACCCAAGGAAGCGCGGGTAGCGGCTACGCATGATCAGGGCAAAGGTTGTAAGTGCCTCATGAGCATAAATGCGAGTCGTCCAAGTCTCGTAGGCGACGGAATGCTGTGCCAGCACGTGTAAGGTTGCTCTTAGGCGTGCATTCAACCCCAAGGCCAAAAGCGATTCCCGCGGTTCATCACCTGACATTTGAACATCAGAGGAAGGGACGAAGCCAAACATGGGAACGTTAACCCCATGCTCTAGAACATGTTTGACTATATCCTGAGAAACGGCAGACGTCAGTCGCGTAGTTTCAGCTTCTGCCCAGTCGTGCCATTCTCGTTCCGATCGTATTTGCTGATATACATCGACAGTTCTGTCCAGTTCACCCGTCATGGGGGCTTCCTTTCCTGCAAATGGGGGAGCGCCAAAGTTTAACCTGGCTGTGATTGCCATCCCATCAGCAAATCGGCTCAAGGTCACGGCACCAAATCCGGCACAATGAAGAAAATGCCAGATATCCGCTCCGAAGTCGGTCTGAACAAGAAGGTCTTCTGTCGGGTTTGCTGGATCACCGTGATATAGCGGCGGTAGTCCTGTACGACTGAGCGATAGTCTCCCAGGAAGGACCGGCACCGTAAAGCACATCGCACCGTCCGCCTTAAGTACACGAGCGCACTCGGCAAGCGCGCGTTCCGGTTCGGGAACATGTTCTAATGTATCGGAGTGAACAATCAGGTCAAAGCTTCCCGTCGCGTAAGGCATGGCGCGCATGTCCACTGCCGGGTACGCTGCGAGCGTATGTAATGGTAACCGTGATAATTGCGAAGACAGCGTTCCGGCTTCATTGATTTCAAGAACGCGAAGTGAGGCGGCGGCCGGGCTGCTGACAAAAGCTTGCAAACTGGTAGGCGCAGCGCAGACGTTGAGAATCGCCTCCGCCAAGGCAATGGATCGCAGATTACCGCCACATCCTGTGCAGCAGGTCCCTTGTTGGCGATCCACCATGGCGCGCTCCTCTGGCGTGAGGCGCCAGCCCTCAGCCAAGGCGTCCCAAATCACCGCCCGGTCGCTGAAGGTTTTGCCACCGCAGACCGCACAGACCAGCTCACCTGTCATGGGGGCTTCCTTTCCTGCAGATGCGGCAGCGCCAAAATAATCTCAGCGGCCTCCGCCAGCGCACCATCGGGTAGAATGATCGTACCCGGCGGCGCTGACTTAGCCTCGGCGTCATTCGTCAGCAATAGGCGCGTGCCCACCCCTGCGGCAAGGGCTGCCAGCATGTCACTGGCGCGGTCCCCAATCATCACGGAACTTGCGGTATCCAGGCCATGGCGCGCACTCGCATCCAGGATCATGCCGGGGCCCGGCTTGCGGCGAGGATTCTCGCGCCGATAAGGCCCGATGCCATGTTCCGGGTGATCCGGGCAATATTCGACCGCGGTGAAATGGATATCCTGCTCCGCGAAACGCGCCAGCATCCAGGCGGTCAGGGATTGGAAATCGGCTTCGGAATAATAACCGCGCCCGATGCCCGCCTGATTGGTCACGACCACAAGCGCCAATCCACGTGCCTGGGCCATCTGGCAGAGATTGAAGATGCCATCACGAAAGACAAAATCCTCAATCTTATGCGTATAGCCGGCGCCGTCGTGATTGATGATGCCGTCGCGATCAAGGAATAAGGCGGGCCGCCCCGTCATGCACCCGCCCATGCCGGGATCAGGGTTTGGGCGCGCGCGTAGTCTTCTGGCGTGCCAATATCAAGAAAGGGTGCCTCTGTTGGGAAGGCGCGAATGTCCAGATCGCCTGGCTTCGACAGGATTTCGGCCTCCAGGCTGAAGGCGTTCGGCATTGCGCAGCGTTCAGGAAGATCCCGGCGCGCCAGGTACACCCCGGCATTGACCAGGCCCGGTCCCGAAGGGCCCTTTTCCTCAAGGCCCAGCACCCGATTGCCATCAACAATCACGCTGCCATAGCGGGCGCGGTCCGCGACCGGGCGAACCGCCAGCACAAGGTCCGCCGTGGGCACCGCCTCAGCCAAGGGCGCCAGCGCAACACCAAGCCAAGTATCCCCATTCAGCACATAGACACGTTCGGAAACCGCATGGGACAGCGCGCCGAATATTGCCCCCCCGGTGCCAAGCGGGGTTTCTTCACGCACATGCACCAACGACATGCCGCCATGGCTGTCACCCAGTTTTTCGCGTATCAGATCGCCCATATAGCCGGTAGCCAGAATCACGCGCGTGATGTTCTGCCGCGCCAGCCCATCCAGCAGCCAAAGCAGGAAGGGTCTGCCAGCGACGGGCGCGAGGGGCTTTGGCACATCGCTGACAACAGCGCGAAGGCGGGTTCCAAAGCCACCGGCAAGCACAATCGCTTCTTGCGGCAATGGTGCCGTCTTCACGATGCGTTGCGCGGGAAAATTGCCGCTTCGATCATGCCGCAGATTGCGTGGCCCAGAACCTCGTGCCCTTCCTGGATGCGGGGCGTGCTGGTGCTTGGGATGCAAAGGCAGATATCGCACACATCGATCATCTTTCCGCCAGTCTCCCCCGTGAAGCCGATGGCCGTGATGCCGCGTGCGCGCGCCGCTTCCAGCGCTGCGAGGATATTGGGCGAATTGCCAGAGGTAGAAATCGCCAACAACACATCACCCGCAACGCCAAGTGCCTCAACTTGGCGGGCGAAAAGCCTGTCATATCCATAATCATTGCCAATGGCGGTCAGGATGGACGTGTCTGTCGTCAGCGCAATAGCCGCGAGGCCCGGGCGGTCGTAGTTGAAACGGGAAACAAGCTCACCGGCCCAATGCTGAGCGTCCGCGGCACTGCCGCCATTACCACAAAACAACAGCTTGCGGCCTGCGCGCAGCGCCGCGACACAGGCTTCAGCAACCTCAGCCGTCGCCGCGCAAAGCTTCTGGTCCGCCGCCATCTTGTCCAGCAGTCGCGCGGTGACGGTGATTGCGGCTTGGACCTGTTGCGTCATGTCCGCCATGCGATTGCTCCTTGTGCGGTGTATCGCACGGTTTCGGTGTGATAGCCGCGCTCAGCCATTGCAGCCATGACCGCCCGCCTGCGTTCCAATGGGACTAGGAACATGATGAAGCCACCGCCGCCGGCGCCAGAGACTTTTCCCGCAGATGCCCCGGCGGCGCGTGCGGCTTCAAGCGCGCCTTCGATCTGGGAATTGCTGATGCCCGCAGCCATATCGCGCTTGCTGGTCCAGCCAGCGTCCAGCGTTCGCGCCAGGGCTTCAAGGTCGCCTTTCAGCAGCGCTTCCTTCATGAGCAGGGCTGCGTCCTTTAGCCTGTGCATGGCGTCAATGGATCGGGTTGAACCCTGCTCCACATTCCGCGACTGTTCAGCGATGATGGAAGCGCTTTCGCGACTGACACCGGTAAAACAAATCAGCGTCTGTGATTCCAACTCCGTGATGACATCCGGGCGAATGCGCAGCGGATTGACGATCACATTGTCGCGCCCGCGAAACTCCATGAAGTTAAAGCCGCCAAACGCGGCCGCGTATTGATCCTGCTGACCACCCGCAAGGCCCAGATCCTGCCGTTCAATCACCCAGGCAAGATGTGCGATATCATATTCACCAAGCGGCAAATGAAAAAGCTCAACCAATGCCTGGACCATGGCCACCACAAGTGTTGATGACGACCCAAGCCCCGATCCTGCAGGCGCTTCGGAATAGGTGGTCAAGCGGAGAGGCATCGCCCGACCGCCCAGGTAATCTGCGACGATGCGGTTATAGGTGGCTGCATGAAGGTCCAGTACGCCATTCAGCGCCAATGAAGGGGTCGCCGCCACGCTGCGCCGCAGCCCAAGATCATGGCTTTCGAATGCGACTTCCTGGCCGGCGATCAACTCCACGCATGCATAAATATAGCGATCAATGGTCGCATTCATGACGGCGCCGCCATGGAGTTCCGCATAGGGCGAAACGTCAGTACCCCCGCCTGCCAAGCCAAGGCGTAGCGGCGCACGCGAGCGAACACGATCTTGAGCCAGAACAGAAAACTTCGTGAAGGGTGACATCAAACCTCCGCCGGGCAAGATCGGCAAATGCGCAATTCGGAGAGCAGGTGAAAAAAGTTCTTCGGCTTTCTCTAAACGATCCTTAACCCGCAAGGACTTATGCCGAATGGCGCGAAATACTGTCAAGACGCAATAATCGCAGCAGATCCTGCACTCACGCCGGAAGTTTTGTGCTGAAGGCGCCAGGCTGGGACGCAAAACTGCTGAACGGGAGACATCCCGCTAGCGTCCGGACCATCATTTCGCCAAACCCGACATGAATCGCTCTTGGATCTAAAAAAACTCCCGAAGGCAGGTTACAAGAAGCAAAGCCCGAATAGATTACAGTTATTTAATCTTACACCAAACCTTCAGTTCCCTCATCCCCCACAATCCGCCCCGCTTCCAGCCGGATCACTCGATTGCACCAGCGCTTGACCACATTCATGTCGTGGGTCGCAATCACCAGTATTTCCGAAGCCGTCACCAATTCTTCAAGCCGTGCTTCAGCCTTGGCCATGAAGTCGGCGTCACCCGCGCTGAACCATTCATCCATCAGCAAAATCTGCGGCTGAACGGCGGTTGCCAGCGCAAAGGCCAGCCGGATTGACATGCCGGCGGAATAACCATGAATGGGCACATCCAGGAACTCACCCAGGCCCGAAAATTCGCCCGCTTCGGCTTCAAGCGCGGCAGTCTGTTCGGCGTTAAGGCCGCGATACAGGGCGCGGAGCCGTATATTCTCCCGCCCAGTTGAAAGAATATCCATACCGGCGGAAGGATCAATAAGGCTGCCGATTTCCCCTTCAACGGTCAGGCGCCCGCCCACGGGTTCATATATGCCAGCCAGGGTGCGCAATAAGGTGGACTTGCCCGCGCCATTATGGCCGACCAAGGCGACCCTTTCACCGCTTTCGATAGTGAAACTCAAATCTGAAAGTGCGGACACCACAACACGATTATGCGCATCCGCCCTCACCCGGCGGCTCGCCGCACCCAATAGGCGCTTTTTCATGCTGCGCGCGCCAAAGTGATACAAGGGGAATTCAATGCGCAGCCCCTCGGCGCAGATGCGTGCCATGGCGTCAGACCCAGAAAGCGATTCGTGAACGGAAACGCGTGAACAAAACGCCCGTGAGTACGACATGGACCGCAGTGTAGAAAATCGCCGCCAGCCAGGCTAACCACGTGCCTCCCCCTTCCAGCAAAGGGCCGCGCACAGTCTCAAGCAAAGCATAGAAGGGATTGAGAGCCATCCACACCATGCCATCGCCCAGAAGCTCCGGCTTCCAAAGGATGGGTGATACAAAAAAGGCAAGCTGCACCACATTGGCAACAATGGGCGGAATATCGCGGAAGCGGGCGCAAACCATGCCAAGTAGCAGCCCGCCGGCTACCATATTGATGGCAATCAGGACCACACCAAACAAGGCCAATACCGCCTCTGGCCCCGGAACCTGCCTGAAAATCAGGAAGACGATCGGTATCAACAGCAAGGAATGCGCCGCGACCAAGGCATTGCGAAAGGCCACGCGCAGCGCGTGCAATGTATAGGGAAGCCGCATTTGGCGGATTACGCCCTCGGCCGAGGTCAGGGTGGTGCAGCTGTCAATGATAAAGCCAGAGATCCATTGCCAAATGATCAGGCTCACAGCCAAGTGGGGCAGATAATCCGAGAGCTTGAACTTGAACAAAGCGCCGTAAAGTAGGCCGAGCCCAATCAGCATGACCAAGCTTGAAAGTGACATCCAGAACGGCCCCAGGACCGAACCGCGGTAACGATTGCGCAGGTCAAGCCGTGCCAGTGCGAGCGCCAGTCGCCATTGGGATAGGCCATCCCTCAGATCGGCCAGCGCCCGTTCCACATGGCGTGGATTGGCTGCGTCAACAGAAATGTAATGGTTGGGTCTGGGCGTGGACAGAGACGACATAAGGCCTGCCTAGCATGACACTCCGCATCCTGCCACTGGACAGCAACCCGCAGCCCAGGAAAAGCCACGCCCAGGGACGCGCCCCACCCCAGTCTCCAAGCCAACCACCTCGCGGCCTTGAACAAGGATGTCTCGGTTAAGCTGGATAAGCGTATTTCCTGCCCGAGCGCGGCATCATTGCACAACAGCCCATGAACTGTTCAAAAAAACCGAGCGGGTTCGCCCGCAGCGGCTGTTCAGGGAACGCCCGTTTTTCAAGATCCACATAGCTGAACAAGCAACCAACCACCGCGTCATTGCCAAGCACCGCAAACGCGACCAAGTGCGGCGATCAGGCTATGAAATTCAGTGGACTGCCAATGAAAACCTTCAGGAAAGCAAAGGCGACCAGGTCGGGTCGGTGGCATCGGTGGGTGTCGGCAAGGGGCGTTCATTGAAGCCCGCAATGTCTATGGTGTGGATGCGCGCCGAATAACCTCCGCCGCGCACATCCGTCGCACGGGTTTCCCGGCCAAAGACGAGCATGCGGCCATTGGGCGCGAAGCTTGGCGCTTCCATCTTCCAGCCTTCGGACAGGATACGCTCGCCCGAGCCATCGGGGCGCATTACGCCAATGGCAAAACTGCCGCTACCGAAGCGGGTGAAGGCAATCAAATCGCCGCGCGGGGACCAGACCGGCGTGGCGTAGCGCCCGCGGCCGAAGGAAATGCGGCGGATGCCGCCGCCATTCGCATCCATCACGTAAAGCTGCTGATCGCCGCCGCGGTCGGAATTGAACACAATCTGATTGCCATCGGGCGAAAAGGCGGGGCTGACATCAAGCGCGCTGCCGCTGGTGATCTGCCTTTCGCGTCGGCTTGCCAAATCCACCACATAGATATTCGCGTCGCCACCACGCATGGCGGAAAGCACCACGGAACGCCCATCAGGGGCGAAGCGCGGCGAAAGTGTCATGCCCGGAAAATTGCCCAGTACCTGCTGGCCGCGCGTATTCAAATCAAACAACACAACGCGCGGTTGTTCGCGGCTTTGATAGGACATGAAGGCCACGCGATCCGCCGAAGGATGAAAGCGCGGCGTAAGCGCGGCTTCGCGCCCATCGGTCAGGAAGGCGTTGTTTTCGCCATCCTGATCCATGATCGCAAGCCGACGCAGCCGGCGGTCTCGCGGTCCGGATTCCGCGATATAGACGATGCGCGTGTCGAAATAGCCTTTTTCACCCAGCAATCTTTCATAGATGACGTCAGAGATCAGATGCGCGATGCGCCGCCAATTGCCGGTGGGCGCGGTGAAGGCCGTGCCCTGCAATTGGTTTTCCGGCAGCACATCCCAAAGGCGGAATTCAACGCGCAGATTGCCACCCTGCACATCCGCGCGCCCCGTTGTCAGCGCCTGCGCGCCAATCACGCGCCAATCCTGGAAACGCGGGGTTTGCGCGGCGGATTCCGGGGTTTGGATAAAGGCCTGGCGCTGCACCGGGCGAAACAATCCGGAATTGCGCAAATTATCCTGCACCACACGCGCAATATCACGCCCGAAACGCTGGCCATCACCAGCGCCGGCAAAATCCGGAATGGCAATCGGGATCGGATTGGTGCGCGCGCGCGTGATGTCAATCACCGCCCCTTGCGCCAAGGCCGCATCCAGCGCGCCCGCAAGGCCCGAGACCGTCACCGCACCCGCGGCACCAAGCAATAGGGAGCGTCTTGTTGTCATGCCCATCATCCCGAATTCAGCGCACCAGCCCGCGCGGATTGAAGCGAAAGGTGGAAGCCATCAGTGTTTGCAACTTGTCCGGCGGCACCTTCAACGGATTGCACGCGGGCGCCAATAAAGCACGCCGCGCCGATTCGAATACAGACCGCACCCGCGGATCGGAAGGCATAGTCCCTGCCGGCACCACATTGCGGACATTGCCCTGACCATCAAGCTGCACGCGCAATTCAACCACAATGCTCTCAAGCCCCAGCATGCCGGCGTCCACATTCCAGCATTCCGATACCTGTTCCGCGAGGCCCCGGATTTCACCCTGCGTCAACGCCGCCGTCCCAGTCGGTGAACCGCCACCCTGGCGCGGTGCACCGGAAGGATTGGGCCGCGCGGTCGGTGCGCGGTCCTGCTGCTGCTGGGCGCGCAACCGCTCAAGCGTATTCTGCACCGAGGTGCTGTTTTCCTGTGGCCGCGCCACGGGTGGCGTTTGGCCCGTGCCTGCCTGACGCGATGGCTCAGGCGGCGGTGGCACCGGGGGCGGCGGCAGCGGCAAGGGCGGTTCCGGGCGCGGTGGCTGTGCCGCCTGTTGCTGTGGCGGGTTTGGCTGCTGGGCTGGCGTTTGCGGCTGCACGCGTGGCGCGGGCGACGGCTCAGGGCTTGGCGCTGGTGCGGGCGGTGTGGGCCGCGCCGGGCTTGGCGGCGCCGGTGCGGGCGCGGCAGCAGGCGCTGGTGGCGGCGGTGGGGGTGGCGGTGTTGGCTCGGGCGGCGCATTGCGCGGTGGCTCCGGCGCCGGGGGCTCGGGCGTCGGCGGTGCTGGGTTGGGGGTCGAGGTCTGCGCCGGGTTCGGTGAGGGCGTGTCAGCGCGCGCCATCTGCGCCGGGCCAGGCGCCACAAGCTCCACCGCGATGCCCTGCTCCTGCGGTTCCGGGATACTGCGCGCAAGCGAAAACAAGGCCCCGATGGCCAGCAGCGCCGCATGCAGCCCCGCCGAGACCATCAGCCATTTATTCAGGCGCTTATCGGGCAGGGCCCGGGGCAAGGCTCTCTCCTTCCCCGGCCTTCAGCGGGGCTGCTGGGCCGGGCGATTGGGTGCAGCAGGGGGCGCTGCCGGGCGCGCCGGCTGCGTCGCTGGCCTGCCCGCTGGCGGTGCCGCGCCCGGGCGCTGCGCCTGCGGCTGTTCCGCCAGCAGAGCCACGCGCGTGAAGCCCGCACCAGCGATGGTGCCCATCACCTCCATCACACGGCCATAGGAAATGGCCTTGTCGCCACGCACGAAAATCCGCCGCTCCGGCGCGCCTTGCGGCTGTTCCCGCATGATCGCCTGCAAGCGCGGAACCAAGCCCTCCAACGGCACTTCGGTTTCCTGCAAGAAAATCTTGCCTTCCGGGTTCACCGTAATGGTGAGCGGTTCGGTTTCCTGATTGAGCGGCTGGGCGGTGGTTTTTGGCAAATCCACCGGCACCCCCACCGTCATCAAGGGTGCCGCGACCATGAAAATGATCAGCAGCACCAGCATAACATCCACCAGCGGCGTGACGTTGATTTCCGCCATCGGCCGGTAGCGAGACCGCCCGGAAGCCCGCCCGCCGGAAAGAGAAGCCCCCACGGCCTATTCCGCCGCCTGGTTCGGGCTGCGCGGCCCGCCATCATTCGCCGCCGCTTCCGTCTGGCGCGACAGGATGGCGCCAAATTCGGTCGCAAACCCTTCAAGCCGCGCGGCGAAGCGCGCGAGGTCCGTATTGATCTTATTATAGGCCAAAACGGCAGGGATCGCCGCCACTAGACCAATCGCGGTGGCAAACAGCGCTTCCGCAATCCCCGGCGCCACCACGGCCAAATTCGTATTCTGCATGCCCGCAATGGCCGAGAAGGAATTCATGATCCCCCAGACCGTGCCAAACAAGCCAACAAACGGCCCGACTGAACCGACGGAGGCCAGAAACACCATCCAGCGTTCCAGCCTTTCCATTTCCCGCCCAATCGTCACCCCCATGGCGCGTTCCACGCGTTCCTTGGCGCCGCCCAGCACATTGAGGCTGCCCGCGCTGCGGCGCCATTCGCGCATCGCCGCGCCAAATACCGCGGCCATCGGATGCGTCGGCTGTTCGCCTTCGCGCGTGAACAACTCATCCAGGCTGCCGCCGGACCAGAAGCGATCTTCAAACCCATCCGCCGCCTTGTTGATGCGCCGCATGGTAACGACTTTTTCGAACACCACCGCCCAGACCCAAATGCTCGCCAGCAGCAGGCCGATCATCACCGCCTTCACGACCCAATCCGCCTGCAGGAATAGGCCCCAAAGCGACAAATCATGGGCCGCCTGCCCAAGCGCCTGAGTCGTCACGCTACGATCCACGCCACATCTCCTTCGCCCGCTGGGGGCGATTGAAGGCGGCCAAGGCCACCTGAAAACACCAAACCCGGGAAAAGCGGCCTTTTCCCGGCAAAAACTTGTTCACCCCGGCGCAGCTTCAGCCACCGCGCGCAGCGCCGAACGCCAAGGCTCCGGCAGGGGCACCGGCTTTGCGGCACCTTGCCCAACCGAGGCCAGCCGCACCTCCAGCACCGCCAGCACCTCACCGTCTTCACGCCGCACCACCTGGCGAAGCCACACCTGCACGCCCGACACCCGGCGGATATGCGTCTCCACCACCACCGATTCGTCGAGCAGCGCCGGTTTGAAATACTCCACTTCCAGCCGCCGCACCACGAGGAAGACACTATGCCGCGCGATCATTTCCTGGTGCGGCAAGCCCATGGCGCGTAAGGCTTCCGTCCGCGCCCGCTCTGCCCAATGCAAATAGCGCGCGTGATAGGCAACACCGCCCGCATCCGTATCCTCAAAGTAAACGCGCAGCGCCCAAAGATGCGGCGCGCTCACGCTTCCTGATCCCCAAGCAAATCCAGCAAGGGCTGCACCCCCGCCGGTGGGCTCAAGCCCAAATGCCGCCAGCCACGATCCCCCAGCACCCGCCCGCGCGGCGTGCGCAACACAAGCCCTTCCTGAATGAGGAAAGGCTCCACCACTTCTTCGAGCGTATCCCGGCTTTCGGCCAGCGCCGCCGCCAGCGTCTCAATCCCAACCGGGCCGCCATTATGATGCTCCGCAATGCGCAGCAAATACCGCCGATCCATCGCATCCAAACCGAGCGCATCAACCTCCAACCGCCGGAGCGCCGCATCCGCCATCGCACGGTCGGCGACCTTTTCTTCCATCAGCGCAAAATCACGCACCCGCCGCAACAAGCGCCCCGCAATACGCGGCGTGCCGCGCGAACGGCTCGCGATCTCCCGCGCACCATCCTCGGACAAATCAAACCCCAATTTACGCGCGCCGCGCGTCACAATGCCCAGCAATTCCTCAGGCGTGTAAAGCACCAAACGCAAGGGAATGCCGAAGCGATCCCGCAACGGTGTCGCCAATAACCCAGCCCTGGTCGTCGCCCCAATCAGCGTGAAAGGCGGCAGATCAATCCGCACCGTGCGCGCCGCCGGGCCTTCCCCAATGATCAGATCAAGCTGGAAATCTTCCATCGCGGGATAGAGCGTTTCCTCAATCGCCGGCTGCAGGCGATGGATTTCATCCACAAACAACACATCACGCGGCTGCAAATTCGTCAGAATCGCCGCCAAATCACCCGCACGCTGCAAGACCGGGCCCGAAGTCGCCCGAAACCCAACCCCCAACTCACGCGCCACAATCTGCGCCAAAGTCGTCTTCCCAAGACCAGGCGGGCCATGAAACAAGACATGATCCATCGCCTCAGCCCGCGCCCGCGCGGCACCAATGAAAACGCGCAAATTCTCCCGCAAACCACGCTGCCCGGTAAAATCATCCAAAGTCTGCGGGCGGAGCGAAACCTCAGCCCCATCCTCCTCAAGCCGGGAGGGGGTGGAAAGACGATCGGTGTCGGTCATGGGGGGGGGGCTCCGCGGGGGCGCTGCCCCCGTACCCCCGCCGGGGAGACAGTGTCTCCCCGGACCCCGCCAATACGGGGGCTTGAAGGGAGAGGGGCACAGCACGCCCGCTTACCCAACGCGACCCCTGAGCCCCTCTCCCCACAAGCCCCCATGATGGAGGTCCAGGAGGATGCATTCCTCCTGGCGGGGGGGCGGGGGGCAGAGCCCCCCGCGGAGCCACCCCACCCATGACCGACACCGATCGTGTTTCCACCCCCTCCCGGCTTGAGGAGGATGGGGCTGAGGTTTCGCTCCGCCCGCAGACT
>JADCFP010000101.1 GCA_020249465.1 Roseomonas sp. | reverse complement strand
TTTCGATGACATCGGCGATCCGCACGGCATCCCGAGCCTTATTGGTCTGCAAGCCGCCAATGATATGAAGCTGAAGGCCAGGATGCCCGGCGCGCAGCCCCGGAAATTTCTGCGCCGCTTCCTGGACCCGGTTTTCGCCGAATACCATCTGCCCAGCGGCGAGCGCGGCTTCCACCGCCTCCACCGGGTTGGTCTTGGAAACGGCGACCAGGGTCACGGCATTTGCCGGGCGACCGGCACGGGCGCAGGCTTCCCCGATTCGTGCCTGAATGCGGGAGAGGTTTTGGGCAATGGCAAGGGCATCGGTCATGGCAAGCTCACATGGCAGGGAATCGGCGCTGGTTCCAGGGGTGCGCCAGGCGTGGGGCCGATTCGCGCGCCCGGCGCCAGGCGGCCTGCCCAGGCTTTGGCTGTTCAGTGACCCTGTGCGGCTGCCGGACCCGCGGGCAGCGATGCTGGGCCTGCCGCGCGGCGCCGGGGTGGTGGCGCGCGGGCTGACTCTTGGGCTGCTGCGGCCAGTGGCGCGGCTGGCCCGGCAGCGGGGGCTGAAGCTGCTGGTGGCGGGCGACGGGCGGGCGGCGCTGGCGCTTGCTGCGGGGCTGCATCTGCCGGATCGGCGGGAAAGCCGGGGTTTGCTGCCTTTTTTGATCGCGCGCCGGGCGGCGCCGGGCCGCCTTACATTAAGCATGGCCGCCCATGGCGGGCAGCGCAGCGCAGCGCGGGCGCGGCGGCTCAGGCCCGATTGCCTTTTCCTGTCGCCGCTTTTCCCTACCCAGAGCCACCCTGGCGCGCCGGCCTTGGGCGCCTTGCGCTGGGCGGCTTTGGCACTTGGGCTGCCCGCGCCCTGTATCGCTCTGGGCGGCATCACCTCCGCCCGGCTTGGCGCTGTGCCGCGCCTGGCTGTTGGGGTGGCGGCGATTGAGGGGCTCATGCTACCTGTTGCGCGCTTGCCACAGTGATGTGGCCAAGTCGCGTCAGCCGTCTCGAAGAGGTTGCGGCAGGCGCATTGAGGTGATCATAGTCTTTCAAGGTCTGAAGGCCAGACCGCCCGCATTGGGTGTTTCGGGCCTTCTTCCTGCCGGGGGCAGGGGCCGAGGATCACCGCCGGATGTTCCGGCAATGAGGAGGACTTGAATGCGTAAAATTCTTCTGGGGACAACGGCTGTTGTTGGTCTCGCGCTTGTTGCGCAGGCTGCCAACGCCCAGCAGGCCCGCCCGGCCGCTCGTCCGGCACCGGCCGCTGCGCCTGCCGCTCCGCCGCCGCTGCCCGCCACTTCCGTGGCGCCCACCGGCACCGCCGCTGCCATCTTCCAGACCCCAGTCGGCATCACCGGCGCGGGTCCGCATGGCGCCGATGGTATCCCGAACCGTCCGACCACGCCGACCACGAGCGGCATCATTGTCCGCCTGGGTGGCTTCTTTGACTTCTCCATGGGCAATGTGACGGATGACGTCGACAGGGGCCAGTTCCGTAACAACAACGGCGGCGTGACCTCCGCTCGGGGCCGCCAGCGTAATGACTTCCGCACGGAAGCGGAAATCAACCTTTATGCTGATGGCGTTGCCGCGAATGGCATGCGTTATGGCGCCGTCTTCGAACTGCAGATGGACAATATGGCTGCCGGTTCAGGTACGGGCGTTGACTATGACGAGCTGTATGGCTTCGTGAAGGGCAGCTGGGGTGAGCTGCGCTTCGGTCAGGAAGACGCCGCCGCCAACCTGATGCAGGTCCGCCGCCCTTCAGTGCTCTGGATGGGCTCTGATGACGCTTGGGACGAATTCACCATTCAGAGCGGCACCTATGGCTCAGCCAGCTACGTCATGTCCGGTCTGACGGACGGCAGCGACAAGACGAAGATCATCTATCTGTCTCCGCAGATGATGGGTTTTGATGTCGGCTTCTCCTACGCCCCGAATGATGGCGAAGGTGAGCGCACGCAGCGCGCTGATAGCACCACTGAGTTCCAGCGTGACCGCACCCGCATCGAAAATGAAATCTCCGCTATCATGCGTTATCGCGGCACCTTTGGCGATGTCGGCGTTGCGGCATCTCTCGGCGGTGTTTGGGGTGATGCCCCCAGCTTGAATACCAACGGTACGCCGATCGCGGTCAAGGGCCAGAACGTCACTGCCTATTCAGCAGGCTTGGTGTTGCGCGCCTTTGGCTTCCAGGTTGGCGGCGAATACACCTGGGGCAACTACAACGGTTCTGCCCCCGCTGGTGCGGCGCTCGCCCGTGGTCTTGATGGCAGCAGTCATTGGGTCGGCAGCGCGGTGTATACGATTGGCGCGTTCTCTGTTGGTGCCATGTACGGTAAGGGCTCGCAGGACAACGGCACGAGCACCACTGGTGCCGCTCTCAGCGACCGCGAGCAGACCTACCTCGGCGTTGGCGTTTCTTATGTGCTGGCGCCGGGCATGACCCTGTTCGCTAACTACAACCAGGTCGAAGACCAGAACCTCCCGGTTGCGGCTCCGTCTTCCAGGAACGCTGGCGGCAGTGGTACGACGCTGGCCAATTTTGGTACGGCGGCGAGCCCCGACAATACCCGCGACATCACGGTGCTCGTGGCCGGCGTGCGCATCGCCTTCTGATCTTCGGATCAATCGGCAAAAGGCGGCAGGGGAAACCCTGCCGCTTTTTTTGTGCCCTCGCCCTTGGTCAGATGGGCCTGTACGAATGGCGTGGAACCCATGGCCGTGGCTATGATGCGCAAAGCCACGGAGGATACCCCATGCTGCAAAACCCGCCCGCTGAACCAGGTATGCGCGAAGAAGATATTGATACCCCCGCGCTGGTGATTGATCTGGATGCTTTCGAACACAATTTGGACACCATGGCGGCGCTGCTGGCGCCGACGGGCGCGAAACTCCGCGCCCATGCGAAAACCCATAAATCCAGCGTCATCGCCAAGCTGCAAATGGCGCGCGGCGCGGTTGGCCAATGCGTGCAAAAAGTTGCAGAAGCCGAGGCGCTCGCCTGGGGCGGCATTCCCGATATTCTGGTCAGCAACCAGGTGGTGAGCCCGCGCAAATTGGCCCGCCTTGCGGCCCTTGCGCGCATCGCGGAAGTGGCTGTCTGTGTGGATGACGCCGCGCAGATCGCGCTGATCGAAGCTGCGGCCGAAGCTGCCGGCCTGCGCCTGCCGGTGCTGGTGGAAATTGATGTCGGCATGGCGCGCGGCGGGGTGGAACATGGGCCGCCTGCCGTTGCTTTGGCGGAGCGCATCGCGGCCAGCCGGCATCTGCGCTTTGGCGGCTTGCAAGCCTATCACGGCTCCGCGCAGCACAGGCGCGCCCCTGAGGAACGCGCAGCCGCGATTGGCGAAGCTGTCGCGCGTTCGCGCCGCACGGTGGAACAATTGCGCCAGCGCGGGCTTGCCTGCCCGATTGTGGGCGGGGCTGGCACCGGTACCTTCCGGCATGAGGCAGCGAGCGGCGTCTATACAGAAATCCAGGCCGGGTCCTATTGCTTCATGGATGCCGATTATGCGGCGAATGAGGATGCGCCGCCCTTCCGTCAATCGCTTTTCGTGCTGTCTCAGGTGATGAGCACCGCAGGGCCTGGCATTGCCGTGCTGGATTGCGGGCATAAGGGCGTTTCGGTTGATTCGGGCATGCCGCAGGTCTGGCAACGCCCGGGGCTGCGCTATGCCGGCGCATCCGATGAACATGGCAAGCTGGTGATTGAGGATGGCAGCGCGCCCGCACTTGGCGAAAAGCTGCGCCTGATACCGGGCCACTGCGACCCGACGGTGGATCGCTATGATTGGTATGTCGGCGTGCGCAAGGGCCGCGTGGAATGCCTTTGGCCGGTCTCGGCGCGGGGGGGGATGGCCTGACGCCATCCCACGCGCTCTTCACACGTCCAGATTGGCAACCTTCAAGGCATTGCCAACAATAAAGTCGCGGCGCGGTTCGACCAGATCGCCCATCAGTGTGGAGAAGACCTGTTCCGCATCCTCAACATCCTCCACCCGCACGCGGAGCAGCGTGCGGATAGCGGGGTCGAGCGTTGTCTTCCAAAGCTGATCGGGGTTCATCTCCCCAAGGCCCTTGAAGCGTTGGAAGGAAAGCCCCTTGCGGCCCTGCGCAATGAGTTTTTCAAATAGCGCGAGCGGCCCCACCACCTGCGTCTCCGCGCTATCAAGTGACAGGACCGCACCACCCAGGAAATCAGCCGCCAGCCTGTCGCGCCGTTCATCCAACCAACGTGCCTCGGCACTGCGGAGCGCCGTCGCATCCAGCACATGGCGCTCACCCACGCCGCGCACGGTGCGCGCAAGGGTCAGCCCGTTATCGCCCGCCGTCGCCACCCAGCCACGTTCGGAAGCCGGCGCCAGTACATCCAGCCGCGCGGCCAAGGCTTGCGCGGCGGCCAGCGCACGATCGCCCTCCATGGTCAAAGCGCCGGTGATTGCGGCCTGTTCCACGATATCCGCCGGCACCGCGCCGGAAAGACGGCGAATGCGCGCGGTCGCCTGGCGGTGGAAGTCAAGCTCTGCCTGGAAGGCATCGCCCGTCAGGTCGCGCCCATCGGGCAGGCGCAGGCTGGCGGTACTTTGTGCCTTTTCCAGCAAGTAATCTTCCAAAGCGCGATCATCCTTGAGGTAGCGTTCTTCCTGTCCGCGCTTGGCGCGATAAAGCGGCGGCTGCGCGATATACAAATACCCGCGCGTGATGAGTTCCGGCATTTGCCGGAAGAAGAAAGTCAGCAACAATGTGCGGATATGGCTGCCATCCACATCGGCATCGGTCATGATGACGATGCGGTGATAACGGAGCTTGCCGATATCAAACCCGCCTTCCGATGGCTCACCGCGCCCGATCCCCGTGCCCAGTGCGGTGATCAGCGTGCCGATTTCAGCACTGGAGAGCATCTTGTCGAAGCGCGCGCGTTCCACATTCAGGATCTTGCCTTTCAGCGGCAGGATCGCCTGGAAGGCCCGGTCGCGCCCTTGCTTGGCAGAACCGCCGGCGCTGTCACCCTCAACGATAAACAATTCGCTTTTCGCCGGATCGCGTTCCTGACAATCCGCCAGCTTGCCGGGGAGCGATGACACATCCAGCACGCCCTTGCGCCGCGTCAATTCACGCGCCTTGCGCGCGGCTTCACGCGCGGTTGCCGCATCCAGGATCTTGCCCACCAGATCCTTGGTTTCCTTGGGATGAGTTTCAAACCAATGCGAAAGCGCATCGGCGCAGGCTACCTGCACCACCGGCTGCACTTCGGATGATACGAGCTTTTCCTTGGTCTGGCTGCTGAATTTCGGATCGGGTACCTTCACCGAAAGCACCGCGGTCAGCCCTTCGCGCATATCCTCGCCGGTGAGTGCAACCTTTTCCTTTTTGGCGATGCCTTCCGCAACCTTCGCCACCACGCGCGTCAATGCCTGGCGGAAGCCGGCCAGATGCGTGCCGCCATCGCGCTGCGGGATATTATTGGTGAAGCACAGCATCGTCTCGTGATAGCTGTCATTCCAGCGGAGTGAGAGCTCAACCTTGATCCCATCCTGTTCCCGCGCAGCTAGGCTGATCGGCGTTGCGAACAACGGCGTCTTGCCCTTGTCCAACCATTCGACAAAGGCCGTGAGGCCGCCATCGAAATGAAACTTGGTTTCCTGCACTTCCGCATGGCGTTCATCACGCAGCACAACGTGCAAGCCTGAATTGAGGAAGGCCAATTCGCGCAAGCGCCGTTCCAGCACGGCGAAATCAAACTCCGTGCGCGTGAAGGTCAGCGCCGATGGTTTGAAGGTCACTTCCGTGCCATTCGGATGATCCGATGCACCAAGCGCCGTGCAGGGCACTACAGTGTCACCATGTTCAAAGCGCAGCCGATATTCCTGCCCGCCACGCCAGATGCGTACTTCCATCCATTCCGATAGCGCATTGACAACCGCCGCACCCACGCCATGCAAGCCGCCGGAGACCTTGTAGGAATTCTGGTTGAACTTGCCGCCAGCATGCAGCCGCGTCAGCACAACCTCGGCCGCGCTGATGCCTTCTTCCGCATGGATATCCACCGGAATGCCGCGGCCATCATCGCGCACTGTGACACTGCCATCACCATTCAGCGTGACAGAAACGGCTGAAGCGAAACCCGCCTGCGCCTCGTCCACCGCATTGTCAACGATTTCAAAGGCCATGTGATGCAGGCCGGAACCATCATCGGTATCGCCAATATACATGCCCGGCCGTTTGCGCACCGCTTCCAGCCCGCGCAAGACGGTGATGGAAGCGCTGTCATAGGCTTCAGTTTCGGCGCGCGGCTCATCGCTCATGCCGGTAACGGGCTCCTGCTTTGGGGATGCGAAAACACCAGATTCTTATAGCGTTTTTCGGTACAAAACGCGACCCCAGCACCGGGCTTTTCGCGGCATTTCCGAAGGCGATCAGCGCAGGGCAAAAAGCCTGCCATCACCCGCG
This sequence comes from Roseomonas sp., assembly GCA_020249465.1. GTDB lineage: Bacteria > Pseudomonadota > Alphaproteobacteria > Acetobacterales > Acetobacteraceae > Neoroseomonas. The sequence goes on along the minus strand of JADCFP010000101.1, from coordinate 2,307 downwards.
CCAAAGACCTGCCCAATGCCGGCCAGCGGGGCGAAAACCTCAGCATCCGTGCCGGTCATGAAAACCTGCGCGGGCAGGGCGGCGAGGGCAGCGAAAAGCGCCTCCCGCCGCGCGGGATCAAGATGCGCGGCCACTTCATCCAGCAGGAGCAAGGGCGCGAAGCCACGCGCTTCGGCAATCAGCGACGCATGGGCCAGCACGACTGATACCAGCAGCGCCTTTTGCTCTCCGGTTGAACAGAATTCGGCGCTGATGCCCTTGGGCATATGGATCAAGCTCAAATCCGCCTTATGCGCCCCGCGCGCCGCCCCACCCGCTGCCGCATCGCGCCGCCTATCCTGGGCCAATCCCTGGCGCAGCGCATCTTCCAGCGCAAGTGCCGGGTTTTCCGCCAAACCCGCCGTGATGGGGCAGGTGATGTCCAACCGCGCCGCCGGAAAGGCGCCTGTGGCGCGGCCCGCCGCAAGCTCGGCGTTTAGGCGCAGCATCAAAGCGCGCCTTGCCGCCGCCACCGCCACCGCGTGCCGCGCCATGGCATCTTCCAGCCCAGCCAGCCAGGCCGGGTCCGCGCGGCCTTCCGCCAGCAGGCGGTTACGCTCGGCCATTGCATTGTCATGGGCGGCCACTTCGCGTGCATGGCCGGGCTCCAATGCCCAAACCAGCCGATCCAGGAAGCGCCGCCGACCACTTGCCCCTTCCTGAAACAGCCGGTCCATTTGCGGCGTGATCCAAACGGCGGCCATGCGTTCAGCCAGCATCGCCTGGCTGCGCAATGCCTGCCCATCGAGCCGATAAATGCGCCGCTCTGTCGCCCCTTCCGGGTCCGTGCCGGTGCCGATTTCCATGGGGCCGGCGCGGGTTTCAAATCGCCCCGCCGCCGCCCAGGCCAGGCCCGCACCTTCTTCCTGCCTGCCAAGTTCGCCCATGCGCGCACCACGCAGGCCACGCCCGGGTGCGAGCAGCGATATCGCCTCCAACAGATTGGTCTTGCCCGCGCCGTTTTCGCCCGCGATGCAAATCAGGGATGCGTCAAAAGCCGCATCCAAGCCCCGCCAGGACCGGAAATTGGTAAGCCTGAGGCGCGCAAGGAAAAGCCCTGGTGCCGTCACACCCGCATCGGCATCAGGACGAAAAGCGCTTCCGGCCGGGATGCATCGCGCACAATGGTCGGTGCCGCGCCATCGGCGAACATGAATTCCAGCTTGTCTTCGACCAGATCAGTGATGTCAGACAGATACCGCGCCTGGAACCCAATTTCCAAAGCGCCGCTGGTATAGGCGACATCATCACCTTCCAGATCTTCCTGCGCTTCGCCCTGATCGGGGCTCGCGGCCGAAACACGCAAATGATTGGTGCCGAGGCTGAGCTTCACCGGACGGGATCTTTCGCTGCTGATCGCGGCCACGCGCTTCACCGCATCGGCGAAATCCTTGCGCGGCACAACAAGCTTCTTGTCATTCCCGCGCGGGATCACGCGTTCATATTCGGGGAAGGTGCCATCAATCAGCTTGCTGGTGAGCGTGACCGTACCCAGCGCGAATTGCACCTTGGTGTCCGATAGCCGCACCACGATCTCGTCCTGGGTTTCTTCGGCCAGCTTGCGGATTTCATTGACCGTCTTGCGGGGGATGATCACGCCCGGCATGGCCTTGGCACCTTCCGGCAGCGGTTCCTCTACACGCGCCAGGCGATGCCCATCGGTCGCGACAGCGCGCAGCACCGGCTGGCCTTCGCTTTCGGTCGCGTGGATGTATATGCCGTTCAGGTAATACCGCGTTTCTTCTGTGGAGATCGCGAATTTCGTGCGGTCAATTAAATCGCGCAGCACACCGGCCTTAATGCTGAATTGCACCGGCATGCGCCCTTCGGTCATGGAAGGGAAATCATCCACCGCCAGCACAGCCAAGCTGGTATTGAAACGCCCAGACCGCAGCGCAAGCGGCCCATCGCCGCCGCCATGGTCGAATTCAACGCGCGCCCCTTCGGGAAGGTTGCGGATGATTTCATAAAGCGTGGCCGCTGGCGCCGTGGTGCGCCCGGCGCGCGCAACAGTCACACCCGCGATATCTTCCACTACCGCAATTTCCATATCGGTCGCAGTGAGTTTCAGCGCGCCACCTGAACTCGCTTCGATCATGACATTGGCGAGGATCGGGATGGTGTTGCGACGCTCAACCACGCTTTGCACATGGGTAAGCGCCTTGAGCAAAACCGCCCTATCAACCGAGAATTTCATCGTTCCGACGCCCCGATCCTGTTATGGCGATTTCAGTCGCGACCCGATGGGCCCCTGGAATGAACCGCCAG
>JADCFP010000100.1 GCA_020249465.1 Roseomonas sp. | reverse complement strand
GGCGTCACGGAATTTCTGGCGGTCATCGGCCTTGTCAATCACCTCGGCCTTCGAACCAATCAATTCGCAGCCGTATTTTTCAAGTACGCCCGCTTCCGCGAGCTTCAGCGAGGTATTGAGCGTGGTCTGCCCGCCCATGGTTGGCAGCAGCGCATCAGGCCGTTCCTTGGCGATGATTTTCTCGACAATCTCGGGCGTGATCGGTTCCACATAGGTGGCATCCGCCAGCCCCGGATCGGTCATGATCGTCGCCGGGTTGGAATTCACCAGAATGACCCGATAACCCTCAGCGCGTAACGCTTTACACGCCTGCGCGCCGGAATAATCGAATTCGCAGGCCTGGCCGATGACAATCGGCCCGGCGCCGATGATCATGATGGATTTGATGTCTGTACGTTTCGGCATGGTTCAGGGCCTTGAGGTTTGCAGCAGGTGAGAAGGGGTTTCATGCGCGGCTTTCGGTGACGAGCTTGAGCGCAATCAGCGCAAGCGCACCGCCCAAAATCCAACGCTGTGCGGCCATCCAGGCAGGGTTTTCGCTGAGGAAGCGCGAAACCCCGGCGGCGCCGTAAATCAATAAGCCATCGAAGATGATGGCGATGGCGATCTGCACCGCGCCGAGTGCGATGCCTTGCAGAAAAACATCGCCGCGCGCGGGGTCTATGAAGGGGGGCAGCACGGCAACATAAAAAATGGCGACTTTCGGGTTGAGCGCGGCGGTAGCGAAGCCAACACCAAACAGGCGCGATGCCGGTTCACGCGGCATGGGGCGTGCCGCGAAAATCGGCTGCCCACCGGGGCGGAGACACTGCCACGCCAGAAACGCGAGATACGCCGCGCCACCAATGCGCAGCACATCCCAGGCATAGGGAATGGCAAACAGCGCCGCCGTAATCCCCGCCGCCGCGCAAAGCATGATCAGCAGCGAGCCACATTGGCAGCCGATCAGCGAAATCATGCCGGCGCCAACACCCTGCGCGAGTGAACGCGACACAAGATAGAGCATATTCGGCCCCGGCGTTGCGGCGAGGCCGAGCGAAAGTGCGGCGAAGATCAGCAGGGTTTCGAGGGTGGGCATTTCACCCCTGCACCGAATACCCACCATCCACCGGAATCGCCACCCCGGTGATGAAGGCCGCGGCATCGGAAGCGAGGAAAGCCGCCACCCCCTCAAAATCCCCGGGCTCGCCCCAGCGCTTGGAAGGCGTGCGCGCCAGCACATTGTCATTCAGCCCGGCCATATCCTGCCGCGCCTTGCGTGTCAGGTCCGTATCAATCCAGCCAGGCAGGATCACATTTACCGTAATGCCATCCGCAGCCCAGGCGACGGCGGTGGATTTCGTCATTTGCACCACGCCGCCCTTGGAAGCGCCGTAAGCCACATGCAAAGGCAGGCCGAAGATGGACAGCATGGACCCGTTATTGATCACGCGCCCGCAGCCATGTGCCTTCAAATACGGATAGGCCGCTTGGGACGCCAACATGCCGCTGGTCAGGTTGGTATTGATAATGGTGTGCCAGTCTTCCAGCTTATAGGTCTCTGGCCGGTTGCGGATATTCGTACCCGCATTATTCACCAGAATATCCAAACGGCCGAGGCGCTTGGCGGTTTCTTCCACCATGCCGGTGATCGCGGCGGGATCGGTCACATCCACCGCAATGCTTTCCGCCTTGGCGCCCAGCGCGCGCAAGCCCGCCACTGCTGAATCATTCTTTGTGGCGTTGCGGCCAGCGACCATCACGGTGGCGCCGGCTTTCGCGAGGCCCGTTGCCATGCCAAGCCCAATGCCGCCATTGCCACCCGTCACCAGCGCAACGCGGCCGGTCAAATCAAACATCTTGCTCATGCCTTGGCCCTTTCGATCATTTCAACGAAGCGATGAAACAGATAATGGCTGTCGGAAGGGCCGGGGCTCGCTTCCGGGTGGTATTGCACGGAAAAGGCCGGGCGATCCGTCGCCGCAATGCCTTCATTCGTGCCGTCAAACAGAGAGATATGCGTGACTTTGGCATTGCCCGGCAGGCTTTCCGGGTCCACCGCAAAACCGTGATTCTGGCTGGTGATTTCGACCTTGCCAGTCGTCAAATCCTTCACCGGCTGATTGGCGCCGCGATGCCCGCGCGCCAGCTTGAAGGTGCGCGCACCAAGTGCCAGTGACAGCAATTGATGCCCCAAGCAAATGCCAAAAATCGGCAGTTTCTTGTCCAGCACGGCGCGAATGGCGGGCAGCGCGTAAGTGCCGGTTGCCGCCGGGTCACCAGGGCCATTGGACAGGAAAACACCATCTGGCTTTTGCGCGAAAATCTCCTCGGCCGAGGCGGTCGCGGGCAGCACCACCACGTCACAACCGGCAGAGGCCAGGCAGCGCAGGATATTGCGCTTGGCGCCGTAATCCATGGCGACAACGCGGTATTTCGGCGCGGTCTGGCGGCCAAAGCCGGTGGGCCAGGCCCATTCGGTTTCATCCCAGCGATAGCTCTGCCGGCAGGTCACATCCTTGGCGAGGTCCATGCCTTCCAGCCCCGGCCAGCCGGCGGCTTCGGCGCGGAGTGCCGCGATATCAAACTTCCCATCCACGCGATGGCACAAAACGCCATTGGGCGGGCCGCCATCGCGGATGCGCGCGGTCAGTGCGCGGGTATCAATGCCGGCAAGCCCAGGCACGCCATGGGAAACCAGCCAAGCGTGCAAATGCCGCGTGGCGCGGTAATTCGCGGGTTCGGTGACATCCTGCTTCACGATCAGCCCGCGCGCGGCGGGGGTCAGCGCTTCGATGTCTTCCTGATTGGTGCCGACATTGCCGATATGGGGGAAGGTGAAGGTGATGATCTGCCCGGCATAGGAAGGATCGGTCAGGGTTTCCTGATAGCCGGTCATGCCCGTGTTGAAGCAGATTTCGGCGACGGCCTTGCCCTCGGCCCCGAAGCCGCGGCCCCAAAAGACGCTGCCATCAGCCAGCACCAGGCAGGCGGTGGCGCCAGGGGGGGCGGTATCAGCCATGGGAAGGGGCTCCGTTTTCGGGGTGTCAGAAGGGGCACCGGTCATATCGGCCAGAGTCAGGCCAGTCGCGGTTAGGATGGCAGGCCAATGTTTCGCGGGAATGGCCTTGGATTGCCGCCATTTGCGAATGGCTTCCGTGCCGACGCCGCAGCGCTCGGCCGCGGCTTCAGAACCGCCCAAAAGGGCGATGATATCTTCAACGCTGCGCATGGCGCGGGCTTATCCGGGAAAAAACTTCCCAGAGCAAGGGAAAAGCGCGGGGTGGGAAATTTCCTACCCAGGTTTATTTCCCCGCGAGCCGCGCGAGTAGGCCCCCCAGGCGTTGCATGCCCGTCTGGATGCTGGCCTCGGTAAAGCCTGCAAAGCCAAGAAGCAGCCCTTGGGCGCGCGGCGGCCCGGCGTAAAGCGCGGAAAGCGGCGCGAGATGGAGGCCCTCCGCCAGCGCAGCCGCCGCGATGGCCTGATCCGTGACCAGCCCCGCCAAACGCGGCCCAAGCCTTGCCACCAAATGGAGCCCGGCATCGGTCGGCTCCGGCGTCAGATAGGGGGCCAGGGGCGCCAAGGCTTCCTGCATGGCGGCCAAACGGCGCCCATAAACCCGGCGCGTGCGGCGGATATGGGCGGCGAAATCGCCACACGCGATGAATTCCGCCAAGGCGCCCTGCGCCAGGATGGAAGCCGCCAAGCCCCGTCGCGCCAGATGCGCCCGCGCTGGCGCCACCAGCGGCCCGGGCAGCACCACATAGCCAAGCCGCATGGACCGGCTGAGCACTTTTGAAAAACTGCCCACATAAATCACCCGCGCCGCGCGATCGAGGCTCATCAACGCCGGCAAGGGCGCGCCGGCATAGCGATATTCGCCATCATAATCATCTTCGACCAGGAAGCCGCCGGCCCGTTCCGCCCAATCCAGAAACGCCAGCCGCCGGCTGAGGGAGAGCGTGCCGCCCAAGGGATAATGGCGTGACGGCGCCATGAAGACCCCGCGCAAGGCCTGGTCCAGCGCGGTAGGGTCAAGCCCGGCCTGATCGGCAAGGCCCGGGATGGGCCGCAGCCCCAGGCGCTGCAACGCGTGGCGCAGCGGCGGGAAGCCTGGTTCTTCAATCATCACTGCATCGCCGGGGGTGAAGGCAGCGGCGGCAATGATGTCCAGCCCATCGAAAAACCCGCTGGTGATGATGATTTGCGAAGCCTCTGCCGCGATGCCGCGCCAATGGCGCAAATGCTCGGCGAGTGCGGCGCGGAGGGCGAAGAGCCCAAACCCGTCTTGCGGCGCCAAAAGCCCGGCGCCATCTGCCCGCCATTGCCGCTGCAACAGCCGCCCGAGGCTTTGGCGTGGGAACAAGGCTGGGTCGGTCGCTTCAATCTGAAAGGGCTGCCAGGGGGCGGGCGGCGGGGCTGGGCTGGGCGCCGCAGGGCTGGCGGGGCGCGGCACTTGCAAGCTGCCTTCGGGCAGCATTGCTGAGGCATAAAGCCCTGAACCCCGGCGGGCGGTGACGTAACCCTCGGCAGCCAATTGCTCCACCGCCAGCACTGCGGTGGCCCGCGCGATGCCATGTTCTTCCGCAAGCGCACGGGTGGAAGGCAGCCTCGCCCCCGGCGCGATCCGCCCGCCCAGGATCAAGCGGCGCAGCCCTTCCGCCAATTGCACATGCAAGGGCAGCTTCGCCCGGCGATCAAGGGCGAGGGAAAGTAGCGCGGCCTCGGCCCCTGGGGCTTTGCGAAGTGGTCTGCTCATGTTTTGAAAACCGGACCTTTTCAGCAAGCCACATTTCGCGGACGCTGCGCCCCTTGGCAAGTGACAGAAGGAACACCCCATGGCCCGTAACAGCGCAGCGCCGTCTGAGCGCACCCGTGTCAAGCGCATGCATGAACGCGGCGCTTATGACCGCGCCAGTATTGACGCCATTCTGGATGCGCAGCCCTTGGCGCATATCGGCTATGTGCTGAATGGCGCGCCCTTCGTGACGCCGACGCTGCAATGGCGCGAAGGTGATCACGTGTATTGGCATGGCTCGGCCGCCAGCCGGATGATTGAAACCTGCATTGAGGCGGATGTTTGTGTCACCGTCACGCTGATGGATGGGCTGGTGCTGGCGCGGTCTGCCTATAACCATTCGGTCAATTATCGTTCGGTGATGCTGCTGGGCCGCGCGCGGTTGATTGCCGACCCAAGCGAGAAGGAAACGCGGCTGAAGAATTTTGTGGAGGGGATGTTCCCCGGCCGTTGGGATAGGCTGCGCGCCATGACGGCTTATGAGGCGAAGGCGACCACGGTGCTGGCGATTGAAATCAACGAGGCATCAGCAAAAATCCGAAGCGGCCCGCCTGGCGATCCGGATGAGGATTTGATGCAGGATGTCTGGGCCGGGGTGTTGCCGTTGGAGGTGCGCACGCTGCCACCCGTGCCTGATCCGCGTGGGAGCGTTGCCGTGCCGCCGGAATATCTGGCACGCTTCAAGATCGGCTGAGCTGCTCTCATGCCGCGATGAAAGGCAAGGGGATCACCATGACCTGGTCCATCCATCATGTTTCCCTGCAAGCGCATGATCTGGATAGGGCTGCGCATTTCTTCGGCACGCTGATTGGGCTTGGCGCGGCGGCGGCACCCGATGCGCGCACGCGCTTCATTGGGCAGGGCGGGCGCGGCTTGCGGCTGCATCGCCCTGATGCGGTGCTGGCACGGTCCGGCACGGCGCTGCTCGGCCCGATTGGGGCGCGTTATGTGGCGCTTGAAGTGGCTTCTCTGGATGCGGTGATTGCGCGGCTGGACGAGGCCGGGCTTGCCTATCTGCGCGCCCTGCCGGTGGAATTTGCCCAGCCGGCGGTCTATACGCTGGACCCGGCGCTTAATCTTTTGCTGCTGTTGCAAACAGGCGCGGCGGGTGATGCGCCGACATGGCATATCCATCACGTCAATCTTCAGGCGGAAAATGTGCGGGAAACCGTGGCGTTTTACACTGGGATTATCGGGCTCAAGGAAGGGCGCTGGCGTTCAGCGGCCAAGCGCGGGGATTTCAGCATAGACCCGGCTGAATTGGCTGTGCTGACCGATGCGGATGACAATACCGGGCTGCATATCATCCGCCCGGATGCTGGCTTCGCGTATCGCAATCGCTTCGCGCATAACCCTTCGATTGGTGGGCATCCGGCCTTTTGTGTCCAGGATGTGCAGGCGGTGAAGGCGCGGCTGGAAGCGGCGGGTATTTTGGTCTCGGATGCTGGCGTCTACGCCATGGCGGGGATGCATCAGATTTATGTGCTCGACACAGCCGCGAATATGATTGAGGTGAACCAGCATGTCTGAAACCCAAACGCGCACCCTGATCACAGCGGCTGAGGCTGCTGCGACGCCGCCCTCCCCCGGCCGGCTTTCCGCCTTGCTGTTGGAACACGGCACCATGCAACTGCGCTGGTTCGCGCCGAAGGGTGAGGATACGCAAAAACCGCATGATCAGGATGAGCTTTACATTATCGCATCCGGCACCGGCTGGTTTCGCCGTGGCGCTGAGCGCGTGCCCTTCGGCCCGCATGACGCGCTTTTCGTGCGCGCGGGGGAGGCGCATCGGTTTGAGGATACCTCGCCCGATTTCGCGACCTGGGTGATTTTCTATGGTGCGAAGGGTGGGGAAAAGAGTTCGCCGTAACCACCTTAAAGGTTGTATGAAGGCGCGTGGGAAAGCGGAAGCAAATCCATAATCTTCCGGCCTTCGAGGAGAATTAGAATGTCCGCGCCCAAGACCATGATCCACCCTGAAACCGGCGCCCTGCTGCGCCGGCGCAAGCGGCGAGAGGTTGTGGCCTATATGGACCTGACCCGCGTGGTGGAGGTAACGGGCTGGTTCCCCGAAGATGATGGCGATGGCGTTTTGCTGGGCGCTGACGCTGCACCGTTGGATGCTGCGCTAGCGGAGATGAAGGCGGAATACGCGGCTTCCGTGCAGCGCCTGGCGAAGCAAATGCGCAAGGCTGCGGGCCTGACGCAAAAGGATGCCAGCCTTCTGCTGACGGGCTCGCCCAATAGCTTCTACAAATACGAACATGGTGAGGCGCAGCCGAGCCGCCCGACGCTGCTGCTGATGAAGCTGCTGGCGCGGGAGCCGAAATTGATCGAGGCGATCCGGGCTGCCTGACGCGCCCCACCCTGGCCCGCGCGCCCTGCTTTGCTATAAGCGCGCCTCAAGCCTGAAGGATCACCCCATGGAACTCCGCGCCCGTTTCACCGATGCCCTGAAGACCGCGATGCTGGCCAAGGATGCGGCCACAACCTCCACCATGCGCATGATCATGGCCAAGCTGAAGGATACGGATATCGCCGCGCGCAAGACGCCGCAGGACCCGGGCGTGCCGGATGACCAGGTGATTGCCATGCTGCGCGGCATGGCGAAATCCCGGCGCGAAAGTGTGGATTTGTATCGCCAGGGCAATCGCCCCGAATTGGTGGCGAAGGAGGAAGCGGAAATCGCTGTGATCGAAAGCTTCCTGCCGCAGCAGATGGATGAAGCCGCCATGGCCGCCGCTGTTGACGCGGCGGTGGCGGAAGCTGGGGCTGCTTCCATCAAGGATATGGGCAAGGTGATGGCGGTGCTGAAATCCCGCCACGCCGCGGCTTTGGATATGGCCAAGGCCGGGCCAATGGTGAAGGCGCTGCTTGGGGGCTAACCCTCGCTCGCGCCCCAGGCGCCTCAGTCGTTGTCCTGCAAATCTTCCGCCAGCACCACGATCTGCACGGCATAGGAAACATCGCCATCTTCCGCATCGCGGTGGACGGTGCCGATGAATTCATTGCCGATTTTAAGCTCCACACTGCCCTTGGGGCGGTCCGGCGCGGTCACCTGAATGCGGGGGTTGCTGAAAAGCTTGCGCAGATGCGCCTGCACGGCGGCGCGTTCGGCGGGGGTCATGGTCGCGTTCCTTCAAAATGAATCCGGTTCAGAAAGACAGGGCAATGCTATCTTCATTCCTCAGATGCTGACAGCGTTTGAATCACGGAAGCAAGCTCAAGCACTTCGAGTTGCTCCGGACATTCTGGCCAGTTGTGTCGCCAACAAACAATCACATCGCAGCCGTCAGGCGGGTGACCGTGGTCACGAAAGTTGCGGCTTTCAAACTCAAACTCGATCCGCACGCGCTGCCATCGACTCGCATCAATCTGTCGCTTTGCTTCGCAGTCAGGATAAGCAGCTTGAACGGCTTCAACATGATAGCCCAACTCTCGCGCGACCATGCCGAAGAGGAATACAACCCCCGCTTCATTAACTGGTTCGTGGCGCAACCCACGGAAATCGATTGGGTTTCCGTAGGTTGGACTATTGTTTATCTTGGGGTGTCGAGCCACCAGCTTTGTTCGTGTCGTAGGCGTTGCTGGGTTCGCGTGGAAAGGGGGCGTAGCCACGACCGAAGGCCGTGCGTACTCGATGGGAATGAGAGCCAAAACGTCGTTCCATTCCGGCTTATCAGCAGCGAATTTTCGAAATTGCTTGGGAATGTCCGACCATGGCCCGAGCCGCTTCTCGAAGACCCCGGGGCTATAATTGCCATCGCGTCGATATTGATCTCGCGTAGGAATGCGCCTGTTGATACGGACTAAGTCACCCCAGTCCTCCAAGAGGATTGCTGGGTCTAACGGCATATTGGTCGAGTGCGGCTCCAGGCCAGCTGCCCGAACCGCGTCTCTCCAACTCGCGAAATGCTTCAGGACTTGGTATTCTGTCATTCCTGAGGCGCTTTTAAACTCCGACCGCGAAGGCGGCCGCCCGAGATTCCGGGCCGCTGAACGTATTGCGCTCAAAATTTCGTCGCTTTCGGGTAGGGCTGAGGTCATAAGAATTGATTGGGCCAGTCACCAGAACGGATCGTTTAGGGATTGGCAGAGTGCGAGCAATCTACAACCCCTCCACCAACTCGGCTCTTGTCGCGGAGCCCTGAGCATTTAGCAAGCCTCTAAAAAGCTCCTTTTGACAGGCCGATCCGCATAGCCAGAACCCAGAACAACACGCTTATGTCTATAAGGGGGAGTTTTTTTCGCGCCCCCGCTTGAGTCCACTTTTCCCTGCAAAGGTATAGTCTGACCCCTCGCCATGGCCCTGCCCCCCGGTTTCCTTGATGAGCTTCGTGCCCGCACGCCCCTGCCCGGTCTGATCGGGCGGAAGACGCGGCTGCTCAAATCCGGGCGCAATTGGAAGGGCTGCTGCCCCTTTCATGGGGAAAAGACGCCGTCTTTCTACGTTTATGATGATCATTTCCACTGCTTTGGCTGCGGCGCGCATGGGGATGCGGTCACCTTCGTCATGCGGGCCGAAGGTGCGCAATTCATGGAAGCGGTGGAACGCCTAGCGAATGAGGCTGGGCTTGAAGTCCCCAAACTCGCCCCGCGCGATGCCGAACGCGCCCGCCAGGCGCGGGACCTTCACACCGTCATGGAAGCGGCCAGCGCCGCGTTTCAGCGTCGGCTCCGCCTGCCAGAAGGCCGCCCGGCTTTGGAATATCTCCGCCGCCGCGGCCTGACCGAAGAAACCATCCAGGGCTTCGGCCTCGGCTGGGCCGGTGCCGGGCGCGGCGCCTTGCAGGCGGATTTGAAGCAGGATGCGTTTGAGACCGGCCAATTGATCGAAGCCGGCCTACTGAAACCGCCTGAGGGCGATGAAGCGCCGCGCGATTTCTTCTTCAACCGCGTCATGTTCCCCATCCGGGACCGGCGCGGGCGCGTGATTGCCTTTGGCGGGCGGATTCTCGGCGATGGCCAGCCGAAATACATCAACAGTCCGGAAACGCCGCTATTCCGCAAACGCTATGCGCTTTACGGGCTGGACCGCGCGCGGGAGGGTGTGTTTCGCGGCGCTGCCCTGGTAGCCGTTGAAGGCTATATGGATGTGATCGCTTTGCATCAGGCGGGCTTCACCGGGGCGGTGGCGCCGCTTGGCACCGCGCTCACGGAAGATCAGCTGCAGGAATTATGGCGCCTGTCGCCGGAGCCGGTGCTCTGTTTTGACGGCGACGCCGCCGGCGCCCGGGCCGCCGCCCGCGTGGCGGAAGCAGCATTGCCGCTGATCAGCGCCGAACGCAGCCTGAAGCTGGCGACGCTGCCGGCGGGGGAAGACCCTGATACGCTGATCGGCAAGGGCGGCAAAGCCGCCTTTCAGACCGTGTTGGATGGCGCGCGGCCGCTTTCGGAGGCGCTTTACGGCCTGCTGTTGGAAGGCCAAGCCATGGCAAGCCCGGAACAGCGCGCTGCCGCCCGCAACCGCCTGGTTGCCGCCGCTGCCACCATCAAGGACCGCGCTTTGGCCGGGGAATATCGCCAGGCTTTGCTCGATCGCTTCTTTGCCGCCACGCGCCGCCAGCCCGGCCGTGCCGCGCCCACCCAGCGCCTGACCCGCCCCGCCCTGGTTGCGCCCACGATCCGCACCGCCCAGGCGCGTATCCTGATCGCCATTCTGCTTCGCCACCCCTGGCTGCTGCAGCAGATCGAGGAAGCCTTCGGCCTGCTTGACCTGCCCGAAGGCCCGGCACGCAGCCTGCAAAGTGCCATTCTGGCATGGCCTATGGACTCTCAGCGCCTTGACTCTGAGGGCCTACTATCCCACCTCGCAACTGAAGGTATGGCGGAAGCTGCGGCCTGGGCGTTTGGCGCTGAGGCCCTGCCCCAAGCGGCGCGCCCGGAGGCGCTCCCGCGGGAGGTAGAGGAAGGCTTCTGGCATTTCTTCCTGCGGCTGCGCGGAGAGGCGGCTTTGCTTGAAGACCAAAAGGCGGCGCTGGAAATCTTCGCTGCCACGAATGACCCGGCGGCGCAGCAAAGGCTGATCCGCCTGACCGAAGCCCTTGGCGCCTTGCGTCGGGGTGAAGATGGGGCCGATATGGCCGAAGATGCGGCGGCAACGCCATAATAGTAGAGGGTAGTTGCGCGGGCATCCGGGGCGCCGGGTGCCTGTTGCAGTTGGATGGAGTGACACGGCATGGCGACTAAAGCGGCGGCAGGGGCGGAACCGGTCGAAGCCCGCGACGAACAGGTGGAGGGCATGATGCTCGACATCCAATCGGCGGCGGTGAAGAAGCTGATCGCCCGCGGCAAGGAACGCGGCTATGTCACGGTGGACGAAATCAACGCCGTATTGCCCTCAGAACAGGTGTCTTCGGAAATGATCGAAGACACCATGGCGATGTTGAGCGAAGCCGGCATTACCGTGTCTGAAGCCGAGGAAGCCGAAGAAGGCGAAGGCGCGCTGATCAAGCCCGTGACGCGCGCGGATGGCGAAGACGAAGAAGAAGCCGGCGGCAATGTGGATGAGGAAAGCGTCGGGCGCACCGATGATCCTGTCCGCATGTATCTGCGTGAGATGGGCAGCGTTGAATTGCTGTCCCGCGAAGGTGAAATCGCCATCGCCAAGCGGATCGAAGCCGGGCGCGATATGATGATTGGCGGCTTGTGCGAAAGCCCGCTGACCTTCAAGGCCATTCTGCGCTGGCATGAAGCGGTGCGCCAGACACCGCCGCGCATGCTGCTGCGCGACATTATTGACCTGGAAGCAACCCAATCTGCCGGTAATCCCGAAGCCGCCGCGTCCGCCGCGGTGGAGGAATTCGAAGAAGGTGAGGAAGGAGAAGGTCTGGGCCTTTCGCTCTCCGCGCTTGAAGAAAAACTGAAGCCGGAAGTGCTGGCGACTTTTGAACAGATTGAAGGTATTTACGCGAAGCTCTCGAAGCTGAGTTCCAAGCGCATGGAAGCCTTTACCTCCGGCGAGGAATTGGCAATGCGCGGGGAGAAAAATTACGAAAAGCTCCGCAAGGAATTGATCACGCTGGTTGAAAAGGTGCAGTTGCACAATAACCGCATCGAAGAACTGGTTGATCAGCTGAAAACGCTGAACCGCCGCATGACCCAGATGGAAGGGCAGGTGCTGCGCCTGGCCGATAGCCAGAAGGTCAAGCGCGACGAATTCCTCGCGCAATGGCGCGGTAGCGAAATGGACCCCGCCTGGCTGGAACGCGTGGGCAATCTGCCGGGCAAGGGCTGGAAGCCCTTTGTCGCGAAATACGGCGCGGAAGTAGAACAAATCCGTTCGCGCATCAGCGAAGTAGCGAATGAAACCGGCCTGCCGGTTGCGGAATTCAAGCGCGTCTATGCGACCGTGTCGCGCGGCGAACGCGACATGACCCAGGCGAAGAAGGAAATGATCGAGGCGAACCTGCGCCTTGTTATCTCCATCGCCAAGAAATACACCAATCGCGGCCTGCAATTCCTTGACCTGATCCAGGAAGGCAATATCGGCCTGATGAAGGCGGTGGATAAGTTCGAATATCGCCGCGGCTACAAGTTCAGCACCTATGCCACCTGGTGGATCCGCCAGGCGATCACGCGTTCCATCGCCGATCAAGCGCGCACCATCCGTATTCCGGTGCATATGATTGAAACCATCAACAAGCTGGTGCGCACATCCCGCCAGATGCTGCATGAAATCGGGCGCGAACCTCAGCCGGAAGAATTGGCCGAAAAGCTTGGCATGCCGCTTGAGAAGGTGCGCAAGGTGCTCAAGATCGCGAAGGAGCCGATCAGCCTTGAAACCCCGATTGGGGATGAGGAAGACAGCCACCTTGGCGATTTCATCGAAGACAAGAACGCGATCATCCCGATTGATGCGGCGATCCAATCCAATCTGCGCGAACAAACGACGCGCGTGCTGGCCAGCCTGACGCCACGCGAAGAACGCGTGCTGCGCATGCGCTTTGGCATCGGCATGAATACGGACCACACGCTGGAAGAAGTGGGCCAGCAATTCAACGTCACGCGCGAACGCATCCGCCAGATTGAAGCCAAGGCGCTGCGCAAGCTGAAACACCCAAGCCGCAGCCGGAAGTTGCGGTCGTTTTTGGATAATTGAGGATGTGATGGGGGCGCTGCCCCCTCACCCACACCCGCTCGGCACACCCTGCGCTTCGCACCAGGCCAGCGCTTCCTCCGCTGCCTTCTGATCGGCCGCGCGGATCAAATCCAAATACCCCTGCTCTGCCGCGCCAAGCGCGCGGTTGCGCAGCGTAATGATGCCGGGATGGATTGAAGCCCAAGGCGCACGCTGCCAGGGCAGGGCCACGATATCCCCGTGGCGGAGTGCCTCCATCGCCATGGTCACACTGACCGCCGCCACCGCATCGCATTGCGGCAATAGTTTTAACATCACGGTTGGGCTTTCATGTACCAGCGCGGGAAAGGCAGGATGCAGCTGACCCAGGCGGCGGGCTTCTTCCCGTGCGGCGATATGCGGTGCCTGCACTTCGCGCGGTGCGCGGCCAATAAAGGCCAACGGATAGGCCATGATATCGGCCAGGCTCACGCTCGCCCGGCTTGCCAAGGGATGCCCGGCGCGCGCGACGAATATCCCGGGCTGGGGGCGCAGTTTTTCCACCGAAAGGCCAGGGTCTGCGACAAAGCCGCGGATATCCATCATGCCGATCGGTGCTTCCCGATCCAGGATCGCCGCCGGCACTTCAGTCCAATTCGCAGAGACCAACCGCACCCGCGTGGTCGGAAAGGCCGCCAGCATGCGCGCCGCCGCAGTCAGGCAGAGCGTTTCCGCCATATAGGCGCCGGCGATCACATTCAAATCATAGGTCTGCGTGCCGCGTGCCTCGGCCAAATGCCGGTCAAGCCTTTCCAGGCTTTCCAGAATCGCACCACCCTCAGCAATGATGGCGCGCCCCAGATCGGTCGCGATCACGCCGCGGCGGCTCCGTTCAAAGAGCTTGCCGCGCAGCCGTGCCTCCAGCCGCGCCAGCGCGCGTGTCAGCGCCGGCTGGGCAATGCCAAGCACCCGCGCAGCGCGCACCAGGCTGCCGTTTTCGTCAATGGCCTTGACCAGCCGTAACTCGCGAACCTCGATCATATACCACCGGTGGAATTACAGATTGCCAAAAAGGTATTGAGCGCTCTTGTCGCAAAGATGGCAGTCTTTGAGAAGGCGACGACTCTACAGGGGTGCAGTTTTGCTATGATGGAAGGGCCAAGTAGGCCCGATCAGGGGGGTGAAGGGGCAGTCATGGCCTGGATTCCGGGCGGCACCTTCCTGATGGGTTCGGATCGGCATTATCCCGAAGAAAGACCCTGCCATAGCGTGAAAGTGGCGGGTTTCTGGATGGACCAGACGGCGGTGACCAATCGGGACTTCGCCCGCTTTGTCGCGGCTACGGGCTACAAGACAGTAGCCGAGCGCCCGCTTGACCCCGCGCTTTATCCCGGTGCGACAGCCGATATGCTTGCCCCGGGCGCGCTGGTGTTTCGCATGACCGATGGCCCGGTGGACACGCGCGACATTCGCAACTGGTGGCATTGGACCAAGGGCGCGCATTGGCGCGCGCCGGAAGGGCAGGGCAGTGACATCACGGGCCGGGAAGATCATCCGGTTGTGCATGTGGCGTTTGAAGATGCCAGCACCTATGCCGCCTGGGCGGGTAAGGAACTGCCGACCGAAGCGGAATGGGAATTTGCCGCCCGCGGCGGGCTTGATGGTGCTGAATTCGCCTGGGGTGATGCATTGGCGCCGGGCGATGTGCATCTGGCCAATACCTGGCAAGGCCCCTTCCCGTGGCGCAATTTCGAAACCGATGGCTTTACCGGCACCTGCCCGGTCAAAAGCTTTCCGCCCAATGGCTTCGGCCTGTTTGAGGTTTGCGGGAATGTCTGGGAATGGACCACCGATTGGTGGGGCGCCAAACACGCCGCCGATCCTGAAAGCCCCTGTTGCATCGCTGAAAATCCGCGCGGCGCAGACATGGCAGGGTCTTTCGATCCCTTGCAGCCCGCCATTCGCATCCCGCGCAAGGTGGTGAAGGGCGGGTCCTTCCTTTGCGCGCCATCCTATTGTCGGCGGTATCGGCCTGCCGCCCGTCACGCCCAAATGGTGGATACAGGCATGAGCCATATCGGCTTTCGCTGCATCCGCCGCCAGTGATCCAACCAAGAGGAAAAATCACATGAGCCAAGATCATCAACGCCCATCACGCCGCGACATGCTGCTTGGCGGTGCCGCGGGGCTTGCCGCCGGCACGCTGGGTAGTGTGCAAATGGCGCAAGCGCAGACGCAAGCGGCGCGCGCGCCCGCCGCGGCGGCGCCGCAAGGCAAGCCGAATATTCTGGTGATATTCGGCGATGATATCGGCTGGTCCAATATCTCGGCCTACAACATGGGCATGATGGGCTATCGGACGCCCAATATTGACCGCATCGCGCGAGAAGGCGCGATCTTCACCGATGCCTATGGTGAGAATTCCTGCACCGCCGGCCGTTCAGCCTTCATAACAGGCCAAAGCCCCCTGCGCACCGGGCTTTCCAAGGTGGGCCTGCCCGGCGCGCCGGAAGGGATGCGCGCGGAAGACCCGACCATTGCCGTGCTGTTGAAGGCGATGGGCTATGCCACCGGCCAATTCGGCAAGAACCATCTGGGTGATCGTGATGAGCATTTGCCCACCATGCATGGTTTTGATGAGTTCTTCGGCTCTCTCTATCACCTGAATGCGGAAGATGAGCCGGAAAACCCTGATTACCCGCGTGACCCGCGCTTTCGGGATCGCTTCGCACCACGCGGCGTCTTGAAGACCTGGGCCAATGCGGATGGTACGCAGCGGATCGAAAATACCGGGCCGCTGACGATGAAGCGCATGGAAACGGTGGATGAGGAATTCCTGGCCGCGTCACTCGATTTCATTGATCGTCAGCATCGCGCGGGCAAGCCCTTCTTCACCTGGTTCAATTCCACGCGCATGCATATCTGGACGCGGTTGAAAGCAGAAAGCCAAGGCAAGACCGGGCTTGGCGTTTATCCTGATGGCATGGTGGAACATGATGGCCATGTCGGGCAATTGCTGAAGAAGCTGGATGATCTTGGCATTACGCAAAACACCATCGTCATTTACAGCACCGATAATGGCGCCGAAGTCATGACTTGGCCCGATGGCGGCGCCACACCCTTCCGTGGCGAAAAGGCCACCGCTTGGGAAGGCGGCTTCCGCGTGCCCAGCATGATCCGTTGGCCTGGGCGCATTCAGCCTGGGCAGGTGTTGAATGATATCTTCTCCCATCAGGATTGGTTGCCCACACTTCTGGCCGCTGCCGGTGAACCGCAAATCAAGGAGAAGCTACTGGCGGGTCATCGGGCTGGCCGGCGTGATTACAAGGTGCATCTGGATGGTTATAACCAATTACCCTTGCTGACCGGCACCGGCCCCGGCGCGCGGCGGGAGATGTTCTACTTCACCGATGATGGTGATCTTGCCGCACTCCGCTACGATCATTGGAAGCTGCACTTCATGATTCAAGAGAATCATGGCTTCAAGGTCTGGGAGCGGAGCTTCACCACGCTGCGTGTGCCGATGTTGTTCAATTTGCGGGCCGACCCGTTTGAACGCGCCACTGAATCGGTCAGCTATGATCATTGGCGCATGGAGCGGATTTTTGCCCTTGTGCCAGCGCAGGCCTATGTCGGGCGCTTCCTTGAAAGCTTCAAGGATTTCCCGCCGCGGCAGCGGCCAGGCAGCTTCAGCCTGGGGGATGCGATGGAAAGGCTACGCCGCGGTTCGGCGAATTAGGCCGATACAAAATGCCGCGCCATGATTGCCTTGTGGCGCGGCAGGCGCAGTCTCAATACCGGATAACCGAGAAAGGCCAACCCGATGACCTTGATGCACGCAGAGACTTGTCTGCATGACAGGCAGCTTCTCGTTTTGAATGTGCACAAGGTGTATGCATTGCATTGGGTCGCTTTGGTCTTAGTGCTGCTGGCTTTCGCGCCTGTGACGCAAACCCAAGCGCAAACCGTGCCGCGCACGGAACCGGGCTGGCAATTCTCTATCACGCCTTATGCCTGGGTGCCATCCATTGACGGCACGTTGCGCTATCAGCTGCCCGGAAAATTCGGCCAGGACAGCGCGGATGTGACCACCGAGAATTTCAGCGTGCTGGATGTGCTCAATTTCGCTGCGATGCTCTCTGCTGAGGCGCGCTATCAACGTTATTCGGTGCTGACTGATCTGATTTACATGGACCTTGGCGCGACCGGCAGCAAATTGCGAGAGGTGAACTTCGGCGGCAGTGGCAATACGGGCGTTGGCGGACATCTCGATCGCGGTTCGGAAACCTCCATGAGGGGCAGCCTTTGGACCTTGATGGGCGGCTATACGGTTGCGCAGGGTGATTGGGGACATGCGGATGTTACAGGCGGCTTCAGGCTTTTCTCGCTAAGTACGGAAACCAATATCCGTCTGGCCGGCGATGTCTCGGCGCCGGGTGGTGCAACAAGCTTCAGCCGCAATGCGCGGCTCAGCAGCAACGGCACCTTGGTCGATGGCATCATTGGCCTGCGCGGGCGTATTACATTCGGTAATGGATTTCACGCGCCCTATGCTTTCGATATCGGTGCGGGCAGTTCATCCCTGACATGGCAGGCTTCTGGTGGGCTCGGCTATCAAATGAGCTGGGGGAGTGTGGCACTTGGCTGGCGGCATCTTTCCTATCAGCAGGGCAGCACTGATTTGATTCAGGACCTATCCTTCAGCGGACCATTTCTGGCGCTGAATTTCACTTTCTGATGTAGTGATAGGCTTTGCATCGGCAGAAATCGCGGGAGAAACAACAATGAAGGCAACGATACCGCATCTCAGCCGCCGCAGCCTTGGCCTTGTCCTGGCCGCGCTGCCGATGGCAGCCCTTGCGCAAGGCGCGGACCCGCTGCCTTCCTGGCGCGAAGGCCCGCGCAAGCGCGCGCTGTTGGATTTCGTTGCTGCCGTCACGCGTGAAGGCAGCGCGGGATTTGTTCCGCCCGCTGAGCGTATTGCCGTGTTCGATAATGACGGCACGCTTTGGGTGGAACAACCGGCCTATCCGCAGCTTATCTTCATCCTGGATCGCATTCGCGCCCTGGCGCCGGAAAATCCGACCTGGCAGCAGGATGCGGTTTTCCGTGCGGCGATCGCTGGTGATTTGCATGGCGCCATGGTGGGCGGCACCGAGGGGCTGATGCGCCTGGCTGGTGCGGCCATGGCCGGCAATACGCCCGAGGCATTTCAGCAAATCGCCGCCGAGTGGCTCAAGGCCGCGCGGCATCCGAAATGGAACCGCCCCTATACTGCGCTGGTCTATCAGCCCATGCTGGAAGTGCTGCGCTTTCTGCGTGCTTCGGGCTTCACGAACTTCATCGTCTCGGGCGGCGGCGTTGAATTTGTGCGCGCCTTTTCTGAAGAAACCTACGGCATTCCGCCGCAGCATGTTGTCGGTTCAAGCTTTGCGCTGAAGGTGACGGAAGATGCCGGGCGCCTGACACTGCTGCGCGAACCGCGCGTGGATTTCATTGATGATGGCCCTGGCAAGCCGATTGGCATTGCGCGCCATATCGGCCGCCGCCCGATTGCGGCCTTTGGCAATTCCGATGGTGATTTTGAAATGCTGCGCTACACCACGGAAGGCGCGGGGCAACGCTTCGGCATGATCATTCGCCATGATGATGCTGAACGAGAATTCGCCTATGATCGCGAAAGCCATATCGGGCGATTGGCGCGCGCCGTGGATGCTGCGCCGGCGCGGGGCTGGCAGGTGGTATCCATGCGGGATGATTGGGCGCGGGTGTTTCAGTAAACCGGGTGTGTTTCAAAACCGCCTGAGCAGCCGATCAATATAGTCCAACTCCACCGGCGCGCGTTCGCGTTCCGCGCCGCGACGGCGGAGTTCCTGTTGCAACTGATGCGACCGCAGGCGTTCCGCTTCGCCCGGCACCAGCGTATCTCCGGCATTATCCTGCGCTGAGCCGCCAGCCTCCCGGCGGTCGCGGCCCAACGGATCGCGGCCTTCGCCAAGCTGGTTTTCCTGACCCTCACTGCCTTGTTGGCCGCCGGCCATTTCCTCGCCTTCGCCCTCACCCTCGCCTTCACCTTCTCCGGGCTGCGGTGGGCCGAATTGGCGCTGCATGCGCTGCGACATTTGCCGCCCGCCTTCCGTCAACGCGCGAATGGCTTGCTGCTGCGCCGCGCGTGGGTCGCGACCCTCGGCCAAAGCCTCCGCCGCATCACGCATGGCACGATCAGCCTCAGCGAGCGGCGCCGGCACATCGCCGGTCAATTCGCCGACTTGCTGCATCAATTCACCAAGTGCGCGGCGTAGCGCGCGCTGGGTGCGCGCATCGCGCGCGGCTTCTTCACGCGCTTCGGGCGTTTGCGAGCGTTGCTGTTGTTGCTGCGGGCGGCGTTGATCACCGCGCGTATTCTCCTGTTCACCGCTGCGGCGATGCGCACGGTCCAGCATCTCGGCTTCTCGACGCACCATATCCTGCAAAGCACCCATCTGCTGCTGGCCGCGCTGGCGTTGCTGCCGCTGGCGATCCTCCGTCCGGCTGGTGCGGCCTTCTTCCAGGGCTTGCAGCATCTCCTCAAGCTCGGCCATTTCGCGTTCGGCGTCTTCCTGCCGGCCATCGCGCGCGGCGTCTTCCAGGCGGCGGGTGCGGCGTTCCAATTCCCGGCGATCAAACACGCGCTGCTGCGGGTCATAGGATAGCGCTTCATTGTTTTCGCGCTGCATGCGTTCGGCCAAGGCTTCCAGGTGGCGGCGAATGGCTTCGCGCAATTCCTGAATGCGGCGCTGCAATTCGGCGCGCTGTTCGGGGCTGCGTTCCGGGTTGTCGCGCCGGGCTTCTTCCAAGGCCTCACGCAGGGCTTCACGCGCCTGGTTCAGCGCGCGCGCCGTGCGGTCCGTGCGGCCTTCTTCCAAAGCCACCGCCACATCCCACAAAATCTGCTGGACTTCCGGCACGGCTTCATCACGCCGATCACGCCCCAGCCGATGCCGCGCCGCGCGCAGCGTCAGGAACATGCCCGTGTCATGTTCGAAGGCTTCCGGCGCATTGCTGATGCGGTCCAATTCGCGCCGTGCGGGGTCACGTGCGCCGGGGTCGAGTGACAGCGCGCGCCGGAGCGCAATCAATTGCTGCGCGACAGGATGCGAAAAGCGCCGCTCCGGCAGCACCAGAAAGGCGCCTTCAGATTTGCCTTCCTGTTCCGCGCCATCGCGGGCGAAAAGCCGTGCCTCCACTTCCAGCCCGGCCCAGGGATGGGTGGAAAAATCATGCTGCGCCGCGCCCTGCGCCTGACGCGGCGCGCCACCTGGCAGCGGCATGTCCTGCACCACTGGCGGCGCGGTTGGCCTTTGCTTCAGGCGCAATTCAACGCGCAGCGACACAAGCCCCCAATCATCTTCCGCCTTCCAAGGCAGGCGGAGCCCAAGCCCGCGGCCCGCACGCGCCGGGGCAGGGTCCCAAGTAACCAAAGGCGGCGCATCTGGCGTCAGCGTCAGCGCCCATTGCGCCACATCGCGCCCATCGCGCTTCAGCACCAAGGTGCCGCCCTCGGTCAAAGGCAGTTCGACCGTATGGCTTTGCGCATCCATGCGCGCAAAGGCATGCACAGTGCTGCCCAAGCGCAATTCCGGCGGATTGGCGCTGCCGGAGAACACCATGTGCAACCGGCTGCCCGCCGGCACCGCCACCGCGCCGCCTTCCACCTTCAGGAATTGCGGCGGAGCCCCCGTATAGGCTGGCGGCGTCACCCAGGCTTCAAACCGCGCCGCCAAGGCCGTAGGCGCAGCAGCCGGTTCCGCAAAGGGCGGCACCAGGGCTGCGAGCAGCCGTTCCGGTGCTTCCCGCCCCGCCATGCCAAGCCCTGCCACCAGCGCCACCAACACGGCAGCGCGCAAGGCGCGTGGGTCTCGTGAAGCGAGCCCAGGTGAGGGCCGCGCCACGCGCAACTGCCCAAGCTCTGCCGCCGCGCGGTCCCGATGCGCCTGCCATAGCGCCTGCGCCATGGGGTCATTACCGGCAGGGCGATCCGCGAGCACGGCGAGCGGGCGATGCGCGAGGCCGGAATCACGTTCCAACCGCCGCGCCGCGGCATCTGCTGCTGGTGCACTCAGCCCAAGCGCGGCGCGATAGCCAAGGTAACCGAGGGCCGCAGCAAAGCCGATCAGGATCAGCAGATGGAGCACCGGTGGCAGCGCGGGCAGCAGCCCGGTGAAGGCTAAAGCCAGGAAAGCGCCGATCACGCCAAGCGGCGGCCAAAGCGCCCGCCAAGCGCCTTCCCACCAGAGCGCGAGCCGAGAAAGGCCGAGCTTCAAGCCCAGGGCGCCAAGCCCTTGGCCTTCAGGCGGCGCTTTCCGCGGCGCTTGGCTCATTCCATCAGCCATTCCGGCACGCGTTGGCCGGCGTGCAACGCCTCATAGGATTGGCGGTCCCGCACCACGGCGAAGCGCGCGCCATCCACCAAAACCTCGGCCGCCAAGGGGCGCGCGTTATAGGTAGAAGACATGGTGGCGCCGTAAGCGCCCGCATCCAGCAGCGCGACCAAGGCGCCGGGCGGTAGATCCGGCAAGGCGCGGTCGCGCGTGAAGCAATCGCTGCTTTCGCACACGGGACCAACCACATCCGCCGGCGCAAGTGGCGCGACCAACGCGGCGGGCGAGACCGGCAGAATGCCATGCCAGCTTTCATACATGGCCGGGCGCAGCAGGTCATTCATCGCCGCATCCAGCACCACGAAGCGCCGCGCCGCGCCCTGCTTTTGCAGAATCACTCGGGAAAGCAGCACCCCCGCCGGCCCGGCAATCCAGCGCCCCGGTTCCAGCATGACTGGCAGGCCAAGCGCGCCAAGTTCTGCCTTGATCGCCCCGGCAAGCGCGGCAGGCGCGGGTGCGATTTCATCGCGATAGGCAATGCCAAGCCCGCCGCCGCAATCCACCCGTTCAATCGGCAAGCCCTGCGCGCGAATGGCGCGCACCAATTCTGCAAGCCGCGCATAGGCGGCGCGATAGGCACTCATGCCGACGGTAATCTGGCTACCGATATGCGTCGCGATACCAATCGGGCGAATGCCGGGCAGCTTTGCCATGCGCGCGTAAAGCGCCAAAGCGTCATCATAAGCGACGCCGAATTTGTTTTCGCTGCGGCCCGTGGTGATCTTGGCGTGGGTCTTCGCATCCACATCCGGATTGACGCGAATGGCCACCGGCGCGATGCGCCCCATGCCAGTGGCGATTGCGGAAATCATGTCAATTTCCTCAATGCTTTCGGCATTGATTTGCATGATGTTCTCAGCAAGTGCCAAGCAAATCTCGCGCTCCGATTTGCCCACACCGGAAAAGACAATGGCGCTGGCGGGAATGCCGGCCGCGCGTGCGCCGCGCAATTCACCCTCACTCACCACATCAGCGCCAAGCCCTTCTCGGCCAAGCAGCGCCAGCACTGAAAGATTGTCATTGGCCTTGGTGGCGTAATGCACGGTCGCCGTCAGCCCCGCATCCGCCAAGGCAGCGCGCAGCGCGCGTGCGCGGCGGCGAAGCGTGCCAGCGGAATAGACCCAGGTCGGGCTGCCCACCACTTCGGCAATGCGGGCCAGAGGCACATCTTCCATCACCAGCCCATCATGCGCATGGCGGGTTAGTTGCGGGCGCTGCGCGAGCAATTCAGCAAAAGACGGATCATTGCCCGGATCAAGGGCGGGTGCGGGGGCGGCCATTCCCCTATTGTCGTGATGCGCGCGGCTTATCGCAAGCGCTAAATCAGGCGCTCAGCGATTTGGGTATTGCCGAGGATGGGTGACTTCCTCTGCCGGGCCAGGCGGGCGGATCGGCCCCATGCGGCCACAAGCCGCGGCCATGAAGGCCACCGCCAGCAACAACAGAAGGGACCGCGCGCTGAACCTCATGCCAGCTTGGCCTTCCATTCGGCGGCCATGGCGGCGACATTGGCGGGCGCCGTCCCGCCATAGGATGTGCGCGACCGGACGGAGGCTTCGACCGTCAGCACATCAAACACGCCCTGGGTGATGCGCGGTTCCACCGCCTGCATCTCAGCCAAAGTCAGGCCGGAAAGATCAACGCCGCGCGCTTCCGCCTTGGCAACCAAGGTGCCCGTGACATGATGCGCGTCGCGGAAGGGCATTTTCAGGTTGCGCACCAGCCAATCCGCCAAATCGGTTGCGGTGGAAAACCCGGCCCCGGCAGCGGCGGCCAGACGTTCCGTCTGCGGCTTCATATCCCGCACCATGCCGGCAGTAGCGGCCAGTGTCAGAGTCAGGTTTTCGGCGGCATCGAAAATGCCTTCCTTGTCTTCCTGCATATCCTTGAAATAGGTCAGCGCCAGGCCCTTCATCACCGTCAGCATACCCATCAGCGCGCCCATCACGCGCCCGGTCTTGCCGCGCACAAGCTCCGCCGCATCAGGGTTGCGCTTTTGCGGCATGATGGAACTGCCGGTGGTAAAGGCATCGGACAGTTTGACAAAGCCGAAATAGGGGTTGGTCCAGATCACAATTTCTTCCGCCAGGCGCGAAAGATGCACGCTGCACATGGCGCAGCAGAACAGGAATTCGGCGGCGAAATCGCGCGACGCCACGGCATCCAGGCTGTTGCGCATGGGCCGATCAAAACCAAGCGCCTTTGCCGTCATGTGCCGGTCAATCGCAAAGCCCGTACCTGCCAAGGCCGCAGCCCCCAGCGGGCTTTCATTCAAGCGCGCCCGGCAATCCGCCAGCCGAGACAAATCGCGCGACAGCATTTCAACATAGGCCAACATGTGATGGCCGAAGGTGACAGGCTGCGCTGGCTGCAAATGCGTGAAGCCCGGCATGACGCTGCCCGCATGTTCTTCGGCGCGCGCGACCAAGGCCCGCATCACATCCTTGATCTGGCCGGAAAGCCCATCAATCGCATCACGCACCCAAAGCCTGACATCAAGCGCCACCTGGTCATTGCGGGACCGGCCCGTATGCAGGCGCTTGCCGGCATCACCGATAATCTCCGTCAGGCGTGCTTCGATATTCATGTGAATATCCTCAAGCGCGTCATCAAAGGGGAAATCGCCGGCTTCGATGCGCGCCGCGATTTTTCCAAGGCCGCCCCGGATCGCGGCCTCGTCTTCTGTGCTGATGATCCCTACATGCTTCAGCATGGCGGCATGGGCTAGGCTGCCTTGGATATCCTGGCGCCACATCTTGCGATCAAACCCGATCGAGGCATTGATGGCGGCCATGATGGCCGAGGGGCCTTCGGCGAAACGTCCGCCCCATTGCTGGTTCGCGCTGCTGCTGCTCATGCGAAGGGAGTATCTTTCGTGCCTGTTTTGAACCGCCGTTCCGCGATGCTCTGCGCCCCGGCCTTGCTTGGCGCGACCCTACTCGCGCCCGGTCTGTCGCGGCAAGGGTGGGCGGCGAAGGGTTTGGAGAAATTGCGCGAGGCTGCCAGCCCGGCGCCGGCAGCGGCGATTACCTTCACTGATGCGGAAGGCAAGGAAACCGGGCTGGCGGCCTTTGCCGGGCAGGGGCTGGTGATCAATCTCTGGGCCACCTGGTGCCCGCCCTGCGTGGCCGAAATGCCCGCGCTGGACCGGCTGCAAGCCATGCTGAGGGCCGAGCGTATTGCGGTGCTGGCGCTTTCTTCGGACCGTGGCGGGCGGGCGCAGGTGGAGCCCTTTTATCAGCGGCTCAATATCCGGGAGCTTGCCATCTGGCTCGACCCGCGCGGCGCGGCGGCGCGTGCCTTTGGGGCGCGGGGCCTGCCGACCACGGTGATCATTGACCGTGCCGGGCGGGAAGTGGCGCGGCTGGAAGGCGAAGCGGCCTGGGATGCGCCGGAATTGGTGGCGGCCGTAAGGCGACTGGTGGGTTAGGCCCGATCCGGCTGATCAATTGGTCGGCACGCTCGGCAGTGCCGGCAGGGCTGGCGCTGTCGGGGCGGTGATTGGCGCCGGGCCATCCAGGATGGACCGGTTTTGTTGCGAGGCGCCCTTGGTCAGCAGGGCCAGGGTCAGCGCCAGGGCAAAAAAGGCCGCGCCCAGGATTGCTGTGGAACGTGTCAGCAGATTGGCCGTGCCGCGCCCGCCCATGAAGG
>JADCFP010000010.1 GCA_020249465.1 Roseomonas sp. | reverse complement strand
CCTGGATAATGTGCTGCAATCCTTCATTGATACTGCGCCCGATTCCATGGCGAGGGCACGCTACAGCGCGATGCGGGAACGCTCGGTCGGGCTTGGGGTGATGGGCTACCATTCCTTCCTGCAAGCGCTGAACGTGCCGTTCGAAAGCGTGGTGGCCAAGGTCTGGAATATGCGGATGTTCAAGCATATCCGCGCCCAGGCCGATGTGGCTTCGCGCCAATTGGCGGAAGAACGCGGCCCCTGCCCGGATGCGGCCGAATACGGCTTCATGGAGCGATTCTCCAACAAGATCGCGATCGCACCCACCGCTTCCATCAGCATCATTTGCGGTGGCGCGAGCCCGGGGATCGAACCCATCGCGGCCAATGTCTATAACCACAAGACGCTGTCCGGGTCCTTCATCGTGCGCAACCCGTATCTGAAGAAGGTACTGGCCAAGCATGATCGCGATGATGACGATACCTGGACCACCATCACGGTGAATAAGGGCAGCGTGCAGCATCTGGATTTCCTGACCGAACAGGAAAAGGCCACCTTCAAGACGGCGTTCGAATTGGATCAGCGTTGGGTGGTGGAACATGCCGCCGACCGCACGCCCTATATCTGCCAATCGCAATCGGTGAACCTGTTCCTGCCGGCCAATGTGCATAAGCGGGATTTGCACCAGATCCACATGTCGGCGTGGAAGAAGGGCGTGAAGTCGCTTTACTACTGCCGCAGCCTTTCCATACAGCGCGCGGACGCCATCAGCGAAAAGGTGGCGCCGCAGGCAGCGCTTGGCGTGGCGGCACCAGCCAATGACCAGGCACAATTGCCGTTGGTGGCAGCCGTGCCGGCGACCAACAATAATTACGAAGAATGTTTGGCCTGCCAATAAACCTGCGTTAGACTGAAGTCCAACCCGCCCCCAGCTTTGGGGGCGGTAAGCCCGAATTGGGCGCGGGAGGAAGTCTGATATGTTGAAGCGTCGCAGCCTGCTGGCCGCCGGGATGGCCAGCACCATCATCACCAAAGCCAAGGCGCAGGGGACCTCTTGGCCGGATCGCCCGGTGCGGATGATTATTGGCTATCCCGCCGGCGGGCCCACGGATTTTCCGGGGCGGCTATTGCAGGAACCGCTGCAACGGCTTTGGGGCCAGCCTATCGTCATCGAGAATCGCCCGGGTGCCAGCCAGGTGATCGCTTCTGAAGCGGTCGCGCGATCTGCGGCTGATGGCTATACGATTTTTCTTTCGGCCAGCACCCATGCCAGCAATGCAGCGGTCTATGCGCGGCTGCCCTATGACACGATCAATGATTTCACGCCGATTGTGAATATCTATGCCTCGCCCACCGTCTTGTTCACCGGTGCGGGGCAGCCCTTCCGCACAGCGCAGGAATTGGTGGCAGCGGCGCGGCGCGATCCCGGTATGGCTTTCGCTTCTTCGGGCAATGGGTCTTCCGGGCATTTCGCGCTTGAGATGTTCCGCATGAAAATGAACCTGGACCTTACCCATGTTGCCTATCGCGGCGCGGCGCCCGCGTTGCAGGATGTGGTGGCGGGGCGCGTGCCTGGGACTTTCAGCACGCTATCCGGGGCGATTGGCCTGGCGCGCGAGGGCAAGCTCCGCCCGCTCGCGATTGGCACGCCGCAGCGCGTGCCGGCGCTCCCCGATGTGCCCACCTTGGATGAGCTTGGCATGGGCATTCCCGATACCAGCCCCTGGTATGGCTTTATGGCGCCCCGCGGTCTCCCGCGCGATATCGTGGACCGAATCGCGCGCGATGTTCAGGGCCTGCTGCGCGATCCGACTATTCGCCAGCGGCTGCTGGATCAGGGCGGCGTGATCCTGGGTGAGGGGCCTGAGGTATTCGCCGCCCGTATCGCCCGCGAATTGGCGGAAAACATCGTGGTCGCGCGGGAGGCGAATATCCGCGTCGAATAGGGCAGCCACAATATCTTGCGGTTGCCGATTGCCCGACCCACCAATTGTGGTAAAAGGCCGGGCAACCAAACAAGATGGGATTCGACACAATGGCCGATGGCATGATGCGGGATGAATTGCCGGTGAAATTCGATCTTCTGACTTCGAACCCTGTCTACAAACCCTTTCGCTACCCCTGGGCCTATGAGGCCTGGTTGCAGCAGCAGCGCATCCATTGGCTGCCGGAAGAAGTGCCGCTCGCGGATGATGTGAAGGATTGGCAGAAGAACCTCACGCAATCCGAACGCAATCTGCTGACGCAGATTTTCCGCTTTTTCACCCAGGCGGATGTGGAAGTGAACAACTGCTACATGAAGCACTATTCCCAGGTGTTCAAACCGACGGAAGTGCTGATGATGCTCTCGGCCTTCTCCAATATCGAAACGGTGCATATCGCGGCCTATAGCCATTTGCTCGATACCATCGGCATGCCTGAAATCGAATACACGGCCTTCCTCAAATACAAGGAGATGAAGGACAAGTACGATTACATGCAGGGCTTCAGCGTTGCGAATAAGACTGAAATCGCCAAGACGCTGGCCGCGTTCGGTGCCTTCACCGAAGGCTTGCAGCTTTTCGCTTCCTTCGCGATTCTGATGAATTTCCCGCGCTTCAACAAGATGAAGGGTATGGGCCAGATCGTGAGCTGGTCTGTGCGCGATGAGACGCTGCATTGCCTTTCCGTGATCCGGCTGTTCCGTACCTTCGTGCAGGAAAATCCGGAAATCTGGACCGAGGAATTCCGCCGCGATCTTTACCTGGTGTGCGCCACCATCGTGGATCATGAAGACGCCTTCATTGATCTGGCGTTTGAATTGGGTGGTGTGCAGGGCCTCGATGCCTCGCTCACCAAGCAGTATATCCGCTTCATCGCGGATCGGCGCTTGCAGCAGTTGGGGCTGGAGCCGCTCTATAAGATCGAGAAGAACCCGCTGCCCTGGCTCGATGAAATGCTGAATGCGGTGGAGCACGCGAATTTCTTCGAAAATCGCGCCACCGAATATTCCAAGGCGAGCACCGCCGGTTCCTGGGAAGAAGCGTTCGCCGATAGCGCGTTTTCTTCCCCGCAGCCGGAAGGCGAGATAGAACTCGCGCGGCATTGACGCTGCGTGTTCACCCTCCCTGAATTGGAAGCGGCAGCGCGGCTGGTCCATGCTGCCTTTCCGCCGACGCCGCAATATGCCTGGCCCTTACTCGCGCAACGTGTTGGGGCCGAGGTTTGGGTGAAGCATGAAAACCATACGCCGACCGGTGCCTTCAAGGTGCGCGGTGGTGTGGTTTTCATGGAAAGGCTGAAGCGCGAAAACCCGAATGTGCCGGGCGTGGTGAGTGCAACGCGCGGCAATCATGGTCAATCGCTCGCTTATGCAGGTGCGCGGCATGGGATACCGGTCACCATTCTGGTGCCGCACGGCAATAGCGCGGAAAAGAACAAAGCCATGCGCGCGCAGGGTGCGCGGCTGATTGAATATGGCGCGGATTTCGACGAAGCGCGGGAGGAAGCCGCAAGGCTTGCCAAGGCAGAGGGCCTGTTGTTTGCGCCATCCTTTGCGCGCGATCTGGTACTGGGTGTTGCGACCTATGCGCTGGAATTGCTGCGCGCCGCGCCACCCTTGGCCGCGCTTTATGTGCCAATCGGGCTTGGGTCAGGCATTTGCGGCTGTATCCTGGCGCGTGACCTTTTGGGCCTTTCCACCGAGATTATTGGTGTGCAAAGCACCGAAGCGCCAACCTATGCGCTTTCCTTCGCCGCGGGCCATGTGGTGACGATACCAACCGCCAATACGCACGCCGATGGCATGGCAACACGCATCCCCGACCCCAATGCGCTTGAGATCATCCGTAAGGGTGCGGCACGCATTGTGACCGTGACGGATGATGAAGTGGCTGCCGCCATGCGTGCCTATTGGCAGGATACGCATAATCTGGCGGAAGGCGCGGGTGCCGCGCCGCTGGCTGCGCTGATGCAGGAAGGCTCTGCCATGCGCGGTAAGCGTGTGGGCGTGGTGCTCTGCGGTGGCAATATTGACCTTGCGCTAT
>JADCFP010000001.1 GCA_020249465.1 Roseomonas sp. | reverse complement strand
TTCTGCTGCGCGGCCCGGATGAGGGCGGCTATCGCCATTACCGCGACAAGATCGAGGCTGATCCCACCTGCCGCCGCCGCCTGATTGACGAAATGGCCGGCAGCAGCGAGGCACGCCGCCAGGACGAAGAAATCCACATCCTGTGGGCTGAGGCCGGGGCACCCGCAGCGCTGGACATCTCGCCAGAGGCACTGGTGGCCGCGCTTCGCGAGAAGCTTGGCGCGTTGAATGCGGGCGAACTGGCGGAGCTTGAAGAACCCTTGGCCGAATGTCTCAAAGCGCTGCGCAAGGCACTGAAGCAGCGTGCATAATTCTGCCTTGAAACAGGCCGAAAGCATTTTTGATGACCGAAGCCTTGGCATTCGCGACTTTGGGGTTCAGTTTCGCCCCTGATTTTTCGAAAGGGTCCCGTGCCTGATGAGCGAACCTCGCCAAATTCAATTGTTTGACGTGATGGCGCAGCAAAAGCTGATCCGGCCAGAGCTTGATCGGCGCATTGCCGCAGTGCTCGATTCGGGGCGCTTCATCATGGGCCCTGAGGTGGCGGAGCTTGAAACGGGCCTCGCTGCCTTTGCCGGGGCGGCGCATTGCGTCGGTGTTTCATCGGGGACGGATGCGCTGCAAATCGCCATGATGGCGGAAGGGATCGGGCGCGGCGATGCGGTATTCCTGCCCGCCTTCACCTATACCGCGACCGCCGAGGTGCCGCTGGTGCTGGGGGCCACGCCGGTTTTCGTGGATGTGGATAAATTCAGCTATAACATGGACCTCGAGGACCTTGAACGGCGTATTGAGGAAGTAAAGCGCCGCGGCTGGCTGCGTCCCCGTGCCGTGGTGGGTGTGGATTTGTTCGGCCTTCCCGCCGATTGGCCAGCGATTGAAGCGATTTGCGCCCGCGAGGACATGTTTGCGCTGGATGACGCCGCGCAGGCTTTTGGCGCCAGCATCAATGGCAAGAAGCTCGGGCGTTGGGCGCATGCCACAGCGCTTTCCTTCTACCCCACCAAGACGCTTGGGGCTTATGGCGATGCGGGCGCCTTGATTACCGATGATCCCGCGCGGGCGGAATTGTATCGCAGCCTCCGCACCCATGGCGAAGGCAAGACGCGTTATGAGGTGGAACGCACCGGCATGAATGGCCGGATTGACACGATCCAGGCGACCATCCTTGCCGCGAAGCTGCCGCTGCTGGCGGGCGAGCTCGCCACGCGTGCGAAGATCGCGGCTGTCTATAACGCGGCTTTTGGCGCCAAGGTCGGCATTCAGGCCGCACCGGCCGAGGCGGTGAATGCCTGGGGGCTTTACACCATTCGCCTGCGTGACAGTGACCAGCGAAGCAAGGTGCAAGCAGCGCTGACGGCGGAACGCATCGGCAGCGGCATTTATTACCCAAAACCCCTGCATCGCCAGCCCGCCTATGCCGCGCATCACGCGACCGTCTTTGCCGGGGAAGCTCCGCCGCTTGCCATCAGCGAAAGGCTGGCGGGCCAGGTACTGTCGCTGCCAATGCACGCCTATATGACTGAAGAAGATGCCGCGCGCGTGGCAGAAATTGTTCTGAAAAACTTGTAAAGCGCCCAGCTTTTCGCCAGCATGGCAGCGTCCAACCAAAGGGGCGCGTCATGCAGCGTCGCACGCTTTTGGCCGCCACAGGCGGCGCCGTTCTTGCAGCCAGTGCTCGGGCGCGCGCCGAAGAACCCGTTGATGTCGCGCTTGTGCTGGCGGTGGATGTCTCGCGCTCGATTGATGAGGATGAAGCGAAGCTGCAGCGCGAGGGTTATCGCGATGCGGTGAGCGATCCAGCAGTGATCGCGGCCATTCGCGGCGGGATGATTGGTGCCATTGGCCTCGTTTATATCGAATGGGCGGGCATTGAATATCAGCGCACCGTGCTGCCCTGGACGCGGATCGCGACCGAAGCCGATGCGCGGAAATGGGCGGAAGATCTGGCCCGGGCGCCGCGAGCGTCACTTTCCTGGACCTCCATTTCCGGCGCCATCCTCCATGCAAGGCGCGAATTGGCTGCCTGCCCTTTTGAGGCAACGCGGCGCGTGATTGATGTCTCCGGCGATGGGCTGAACAATAGCGGCCCGCCGGTGGAAGTGATGCGTGATGAGGCTGTGGCGGAAGGTATCGTCATTAATGGCTTGCCGATTGTAAATGACCGCCCGACCTTCGGTCGCCCACCGCCGGCCAATCTTGATCTCTATTTCCGCGATCGCGTGATCGGGGGCCCGGGCGCATTCTACATCGTCGCCGAGGATTTCAACAGTTTCGGCCAGGCCGTCAGGCGCAAGCTGATCCGCGAGATTGCGTGATCACAAAAAATACTGGCACTGACATTTGCATCTCAAATCATGCGCAAGTGTTTCGCGCCTGTAGCGCCTGCCATGCACTGACGCCCGATGCCGGCCCCATGGCCGGGCCGCACCTGCATGGCATTTTTGGCCGCCGCATGGGGACGCTGCCTGGCTATGTCTATTCTGAGCGCCTCGCGCGCGGGGATATCATTTGGGACGCGGCCACCATCGGTGATCTGTTCACGCGCGGCCCCGATGTGATGAC
Organism: Roseomonas sp.; assembly: GCA_020249465.1. GTDB lineage: Bacteria > Pseudomonadota > Alphaproteobacteria > Acetobacterales > Acetobacteraceae > Neoroseomonas. The sequence goes on along the minus strand of JADCFP010000001.1, from coordinate 3,808 downwards.
ACCAGGGACGAAAATGCCGGTGCAGCGCGTGGATAATGCGGAAGATTTGGCGGCGCTGCTGCGGTTTTTGGAGCAGGCGACGCGATAGCCTTAACCCACCTCCATCGGCAGGCTATCGTCCCCCGCCCATTCATTCATGGAGGCATCATGAACCGCGATATCCTCATGCCCCGGCTGATACAGCAAATGGAAAATCTGAACGCGTGAAGATGCTCGAAAAACAGAGATATGGAGCGAGTTGCGTGAGCCCATGTCAACGCAACATGCTCTGGCGCATCCAGAACGAACCCGGCCCTTGGCGCCGACAATCCTCGTACCGAAAGGGTTGCTCTATCCGAAGCCTGTGGGTTTCACATGCATGAAATTCAATGCTGGGTTGATTTTTCCCTTGAAACGACCTCGACTCCTTGATTTCTTAAATAGAGAGAAAGTCCATGCTTCCTCGTTTATCTGCCGAACTTTTCGGTACATTTTGGCTTGTTCTCGGCGGCTGCGGCTCTGCCGTATTGACCGCCACCTTTCCACAAGTTGGCATCGGGATCCTTGGCGTTTCATTCGCCTTTGGCTTGACTGTGCTGACCATGGCCTATGCGGTTGGGCATGTTTCAGGTGGCCATTTCAACCCGGCGGTGACGCTGGGCCTCGTGGCCAGCGGGCGCTTCAAGGCAACTGAAGCAGCGCCCTACATCATTGCACAAGTCATTGGCGCCATTCTGGGGGGTGCGATCCTTTACGTGATTGCAACAGGTAATGGCAGCGCCCCCTTGAATGGGGGGTTTGCGGCGAATGGGTATGGCACGCATTCCCCCGGGAAACACACGCTGCTTTCTGCCTTTGTCTGCGAAGTGGTGATGACCTTCTTCTTCCTGATCATCATTCTGGGTGCCACGCATCGGAAGGCTGCTGCGGGCTTCGCCCCGATTGCCATCGGGCTTGGTCTCACGCTCATTCACCTGATCAGCATTCCGGTGACGAATACTTCGGTGAACCCGGCGCGTAGCACAGGGCCCGCGCTTATCCTTGGCGGCTGGGCGCTTCAACAATTATGGCTGTTCTGGTTGGCCCCGATACTTGGCGGGGTGCTTGCCGGCGTCGTCTCCCGGGTGTTGTGGCCTCAGGAAAAGGGCTGAAACTACCTTGCACCCTCTCATGCTGCGGGCATGAGGGGGTGGTCACCCCTTCCCGCCGGCATTGACCCCACCCGGCGTTACCGGAAAGGCTGCCAGGCTTTTTTCCACCAGATTGGGTAAGCCATCGCGCAGCTCCTCAATCTTAGGCAGGTCGCGCGCCACGCAAGCTTCTTCAAGCGAAGACGCAATGGAACGCAAGGCTGCCGCGCCAAAAGTGCCGGCGGCCGATTTCAGCCCATGGGCTTCTTCTTCGATCACGCCAACATCATCGGTTGAAGTCAGTCGTGCGACGCGCGCGCGGGTTTCTTCGGCGAATACACCAATCAGGCGCGGCAGGCGCCCAGGGCCGACAGCGGCGCGCAATTCCTGCAAGGTGGTATGATCAATCAATGTCGGGCCGGCAGGATCGGGTTCATCACTGGCAACACGCGGCCGGCGCGGGCGGCTGTCCAGCATGTCCGACACGGCCGAGAGCAGCGCGGTCAAATCCATGGGTTTGGCGACATGCGCATCCATGCCGGCGGCAAGGCAGCGGGCCACCTCATCGGGCATGGCGGCGGCGGTCATGGCAATGATCGGCACGCGCCCCGCAGCACCTTCCAGGGCGCGAATCGCCGCTGTTGCCGCAAAACCATCCATGCGCGGCATGCGCACATCCATCAGCACCAGATCATAAGCGGCGGTCCGCGCGGCACCGAGCGCTTCTTCACCATCGCGGGCCAAATCCACCGCATAGCCGGCCTTGCGCAGAATGGCGGCGGCGACAAGCTGATTGGCTTCGCCGTCTTCCGCGATCAGGATGCGCCCGCGCGCCCCCGGCAAGGGTTTTGCCAGCGCGGGTTTCGGCAATAGCGTGCTCGGCGGCCGGCCCGATTCCGCAATGGGGCGCAGCGGAATTTCAAAGGAAAAGGTGGAGCCCTTGCCGGGCGTGGAAGCCAGCACAATCCGCCCGCCCATCAACCCCACCAGCCGCTTGCAGATCATAAGGCCAAGGCCAGAACCACCATAACGCCGCGCGGTTTCCGGCCCGCCTTGGGCGAATCGCCCAAATAGCCGCGCCTGTACTTCAGGCGGCATGCCGATGCCGGTATCAGCCACTGCAAAGCGCACCAGATTGGCGTTCTCGGCGCGCTCTACCCGAATGCCAACGCCACCAACTGCCGTGAATTTCACCGCATTATCAGCAAAGTTCAGCAGCACTTGCCGCAGGCGCCTGGCATCACCAATCACGCGCGCGGGCAAAAGCGGATCAATGCTGGCGGAAAGGCGAATGCCCTTTTCCGCGACAGCAGGGGCGAGCAGATCAAGCACCTCGGCAACCGGCGCGGCCAGATCGAATGTTTCTTCCTCGATCGCCAAATGCCCCGCCTCGATGCGCGACAGATCGAGCATTTCATTGACGGTCGCGAGCAATAATTCACCACAGCGCCGCGCGGTTTCCGCATAGGCATGCTGTTCGGCATCCAGCGTTGTATCCAGCAGCAGGGAAATGGTGCCCATCACGCCATTCATCGGCGTGCGGATTTCATGGCTCATGAAGGCAAGAAAATCGCTTTTTTCGGCATTGGCGCGCTCGGCGGCGCGGCGGGCGCGTTCGGCATCGCGCGCGAATTGCTCACGCGCGGAGACATCATGCTGGATGCCGAAAATGTAGCGCACCTCGCCATCATCGCCGTAAATCGGCGACAGATGCAGTTCATTGACGAAACGCGAGCCATCCTTGCGGTGATTGACGATTTCAACATCCAGCGCCTTGCCGGTTTCAACCGCCTCACGGATTGCCTTGATATGGCGTGGATTGGTGCCCGGGCCTTGCAGGAAGCGGCAATTGCGCCCGATCACCTCATCTTCCGCATAGCCGGTAATGCGATAAAAGGCGGGGTTGGCATAGATGATCGGGCAATCGGGCAGGTTTGGATCGCAAATCACGATGCCCGTAGGAGTCGCGAGCACGGCGGCACTGAGCACACCCTGCAAGGGCGTCGGCAGATTGGCGGTGAGGCTACTCGCTGTAGGAGACGAGCGCTTCGAATGGGACATCGAGCTTCCTCCTCCCTTCAAGAAATGTCAGTTCAATCAGCGCGGCGGCGGCGGGCACCACGGCACCCGCTTGGCGCAGCAGGGCAATCCCGGCAGCCATGGTGCCGCCGGTGGCCAGCAGATCATCCAACAGGACAACGCGCTGGCCGGGGCTTACGGCATCTGCCTGCATTTCAATCCGGTCCGTGCCGTATTCGAGCGCGTAATCCAGGCCAATGCGCTCACCGGGCAGCTTGCCGCGCTTGCGCAGCATGATGAAGCCAAGCCCCAATTCAAGCGCGAGCGGTGCCGCGACCAGAAAGCCGCGGCTTTCAACGCCCGCCAGAAGGTCGGGCTTATGGGGCCTGATCGCACGCGCCATGCGCGCCACAGCGATGCGCCAGGCGGGGCCGTGCCGGAGCAGGGTGGAAATGTCATAGAAAAGAATGCCCGGCTTTGGAAAATCCGGGATGCCGCGAATATGCGCCTTCAGGTCCAATTGGTCGTTTGTGTCTGTCACGTTCTGCTTGCTGTCTTGATTGCGCCGTGCCCGGCACCGAGCGGTGCGGGCCTGCTGAGCCTTTCCGGGTGGATCATATCAATGTTACACTTCTAATGTCCAGCGAAGTTGACAGTGCTGGCAAAATTTCCCCCCAGCG